>CAZEIC010000017.1:0-39028 GCA_964512175.1 uncultured Oscillospiraceae bacterium | reverse complement strand
CCGCATGCACGGATGTTTGCTCGCGGGTCGATGTGGGCATCGACCCCTACAAGGGGATTGAACGCCCGCATGCTCGTTTGTGCGATACCCCTGACCGCGGCATCCTATATCTTGCTTATTTACCGTCCGTCGTCCCCGGCGATCAGCAGCTGCACGTTCTTTTCGCGCAGCAGTTCGCGGCAGGCTTCGCCCGGCTCGCGGTCGGTGACGATGGAATCGAAATCCTCGACCTGCGCGAAGGTCATGAGCCCCGTCACGCCGATCTTCTCCTGATTGAGCAGCAGGACGACGTTCTCGCTGTTTTCGACCACGGCTTTTTTGATTTCGTATTCCATGGGGCTTGAGTTGGTCGCGCCGCGCGTGGACAGCCCTGTCGCCGCCATGAACGCGATGCGGATGTTATACCGTTGCAGGCTGGAGACGGTGTCGCTGCCGGCGACGGAATTGGTTTTGCGCTGGAGCTGCCCCGACAGCACGATGACGTTGATTTTGTCATACGGCATGGCGCGCGCGACCGTGCCCAGATTGTTCGTCACGATCGTCAGGTTTTGCCGCTGCGCGAGCTGGTCGATGAGCTGCAACGTGGTCGTGCCCGAATCGATAAAGATGATGTCGCCGTCGTGCACCAGCTCCGCCGCGCGGCGGCAGATGGCGACCTTGGCTTCTTCATTGTTGATGCGGCGCTCCTCATAGGGCGTCAGCGAAACTTCCGCCTGACGCGCGCAGATGCCGCCGTATACCTTGCTGACAGCGCCGCGCCGGATGAGATCCTGCACGTCGCGCCGGATGGTGTTGATGGAGACTTTGTAGTGCTGCTCCAGCTCGGTCATGGAAGCAAAGCCTTTTGTGGCGACATAATGCTCGATATCCTGAATCCGCTTGGTTCTCATGGAAGAACCCTCCTCGGTTTGACTCACCCACCACATATTATACATGTTTTTTGGATTTCGTAAAGTAGTTGGTGCACTTTTTGGTATATTTCGTTGACGATTCGGCAAGAATTTGGACGGTTTATCCATGATATTTGCCGCCGGAGCGGCTGTAGCGCGCACCAGTATGGGAAACTGTTTGAGAAAACATGGCGCAATATTGGAAAAGTGTTGAGTTTGTCCGCCCGGTATGGTACAATAGAGCGCGAAAACGCGAACGCACAGCAGGAGGGAACGCGCATGGAGTATCAGACGATCGCGCGGCTTGTGATGAGCAGGCTGGTCGCCACCAAAAACGCGGGCAAGGGCAACGCGGAAGACCATATGAACCTCTCGACGTGGGAGTGGCCGCAGGGCGTGGCGGTGTACGCCATGATGAAGCAGTACCGCGCCACCGGCGACGCGCGCGTGCTTGCGGACGTGCGCGCGTGGTACGCCGAGCACCTGCAAAAAGGGCTGCCGCCGCGCAACATCAACACCACCGCGCCCATGCTCGGCATGGTCATGCTCTATGAGGAAACGGACGACGAAGCGTACCTGCCGCACATCCGCGCGTGGGCGGAATGGGTGATGAACGGGCTGGCGCGCACGCAGGAGGGCGGTTTCCAGCACATCACCACGCACGATGAAAACCCGCAGCAGCTTTGGGACGACACGCTGTTTATGACCGTGCTGTTTCTATACCGCGCGGGCGTCGCGCTTGACCAGCGCGCGTGGCGCGAGGAAGCGAAGTATCAGTTCCTGCTGCACATCAAGTACCTGCACGCGGCGGAGAACGGGCTGTGGTATCACGGCTATACGTTCCTCGGGCGGCACCATTTCGGCGCGGCGTTCTGGGCGCGCGGCAATAGCTGGTTCACCGCCGGGGCGGTCGATTTTCTGGAATGGCTGCTGGAGGACGGGGAGACAGACCCCTGCGTGACGCGGTGCATCATGGAGACGTGGCGCGAGCAATGTCTTGCGCTCGTCGCCCTGCAGGACGGGGACACCGGGCTGTGGCACACGCTGCTGGACCACGCCGACAGCTATCTGGAGACTTCCGCCAGCGCGGCGATCGCCTACGGGCTGCTCAAGGGCGTGCGGCTTTCCCTGCTGCCCGAGGCGTGCGCGGAAGCCGCTGAAAAGGCGCTGGCGGGCGTGCTTGCGCAGGTCGGGGCGGACGGCGTCGTCGGCGGCGTGTCCTACGGCACGCCGATGGGGCGCGACCTCGATTTTTACCGCAATATCCCCATCATGCCAACCGCCTACGGGCAGGGGCTGACGTTCCTGATGCTGACGGAAAAGATGGGCAAAGCATCGGTCTGATGAATGCAAACGACGCGCTCCTTGCATGCGGGGCGCGCCGTTTTTGATTACTGCCGCAAATCAAAATCCATCGTGAACATCAGCTTTTTCGTCTCGGGCTTGCGCGCCTCGGACAGGTAGCAGACTTGCAGGATATCGCCTCGCCGCGTCACCGTCGGCTTGGGCGCGTCCGCTTGCAGGCGCACCGTCAGCCCGGGCAGCGTCCAACGATCGTCTGTTATCTCGGCGATGTCCGACAGCCCGGGGTATTCCAGCTCGAAATACACGATGATGTCGCGGTTGACCGCGACGCGCACGTCCATGACGGCGCGCGTTTTCTCGACCGCGCCGTTAAAGTATACGGTGTGCAGGTGGTTCATTTTGCCCTCGGGCGTGCGCCTGAGCAGCTTGATCGTGCCCAGCCCCTTCCCGCCGCGCCAGAACACGACCAGTGGGTGCAGCTGATAGCTGGGGTTTTCGCTGCCCGCGAGCGCGCCGAGCATCAAATCGGGCGTGATCCACGCCGTCGCCGTGCAGAGCGCGTCGCGCCTGCCGGGCTCGCCGCGTTCCGACAGCTCGCGGAACTGGCGGCGCACGGCGGTATCCGGGCGCGTGGAGACCGCGAACGCCTTCAAGTCCTCCGGCATCGCGATATCGCCAAACGCCAGCAGCGTGTTGCTGGTGCTTTCGTTGGTGAACGGGTGGTACGGGAATTTGTCCTCGCCCAGCGCCCAGTACAGCAGCGCCGGGAACGCCGTGTGCACGGACATGTCCAGCTCATACGCGCGCGAGTACGGCCCGCAGAAATTCCGCATGGCGGGATTGTAAAACGCCATCATGTCGCGCCATACGCCCTCTTCCAGCAGCGCGCCCAGCTCGCGCAGGCGCGCTGACGAGCCGTAGCGCCGCCAGAACCCGAGCGTCGAGAGCACCACGCCGCAGTACGTCGGCGAGTTGTACTCCGCCGCCGCGTGATATTCCAGATATTTCCTTGTCATGTCCTCGGCGTAGGCGAGCGCGTATGCGCGCCATTCCGGGCGGTTCAGGCGCTTGCCGAAGTAGTCGATGATGAATACGTGCATGCACTGGATGTTGGTGTTCAGCGGTGAAAAGTCGGTCTTGCTGCGCGTGATCGCGCCCTCGACGGCATATGCGCAGCTTTGCTCGACGCTTGCCACGCACGCGCCGGAAAGCTGCCCGTCAAAGTGCTCCAGCAGCATGCTAAAGCACATCAGGTTGAACTCGCGGCTGCACGGCTCGTACCCCGCGTATACCACGGGGTATTCCTGCATGACCGCCTTGTTCATCAGCCCTTCGATGTCCTGCGCGTATTCCGCGAATCGCGCGTCCGCCTGCAGGCTTTGGCGAAAGGCGTTCATGTTGCGCTCGTAGAACAGGTCGATGAAATATCGCCCGTACACGCCCAGCCGATCGTAATCCAGCACGCCGGGGCGCGGGTCGGGCTTGCCGTACTGGCGGTACGCGCCGTGATAGATCTCGCCCGGCGCGACGAACTGTTTGGCGATGATGGCGGCGCAAATCTTCTCGACCTCGCGCGCGCACCCGTCCTCGCCCAGCAGCATCAGCCCCAGCGCGTAGTACAGGCTGGGTCTGTCGCCCGGGATCTTGCGCTCGTAGATGCTGAAGGACGACATGCCGGTGTCGGGGTCGTAGCTGGGCGCGAGGCGCTCCATCGCCTCGTTGACGAGGGTCTTGCCTTCTTTTGAAAGGGCTTCATAGATGGCGCTGGGCATGGCGGCATTCCTCCGATAAACGCGGGGAAGGGGGAGTCGCCTCCCCCTTCCGCGCGATGGTTTTTACTTGTCCAGTTTCAGGTCGATGTCAAAGTGCATCTGCTTGGTTTCGGGCTTCAGCGCCTCGGACAGGTAGCACACGCGCAGGATATCGGGGTTGGGCTTGCCTTCCGAACGCCGCCCGCCCATGACGATGTTTCTTTCGACGGTGTACGCGGGCGCTTGCGCGGCGACCTGCACGGTCAGCCCGGGCAGCTTCCACAGGTTTTCCTGTATGTCTGCGCTCTCCGAAATGCCGGGGTACTCGATTTCAAAGAACAGCTTCACGTCGCGGTTGACCTGATAATCCACGTCCATCGTCAGGTGCGTTTTGTCCGCCTTGGCGTTGAAGAAGACCGTGTGCATGTGGTTCATTTTGCCCTCGGGCGTGGAGCGCAGCACCTTGATTGTGCCCAGCCCCTTTTCGCCGCGCCAGAACACGACCAGCGGGTGCAATTGATGGCTGGGGTTCTCGCTGCCCGCGAGCGCGCCGGTCATGAGGTCTTTGCTGATCCAGCCCGTCGCCGTGCAGAGCGCGTCGTTGTTCCCCGGCTCGCCGCGCTCGGACAGCTCGCGGAACTGGTGATAGAGCGTAACGTCGTCCTTGGGCGCGAAGACCGCCGCCTGTACGTCCTCCGGCAGCGTCACGCCGCCGAACACCAGCAGCGGGTTGCTGGAGGATTCCGCGGTGTACGGGTGCAGCGGGAATTTGTCCTCGCCCAGCGCCCAGTAGAGCATTGCGTGATAGCCGGTGTGCTTCGCCATCTCCAGCTCATACGCGCGCGAGTACGGGCCGCAGAAGTTCATCATGGCGGGGTTGTAGAACTCCATCATGTCGCGCCAGATGCCGCTTTCGAGGATTTCACCCAGCTCGCGCAGCCGCGCGGACGAGCCGTAGCGCCGCCAGAAGCCGAGCGTGCCGAGGTCGACGCTGCAATACGTCGGCGAATTGAACTCCGCCGCCGCGTGGTAGCGCAGGTATTTCTTCGTCATTTCCTCGGCGTAGGCGAGCGCGTATTCGCAGTATTCGGGCATGTGAAAACGCACGCCGAAGTAATCGACCGTGAATACGTGCATGCACTGGATGTTGGTGTTGAGCGGCGAGAAGTTCGTCTTGCTGCGCGTGATCGCGCCCTCGAGCGCGATTTTGCAGCTCTTTTCGATGTTCTCCACGCACGCCTTGGGGAGCTTGTCCGAATAGTGCTCCAGCAGCATGGCGAAGCACATCAGCACGAACTCGCGGCTGTTTGGCTCGTAGCTCGTCCAGACGACGGGGAACTGGCTGACGACGGCTTTGTCGTATAGCTTTTCGATTTCGAGGGCGTTGTCCGCAAAGCGCGGGTCTGCCTTGAGGTTCAGGCGGAAGGCGTTCATGTTGCGCTCGTAGAACAGGTCGGTGAAGTAGCGCCCGTACAGCCCCAAGCGCTTGTAGTCCATCGCGCCCGCCGGGCACTCGGGCGCGCCCTTGTGGTGATAGCAGCCGTGGAAGATCTCGTCCGGCGCGTCGATCTGCCCGGCGACGACCGCGTCGCAGATGCGCGCGACCTTCTCCGCGCAGCCGTCCTCATTGAGGAGCATCAAGCCCAGCGCGTAGTACAGGCTCGGCCGCGCGGCAGGATACACCTGCCCGCCGAAGCGGTAGCCCACCATGCCGCTTTCCGCGTCATAGTTGGGGGCGAGGCGCTCCACCGCGTCCAGCACGAGGGTCTGCCCTTCCTTGGAAAGGCTGTTGAAAAAGGGACTGTGCATGGTCTTTCCTCCTTTTATATTACATTTCTTGATTATCCCTCAAACACGGGCGTGTTCTCGTCGATTTTGAGCATGAACCCGCAGAATACCACCGTGATCATCGTCACCAGAATGCCCGACACCATGAACAGCGGGCGGATGCCCACCAAGTCCGCCAGAAAGCCGCCGAGGTACGACGACAGCAGGATGCTCGCGACGTTCTGGATGGTCGCCGACAGCGTTTGCACCGAGGTCTTGAATTTGGGGGCGACCAGCCGGCTGAGCGTCAGGCTGTAGGTCACGCCCTCGAGGATGCCGATGAAGTTGAAGCAGCGCACGACGAACAGCGTGGTCGTGCCGGTGGCAAAGTAGCAGATGAACCAGCGCGCCGCCGTGACCACGCCCAGCATGAACAGCATTTTGCGCGCGCCGAGCTTCTTGATGATGCGGTCGGCGAGGAACAAAAACGGGATCTCGATGAACGCCGCGACCGACAGCATCGTGCCAAAGAGCGCGTTGGAGCCGCCCATGTCGTCGGTGAAGTAGAGCGAGAAATAGCTGTTGCCGAAGCTCCCGGCGATGTTGAGCATGATCTGGAAGAGGATCAGCATCATCACGGGCTTGCACCTGACGAGCGCGGCGGGGGAGACCTTTTTGCCGTCTTCCTTCTTATTGTGCCCCTCGATCTTGGGCATGAAAAACACGATGCCGAACGTCACCAGCGCGATGATCGTGAACATGTAGAACGTCTTGGGGATGCCGTTTTCCTGCCCCGCGAGCTGGCTGACGTACATCATCATCAGCGCGTAGCCCACCGCGCCCATCATGCGAATCGGGCCGTACGGCTTGCCGCTCTGCTCGGAGTACTCCACCGACATCGTGGTGTTGAGCGACGGCTGGAAGCGGCGGAACACCACAAACAGCGTGTATACAATCAGAATGTATAGCATACTGGTGTTGAGCATGATCATGGGGTACAACACCGCCGTCACCAGCAGCATGAGCTGCAGGATGCGGTTTTTCGACTTGGAAGCGTCCGCCACCGCGCCGAAGACCGGCTGGAAAAACAGCGCGACCAAGCTCGCCGTGCCGGTGATGGTGCCGATCATGGTCTTGGTCAGACCGATGTCGTTGAGGTAGATTTGGAAATAGCTTGCCGTCGTGTCCAGCATAAAGAACACGAGGTTGAACAGCAGAAAGGATGCGTAGGGAGGGATGACCCTCTTCTTTTGCGGCGCTGCGGGCACGGAACCTTCCAAAATACCCCATCTCCTTCTAAACATATGCTTATCATGTGTGCACATTGCGCGCTCATGTTACCACGTCGTCCATTGCTTGTCAACGAATTTTCATACACTACATCAAAATATGTCCAATATCCGCCGCTTGCCGCGCAAGCCGTTCGGCGCGCCCGTTCGCCTCCGAAAGGGCGAAATGCCGCGAAATCGCGGGTTTTTCAGGGTTTTCGCAGGAAGAACCTCGAAAGTTTACCAGAAAAATTGGTAACTCTTATGAGAAAGTCCAAAATTTGTGCGGCTGTTGCTATATTTACTGTTGACAAATGCCGTTGACGGTGCTATTATGGCGCTGTCAAGGCGAAGATGTCTTCAGCGGCAGCCAGCGATTCAAATTTATACATGAAGGAGACTTGCCCATGCACCATCTTGCGGAAATGATGAACGTCTATGACATGGAGACGTCGCGATTGCTCTCCTGTCAACTGACGGACCCCGGCAGTCTGCGATGCGGCGCTTTTCCGATGTATGCGTATACGACGGATACGCGTTCTTCCGGATTTGCGCTGGCGCACCTGATGGTGTCGTATGTCGCCAAGCAGAGCGCGCACTACCTCGACGAGGACGTAAAGCGCGCGATTTTGGGCGCTTTCGCGTACCTTGAGCAGTACCAGCGCCCCTGCGGCTGCCTCGACCTCGCGGGCTGTAACTTCGCCTCGCCGCCCGATACCGCCTTTACCATGAACGCCGTGCTCAACGCATGGTGGCTGATGGAGAAAAACGCCGCGCCCGAGACGGCGTGGCTGCGCGAGCCTACGCTGCGGCTGCTGGAAAGCTGCGCCGAGGGCATCGCCGCGGGCGGTTTCCACACGCCCAACCACCGCTGGGCGATTTGCGCGTGCTTAAAGTGCGTCGCCAAGATCACCGGGCGCGAGGAATTCTCCCGCCGCGCGGACGAGTATCTTAATGAAGGGCTTGACGTCAACGACGACGGCGAGTTCGCCGAGCGCAGCGCGGGCGGCTATAACATGGTCAACGACGACCAGATGCTCCGCCTGTTCATCGCCACGGGCGAGAAACGCTTTCTGGACGCCGCCGAAAAGAACCTCCGCATGATGCTCAAATACATCGAGCCGGACGATTCGGTGTTCACCAACAACTCCACGCGGCAGGACTATGGGCGCAAGGTATACCTCGAAGGCTACTACATCCTGTTCCTGCTGACCGCCTATTTTAGCGGAAAGAAAGACCTCGCCGCCTACGCGGAGTACTGCTACTGCGCGGCGCGCCGCCACGGCAAGCAGGTGCGCGGCGTGGAATGGCTGCTTTTATACGACGATCTGGACGACTTTATCGAGGACGCGCCGCTGAATGCCGACGCGTTCACGAAGTACCAGTATCATTTCAAGGGCTCGCGCATCGCGCGCGTCCGCAACGGCAACCTCTCCATGACCGTCATGGACGGCAAGGCGAACTTCCTCTATTTCCAGAACGGCGCGATGACGATGTACATGGTCATCTACGAAAACCTCTGCGACAAGCGCAATTTCGTGGCGGACAAGCTCGAGGAGACCGAAACTGGCTACCGCCTCTCCTTCCATCAGGATAGCTGGTATTACCTGCCGTTCTATCCCGACAAGCCCGACACCTCGGACTGGTGGGCGATGGATAACAAAGTCACGCGCAAGCGCTTTCAAGGCGTGGCGCTGGACACGTTCGTGGACGTGGCGCTGACGGGCGACGGCGTGGACGTGCGCATCCACACCGACGGGCTGGACTGGCTGCCGCTGCGCGTGGAGATCGGCTTCCCCGCCGGCAGCAAGTTGCGCTCGCGCTCCTTCCTGATGGACGGCAAGGGCGGGCAGAGTCTGCTGCTCGCCGAAGGTCCTCTGGAAGTCCTCGCGCCCACGGGCGAACGCATGGTGCTGTCGGACGGCTTTGCCGAGCACGCCGCGCTCGGGCGTTCGGACGGCGCGTACCCCGAGAGCGCGGAGCATTTCACCGTCTATATGACGGCGTATACGCCCGTGGACAAGACGCTGCACATCGGCACGACGCCGTGCTTTGCCAAGGAACTGCTGCATCCCGCGAGCGAGCGGAGAGAGGATGGCGCGTTATGAGAGACGCAACCATGCCCGTGGCGTATCAGAAAAAGACCGGGCTCAAGCATTGGGCGGCGCAGTACTGGCGGTACCGCTGGCTGGTGATGATCATGCTGCCGAGCATCGTCATGCTCATCATCTTCAAGTACGTGCCGCTGTACGGCATCCAGATCGCGTTCAAGAACTTCCGCCTGAAGATGGGCATCTGGGGCAGCCCGTTCGTAGGCTTCGATGTCTTTGAGAAGGTGTTTTCCATGCCGGTCTTCTGGTCGGCGTTCCAGAACACCATCATCTTGGGGTTCATGAACCTCGTCGTGGGCTTCCCCATGCCGGTCATTCTGGCGCTGCTGCTCAACGAGATCCGCAACCAGAAGTACAAGAAAGTGCTGCAAACCATGTCCTACCTGCCGCACTTCGTGTCGTGGGTCACGCTGTCGGGGCTGTTCATACAGTTGCTTTCGCCCTCGACTGGCCCTGTCGCCGCGCTGTACCGAGCCGTGGGCGCAACGCCGTACTACTTCATGGGCGAGGTGGACACCTTCCGCTGGGTGCTGGTCGTGACGAACGTCTGGAAGAGCATCGGCTGGGGCTCGATCGTGTACCTCGCGGCGCTGTCGGCGGTCGATCAGGAGATGTACGAAGCGGCGTTGATCGACGGCGCGACGCGCTTCCAGCGCATCTGGTACATCACGCTGCCCTCCATCGCGCCGACCGTCACCATCATGCTGATCCTGCGCGCCGGCTCGATCGTATCGGACAACTTCGACCAGATCTTCAACATGTCCAACGCCGCCATGTATAAGGTCGCGAACGTTCTGGGCGTGTACACCTACGAAATCGGTCTGAAGAACATGCGGTACTCCGAGTCCACCGCCATCAGCCTGTTCCTGAACGTCATTTCCTTCGCGCTCGTCATGCTGACGAACACGATCTCCAAAAAAGTCAACGACTACGGTATTTGGTAAGAAAGGAGGGGTCAGTCATGCAACAGAAGGCTTTGTTCATTCCGAAGAAAAAGCACCGTGCCATCAAGCGCTCCTTGGGCGAAAAGGTGTTTGACACGTTCAATATCCTGTTCCTTGGGCTCATTTGCTTCTCGTTCCTGTACCCCTTCTGGTACCTGCTCGCCGTGTCCATCGCCGACCCCAACAGGCAGGCGATGACGCAGATCGTCTTCCTGCCGTCGTACTTCTCGCTGGAGAGCTACGCAAACGTGCTGTCGAGCCGGTATGTGTATCTGGGCTTTATGTGGTCGGTCATCCGCACGGTGCTGGGCACTGCCATCGCGCTGGTGCTCTGCTACAACCTCGCGTACTGCCTGAGCAAGAAATACCTGCCCAACCGCAACTTCTGGACGATGCTGCTGGTCATCACGATGTTCGTCAACGGCGGCATGGTGCCAAACTTCCTGCTCATCCGGGACTTGCAGATGATGAACAGCATCTGGTCGCTCGTGCTGCCGGGCTGCATCTCCGCCTATAACATCACCATCATGCGCAACTTCCTCATGTCCATCCCCGACAGCTTGGAGGAGTCCGCGCGCATCGACGGCGCGAACGACTTGACGATCCTCTACAAGATCGTTTTCCCGCTGTCGCTGCCCATCCTCGCGACCGTCGGCCTGTGGGACGCCGTCGGGCACTGGAACGCGTGGTTCGACTCCATGATCTACATCTCCGACCCCGAGCGTCAGGTGCTGCAGGTGACGCTGCGGCGCATCGTGCTGGAGGGCAGCAACCAGCTCGTCTCCCTGTACGGCGAGGAAGTCACCGCGCGGCAAACGCCCGAAACCATCAAAGCCGCCGTGACGATGGTGACGACGCTGCCCATTTTGGTGGTCTACCCCTTCATTCAGAAGTATTTCGTCAAGGGCGTGATGATCGGCTCCCTCAAGGGCTGATCAAGCGCCGTCCACACTGTGCCAATGCAGGCGCGTGCCTGCAAAAATATATAGGAGGGAATCCCGATGAAAAAGGCCCTAATTCTGCTCATGGTGCTCGTCATGGTGGCGTGCGCATCCCCGGCGATGGCGAAAGTCGGCACGGTCGACAAAGACTACAGCCAGCTTGAGAAGTACACCATCAACTGGACGCAGTACTTCGTGACCCCCGCGCCGGAAGACGCTGTCACCATCGTCCTGCTGGAGGACACCTTCAACGTGGACATCAACATCCTGCCCATCGAAGACGGCACGTTCATGGAAGTGCTCAACACCTACATCATGCGCGGCGAGACCCCGGACGTCATCCG
Organism: uncultured Oscillospiraceae bacterium; assembly: GCA_964512175.1. Classification (GTDB taxonomy): domain Bacteria; phylum Bacillota; class Clostridia; order Christensenellales; family Aristaeellaceae; genus CAZEIC01. The sequence goes on along the minus strand of CAZEIC010000017.1, from coordinate 27,707 downwards.
CATGAAAGACCCCGCCGGCTTCAACAACTACGTCGACCAGGACGTTCTGGGCGAAATCAACATGGAGCTGGTGAAGGAATACTTCCCGCTGTACTATGAGAGCCAGATGGCGTATGAGAACGGTCAGTACCTGACCTACGGCTCGGTCGACGGCGTGCAGTACGGCCTGCCCGTCATCTCCACCGGCAACCTGTTCCACCTGCCCGTTGTTTACAACAAGACGTGGATGGACAAGGTCGGCGTGACGGAGACCCCCAAGACGCTCGAAGAGCTGCATGACCTGCTCTACAAGTTCACCTTTGAAGATCCCGACGGCAACGGCGTGCAGGATACCTACGGCATGTCCTGCGACGGCATGCGTCTGGTGTACGGCGCGTTCGGCGTGAACCCCGGCGCCGCCGACGGCCGCGTCGATCATTCGGCGTTCCAGTTCCTGGACGACGATCATGACGGCACGAACGAGTTCGTGTACTCCGCCACCTCCAAGCGCTATCAGGAAGCGCTGAAAGTGCTCAAGGCGTGGTACGACGAAGGCATCATCGATCCCGAATTCATCACCGGCGAGAACTCCGGCGGCTACTGGGCGATCTCGCACTCGGTCGTCAACCATCGCATCGGCTGCACCGTGCGCGGCAACTACTACCACTGGATCACCGCGGGCGACCATCAGGAAATCGGTGAAGACGGTCAGCTCAGAGACTGCCTGCACGGCAGGGTTGCCGAGGAATTCTACAATGCCAACCCCGAAGAGCGCCTGACCTTTGGCGATCCCGTCGTCGGCCCCTATGGCGACAGCGGCGTCAAGAGCTGGAACCTGCTTGCGCAGATCTACTGCTTCTCCCCCGAGCTCACCGAGGATGAAGGCAGGTTCATCCGCGTGCTGGAGATCATGAACTTCATGGCGCGTAACGGCAGCGCGGATACCGACGTGATGCAGCAGTACCTCGAGGACGTGTACGGCGAAGAGGGCAAGTACTGGTTCTGGAGAGACAAGGAAACCCGTCAGTGGGCGAACACCGACCTGTATCGCGAAGACTACCCCGAGATGGAAGCCATCAACCGCTTTGGCCGCACCGAGTATGGCCCCAGCGCCGTTCGTGAGAGCGTTTCCGCCGCGACGATCTTCGCCACCGAACTGGGCTACAAGGAGCACGGCATCAGCACGCTGATCCAGTTCTCGCTGCCGCTGATGGCGGAATACCAGACCAACCTCACCAACCTCAAGGACAACTGGATGACCCAGTTCATCCAGGGCAAGAAGGACATCGAAGCCGATTGGGCGGAATACCTCGCCGATATGGACGCCAACGGCTTGGGTCTGATGTTCAACGAAGCCAAGGACTACTTTGAAGCTTCGCAGAAGTAATCCCCAAGGGTAACAACCAAGTATGCTGAACGATCGGTCTCTCTTCTGCCTCTCCGGGAGGAGAGAGACCGATTTTCAGCGGTTCACCGCATGAACTACGAAAGCACGCCAAACAGCAGCCTGTTTGCTTAAAGATAGATTGTTTTAGATGTAAGGAGAGGGAACATGTCGCTTGCGAACATGCGCGACCTGCTGGATCGCGCCAGGGACGGGGGCTACGCCGTGGGCTCCTTCAGCGTCGCCAATATGGAGTGCATCGAAGGCGTGCTTGCGGCGGCGGAGGAAACGGGCGCGCCCATCATCATGCAGATCGCCGAGCCGCGCGTTCAGTATTCGCCGCTGTACCTCGTGGGGCCCATGATGATGGCGGCGGCGCGCGCGGCGCGCGTGCCGGTCGCGGTGCACCTCGACCACGGGCGCACGCTTGCGTGCATCCGCGAGGCGCTGGATCTGGGGTTCACTTCGGTGATGTATGACGGCTCGCTGCTGCCCATCGAGGAGAACATCGCGACCACGCGCGAGGTGCAGGCGCTTGCCAAGGCATACGGCGCGTCGGTGGAAGCCGAGGTCGGCTGCGTGGGGAAGGGCGAGGACGGCTCGGACTGCCCGGTGTGGATCGCGCGCATCGAGGATTGCGAGCGCATGGACGGTATCGGCGTGGACGCGCTCGCCGTGGGCATCGGCAACGCGCACGGGCTGTACGCGCAAAAGCCGCATCTGCGCTACGACGTGCTCGAAAGCCTGCGCGGGAACATGAACGCGCACCTTGTTTTGCACGGCGGCACGGGCCTGACCAACGAGCAGTTCCGCAAGCTCATTGCGCTTGGCATGCGCAAAATCAACATCGCCACCGATATTTTCATGGCGGCGTCCTCGGCGCAGTGCCTCTGCGACATCTTTTCGAGCATTACCAACGCGCGCGAGCAGGTCAGCGCCGTCGTGCGCAAGTACGTCGCGCTGTTCGGCTGCGCGGGAAAGGCGGAGTAACCGGTGCTTACGTTTGACGCAAGGAAACCGATGGACATCATCCCGGTCGGCCGCGTCGCCATCGACTTCAACCCGACCGACTACAACAAGCCGCTGTCGCAGAGCGAGCATTTCAACAAATATCTGGGCGGCTCGCCCGCGAACATCGCGGTCGGCATGGCGCGGCTCGGCGGCAAGGTCGGCTTTCTGGGGAAGGTGTCGGACGACCAGTTCGGCGATTTTGTGACGGACTTTTTCCGGAAAGAGGGCATCGACTGCTCGCATATCACGCGCTGCCAAAACGGCGAGAAGCTCGGGCTGACGTTCACCGAGATTTTGAGCCCCACGCAGTCCTCCATCCTCATGTACCGCGAGGGCGTCGCCGATTTGCAGCTTTCGGTCGACGACGTGGACGAAGCGTATATCGCCGCGTCCAAGGTGCTGCTGATTTCGGGCACGGCGCTATGCACGTCGCCCACGCGCGAGGCGGCGCTCAAGGCGCTGGCGTTTGCCAAACGCAACGACGTTCGCGTGGTTTTCGACGCGGACTATCGCGCCTATACGTGGAAAAGCCTCGACGAGGTCGCGGTGTATACGTCGCTCGTCGCGGAGAAGACCGATATCGTCATCGGCAGCCGCGAGGAGTTTGACCTCATGGAGCGCCTGCTCGCCATGCCCGGGACGGACGACGCTTCCGCTGCGTACTGGCTGCAAAAGGGCGTTTCGCTGCTGGTCATCAAGCATGGCAAGGAAGGCTCGTATGCCTACGCGCGCGACGCGCGCTACCGCGTGCGCCCGTTCCCGGTCAACGCGCTCAAGGGCTTTGGCGGCGGCGACGGCTACGCTAGCGCCTTCCTGACCGCGCTGATGGCGGGCAAGCCCCTGCCCGAGGCGCTCGAGCTTGGCAGCGCGTCCGCCGCCATGCTGGTCGCCAGCCACGCGTGCAGCAAGGACATGCCCACGCAGGAAAGCCTCGCCGCCTTCGTCCGCGAGGAAAAAGCCAAGTACGGCGACATGGTGACGCGGCTGTAAATCATTATCGACTACGAAAAAAGGAGAAAACACCATCATGAGCGAACTTCCCATCCTGCAGTATTTCCTCAACGGGAAATTTGTGGACAGCGTTTCCCAGAGCTACACCACGATTTACGATCCCTCCGCCGGGCGCGCCATCGCGCGCGCGCCCAAGTGCACCGCGGGCGAGATGGAAGCCGCCATCGCGGCGGCGAAAGCGGCGTACCCCGCGTGGCGGGACACGCCCGTCCGCAAGCGCGCCGCGCTGATGATGAAGCTGCACCAGCTCATCCAGCGCGACATGGAGGAGCTCACGCGCCTGTGCGCCACGGAAAACGGCAAGTGCTGGAGCGAAGCCGAGGGCGACGTGGGCAAGGCGCTGGACATGACCGAGCTCGCGGTCTCCGCGCCCAGCCTGCTCATGGGCGAGAGCCTGATGGACACCTCCAAGGGCTATGACACCACGCTGTACCGCGAGCCGCTGGGCGTGTTCGCGGGTATCGCGCCGTGGAACTTCCCCGCCATGATCCCGATGGGCTGGATGGCGCCGCTTGCCATCGTCTGCGGTAACACGTTCGTATTGAAGCCCGCGTCCACCACGCCCATGACCTCGCTGAAGTTCGCCGAGCTGTACAAAGAAGCGGGCTTCCCCGACGGCGTGCTGAACATCGTCCCCTGCTCGCGCAACGAAGCCGAGCTGCTTCTGACGCATCCCGATGTCAAGGGGATCACGTTTGTCGGTTCGACCGAGGTCGGGCTGCACGTGTACTCCACCGCCGCCGCGCACGGCAAGCGCGTGCAGGCGCTGTGCGAAGCCAAGAACCACGCGCTGGTGTTGCATGACGCGCCCATCACGCGCACTGCCGCCGGCATCATCAACTCCTCGTTCGGCTGCGCGGGCGAGCGCTGCATGGCGCTGCCGACCATCGTCGTGGAGGAAGCCATCGCCGATCAATTGGTCGCCGAGATCGTGCGCCAGTGCAAGCAGCAGAAGGTCGGCCCCGCGTATGACAAGACGAGCGCGCTGGGTCCCGTCGGCAGCAAGGGGCATCAGAAGTTCGTGCTGGACTGGATCCAGAAGGGCGTCGACGAGGGCGCGCAGCTCGTGCTCGACGGGCGTAACGTTAAGGTGGAAGGCTACGAAGACGGTTACTACATCGGTCACACGATTTTTGACCATGTAACCGAGGACATGAGCATCGGCACGCGCGAAGTGTTCGGACCCGTGCTGTGCATCAAGCGCGTGAAGAACTTCCACGAGGGGCTGGAGCTGATGAACCGCAATCCCTTTGCGAACGGCTCGGTCATCTTCACGCAGAACGGCCATTACGCGCGCGAGTTCGTGAAATACACGGACGGCGGCATGGTCGGCGTGAACGTCGGCATCCCCGTGCCGATCGCGGTGTTCCCGTTCTGCGGGCATAAGCAGTCCTTCTTCGGCGATCTGCACTGCCACGGCAAGGACGCGTTCCGCTTCTACACGGAGTCCAAGTGCGTCACCACGCGCTGGTTCGACGAGGAAGAGAAGCAAAAGGCATCGGTCGATACGTGGGACGGCAGCCGGTAATCGCGGCGCGAAGCGCCGTAACAATACAGAAAAAGGAATGAAAATAAGATGAAGAAACTGAAGGTCGGCATCGTCGGCGCGGGGCGCATCGGCAAGGTACACGCGGCATCCATCACCTACCACATCCCGCAAGCGGAGATCGTCCGCGTGACGGACGTGATCGGCGACGCGGCGAAAGCGCTGGCGGAAACCTACGGCGTGCCCGCGTATTCGACGGATTACATGGACATCATCAACGACCCGGCGATCGACGCCGTGCTCGTCTGCTCGCCCACGCCCACGCACGCCGATATCGCCATCGCCGCGATGCAGGCCGGGAAGCACGTCTTCTGCGAAAAGCCCGTCGATTTGACGATCGAGAAGATCCAGAAGACCGCCGAGGTCGCCAAACAGGCGGGCGTGAAACTGCAAATCGGCTTCAACCGCCGCTTTGACCACAACCACGGCAAGGTGCACAAGCTCGCCAAGGACGGCGCGCTGGGGAACATCGAAATCATCAAGATCACCTCGCGCGACCCCGAGCCGCCGTCCCCCGAGTACGCCGCGTCCTCCGGCGGGCTGTACATCGACATGATGATCCACGACTTTGACATGGCGATGTTCCTTGCGGGCAGCGATGTCAAGGAAGTGTACGCCATGGGCACGTCGCTGGTCGATCCGCGCATCGGGCAGGCGGGCGACGTGGACACCGCCATCGTCACGCTGACGTTTGAAAACGGCGCGCTCGGTGTGATCGACAACAGCCGCCGTGCGGCGTATGGCTACGACCAGCGCGTGGAAGTGTTCGGCAGCCTCGGCATGGCGGCGGGCGAGAACGACGGCGACAGCACGGTCAAGCTCTCGACCGCGGCGGGCGTGACCGGCGACAAGCCGCAGTTCTTCTTCCTAGAGCGTTACATGGCGTCCTTCATCGAGGAAATGCGCCAGTTCATCGCCGCGATCGAGAACGATACCGACGTGCCGGTCGGCATCCACGCGGGGCTGATGAGCGTGGTGCTGGCGAAGGCGGCGAAAAAGTCGCTGGACGAGCACCGCCCCGTGCGCATCGACGAAATCATCTGAACGCATCCATGGGAAGCGCCGCCTGAACCCCGGCGCTTCCCGTGCGTTGTTTTGCAAGGAGGCAGACCATGAACCCCATCATCCGCGCCCGGGGCGAGCACGCCTTCGGGTACACGCCCGTGACCGAGATGCACGGCAAGCACGCGGACATGCTGATGGATTTCGGCATCCTGCGGCTGCGCAAGGGCGAAACCTACCGCGACGAGCGCCCGCTGGAAAAGGCGTACTTGCTGGTGTACGGCGGCGTTTGCTTCGCGTGGGACGGCAAAACGCACGAGCAAACGCGCGATAACTGCTTTGACACGCCGCCCACGGCGCTGCACGTGGGCAAGCAAACGGCGGTCGAGATCACCGCGCTATCAGGCGATTGCGAAATCAACGTCCTGCGCACCGACAACGAGCGCGAGTTCCCGGCGAAATTGTACCTGCCCGCAGACACGCCCGACGAATTTCGCGGCAAGGGCACGATGCACGAAACGAGCACGCGCATCGTGCGCACGATATTCGACCATGCCAACGCGCCGTATGCCAACCTCGTGCTGGGCGAGGTCATCGGCTTCCCGGGGAAGTGGTCGAGCTACCCGCCGCACCATCACCCGCAGCCCGAAATCTACTACTATAAATGCAACCCGGCAAACGGCTTTGCCTACGCCGAGCTTGGCGACGACGTGGTGAAGGTGCACACCAACGACACCGTGCTCATCGCGCCCGGGCTGACGCACCCGCAGTGCACGCCTCCGGGGTACGCGCTGTGGTATCTGTGGGCGATCCGGCACTTGCCCGGCGACCCGTACGCGCAGCCCAAGTACCCGGTATTCCTCGGGGAGCACCTCTGGGTGCAGGACAAAGACGCGCAGTATTGGGGGGATGACGTATGCGCAAGGTGACGCTGACGATGGCGCAGGCGCTCGTGCGCTTTCTGGACAATCAGTACGTCGAGCTGGACGGGCAGGAAACGAAATTTGTGAGCAGCATGTTCGGCGTGTTCGGGCACGGCTGCGTGGTCGGCGTGGGGCAGGCGCTTTCGCAGGGCGGGCATCACATCCGCTTTTTGCAGGGCAAGAACGAGCAGAACATGGCGCTTGCCGCGATGGCGTTTGCCAAGCAGAAGAACCGCCGCGAAATTATCCCGTGCGTGTCCTCGATCGGCCCCGGCGCGATGAACATGGTGACGGCGGCGGGCTGCGCGACCGCCAACCGCATCCCGCTGCTGCTGCTGCCGGGCGATACGTTCGCCTGCCGCCAGCCAGACCCTGTGCTTCAGCAGGCGGAGTTCTTCGATTCCTTCGGGCGCACGGTGACGGACGCGTTCCGCGGCGTGTGCCATTACTTTGACCGCATCGAGCGCCCCGAGCAGCTTGTCACCGCCGCCATGCACGCCATGCGCGTTTTGACCGACCCTGCCGATACCGGCGCGGTCTGCCTCGCCATGCCGCAGGACGTGGAGGGCGAAAGCTACGATTACCCTGAGGCCTTCCTGCGCAAGCGCGTGTGGCACATGGACAGGCGGCCCGCGACGGACGGGCAGGTCGCGCGCGCGGCGGGCATCCTCAAGAACGCGAAGCAGCCGCTTGCCATCCTCGGCGGCGGCGTGCGCTATTCCGAGGCGGGCGCGGCGCTGCTCGCGCTGTGCGAGGCGTGCGGCATCCCGTATGCCGAGACGCAGGCGGGCAAGGGCACGCTACCCTGGACGCATCCTCTGAACGTCGGCGGCGTCGGCGTGACGGGCGGCAAAGTCGCGAACGTGCTCGCGCGCGAGGCGGACGTGGTGCTCGCAGTCGGCACGCGGTTGAGCGATTTCACGACCGCCAGCAAATGGCTGTTCCGCAAGGACGCGAAGTTTGTTTCCATCAATATCTGCCCGTTTGACGCGATCAAAATGGACGGCGAAGCCATCGTTTGCGACGCGAAAGCGGGGCTTTCGGCGCTGCTGCCCGCGATGCGCGGATACCATGCAATGTGGGGCGAGAAGATCGCTGCGGCGCGCGACGAGTGGAACGCCATCGTGGACGGGTTCTATGCGGACGAGCGCGCCGAAGGGCTGTCGCAGACGCGCGCGCTCGGCGAGATCAACAAGTTCATGCAATCAAGCGATATCGCGGTCGGCTCGGCGGGCAGCCTCCCGGGCGACATGCAGCGGCTCTGGCGCGCGGGCGACGCGGGCACGTACCACATGGAGTACGGCTTTTCCAACATGGGCTACGAGACCAACGGCGCGCTGGGCGTGAAGCTCGCCGCGCCCGACCGCGAAGTCTACGCCTTCTTTGGCGACGGCACGTACATGATGGCGCATTCCGAGCTGCTCACCTGCGTGCAGGAGCGCCTGCGCGTGCACTTCTGCCTGTTTGACAACAGCGGCTGGGGCTGCATCGAGAACCTCCAGAACAATCAGGGCAACGACACCTTCGGCACGGTCTTCCGCTACCGCGACCCCGAAACGGGCGAGCTGGACGGCGATATCCTGCCCGTCGATTTTGCCGCGAACGCCGCCGCCTACGGCTTGAAAACGTACACCGTACGCACGGCAGCAGAGCTTCGCGCGGCGCTCGAGGACGGCAGGAAGCAACCGCTGCCCGTGCTGTATGACATCAAAGTGCTGCCGGGGACGATGACGCCGGGGTTTGCGTCATGGTGGCGCGTGGGCGTGGCGTCGGTGTCCGAGCAGCCGCGCGTGCAGGCGGCGTACCGCGACCTCTGCGAGCACGTCAAAGACACGAGAGAATTCTAACACATAAAAGGAGATACGCATATGCTGGACAAGAACAAGGTCAAACTCGCCATCGCGCCCATCGGCTGGACCAACGACGACCTGCCCGATCTGGGCAAGGAAAACACATTCGAGCAGTGCGTCAGCGAAATGGCGCTCGCGGGCTTCAAGGGCAGCGAAATCGGCAACAAGTACCCGATGGACACGAAAGTGCTCAAGCACAAGCTCGACGTGCGCGGTCTGCAAATCTGCAACGCTTGGTTTTCCTCGCTGTTTACCTCCGAGCCTTACGACGTGACCATCAAAAACTTTATCGCGCACCGCGACAGGCTGCACGCGCTGGGCGCGCGCGTCATCGGCGCGTCGGAGCAGGGCAACTCCATCCAAGGCAAGAATATCAACATTTTCGGCGACCAGAAACCTGTGTACACCGAGGCGCAGTGGGCGCTGATCGCCAAGGGTTACAACGAAATGGGTGCGCTCGCGCAGGAGAAGGGCATGACGCTGACCTGCCACCACCACATGGGCACGGGCGTGCAGACGGCGGAAGAAATCGACACGTTCATGGCGCTGGTCGACCCTGAAAAGGTCTTCCTGCTGTTTGACAGCGGCCATCTGACGTTCGCGGGCATCGATCCCGTGCCCGTGCTCAAGAAGTATATCGGGCGCGTCCGCCATGTGCACCTCAAGGACGTGCGCCTGAACATTCGCGAGCAGGCGAAGCGCGAGGGCTGGAGCTTCCTGACCGCGGTGCGCAACGGCGTGTTCACCGTCCCCGGCGACGGCGACGTGGACTTCGCTCCGATATTCCAGATTCTGGAAGACGCGGGCTACGAGGGATGGGTGGTCGTCGAAGCCGAGCAAGACCCCGCCAAGGCGAACCCCTACGAATTCGCCGTGAAGGCGCGCAAGTACATCGCCGAGAAAACCGGACTGTAAACAAATCGCGCGCCGTTATGACGGCGCAGCTTGCCGTCATAACGGCTTTTCTATGCCATTTTTCATGCCGGAAAGGACGAATGTATGCGCAAAACCAAGGACAAAACGCTGGACATGACCCAAGGCACGCCGTGGCGGCTGATGGTGACTTTCGCCGTGCCGATGTTGATTTCTTCGCTGTTCCAGCAGCTCTACAGCATGGTGGACTCCGCCATCGTGGGGCGCGGCGTCGGCGTGGACGCGCTGGCGGCGATCGGCTCGACCGGGTCTTTGACCTACTTCATCATCGGTTTCCTGATGGGCATGACCTCGGGCTTTGCCATCCTGCTTTCGCAGCGTTTCGGCGCGAAGGACGAGGCGGGTCTGCGCCGCGCGTTCTGCGGCAGCGTGCGCGTGGGCGGCGTGCTGGCGGTGGTGTTCACGATCGTCAGCCTGATCTTCACGCCGCAGCTTCTCGCGCTGATGAACACGCCGGCGGAAATCTACCGCGATTCGCACACCTACATCACGGTGGCGTTCCTGTCGATTCCCGTGTTGCTGGCGTATGACCTGCTCGCGTCCTTCCTGCGCTCGGTGGGCGACAGCAAAACGCCGCTGTACGCCATGATCGTCTCCACGCTCACCAACCTCGTGCTGGATTACCTGTTCGTCATGGTGTTTCACTGGGGCGTGCTGGGCGCGGCGGTCGCCACGACCATCGCGCAGGTGGTGGCGGCGGTCTACTGCCTGTTCGGCGCGAAAAAGACGGGGCTGTTGAAGTTCGAGAAGGGCGACTGGCGCGCGGACAAGGCGCTGGACGGCAAGCTCATGCGTCTCGGTCTGCCGCTTGCGTTTCAGGTCAGCGTGACCGCCATCGGCGCAATCGCGCTGCAAAGGCTGATCAACGACCTTGGCATGCTCTACACCGCCGGGTACACCGCCGCAGGGCGCGTGATGTACTTTGCCGAGATGCCCGGCTCGTGCCTCGGCATCGCCATGGCGACCTATGCCGGGCAGAACATGGGCGCGCGCCGCCTCGACCGCATCCGCAAGGGCGTGAACCAGACGCTGCCGCTGTCGGCGGGCGTGAACCTCGTGCTCGGGCTTGGCATGTGCCTGCTTGCGCGCCCGCTGACCGCCATCTTTGCCAACCCCGAGGAGCTGGAAATGATCCTGCCCATCACCACGCAGATGATGGTCGTGCAGGGCGTGATGAAGTGGATCCTCGGTCCGCTGTTTATCTACCGCAACGCCCTGCAGGGCATGGGCGACACCAAAACACCCATGCTGTCGGGCTTTCTGGAGCTGGGTATGCGTATCGCCACGGCGTACCTGCTCGTGGGCTCGCTGCAATTTCTTGGCATCTGCATCGCCGACGTGTCCGCGTGGGTGGGCGCGGAGGTGCTGTTGATGATCGTTTACTACCGCACCATGCGCACCATGCGCGGCGGCGGCTCGCTTGCCCCCGGGGGCGCGCCCGCGTAACGAAAGGAGCAGACCATGCGTTTCACGGAGTATCAGGACATCGGCGTTCTGCATGTGCACAGGCTGGACAACCGCGCGACCATCGTTCCCTACGCTGCGCGCGCGCAGGCGCTGACGGGCAAACGCGCCGCGTCGCCGTACTATCTCGACCTCAACGGCGACTGGGAGTTCAAGCTGTTTGACCGCGTGGAAGACTTGCCGGACGATATCGGCGCGGCGCTGGCGTTTGACCGCATCCAAGTCCCCGGCTGCTGGCAGATGCAGGGCTACGGCTTCCCGCAGTACACCAACGCCGCCTATCCCATCCCGTACGACCCGCCGTTTGTGTCGCGCGAGAACCAAGTCGGCTGGTACAGACGGCGCTTCACGCTGCCCGCGCGCTTTGACGGGCGCTTGACGCGCGTGCGGTTCGAGGGCGTGGACAGCGCGTTCTACGTCTATGTCAACGGCGCGTTCGCGGGCTTTTCCAAGTGCCCGCACATGCCGGCGGAGTTTGATATCACGCCGTTTTTGCGGGACGGCGAGAACGAGCTGAACGCGCTCGTCATGCAGTACAGCGACGGGACGTACCTCGAGGATCAGGACATGTGGCGCATGAGCGGCATTTTCCGCGACGTGATGCTGCTGTCCTTCGGGCAGGCGCGCATCGCCGATATTCGCGCGCGCGCAGACTACCTGCCCGACACGCGCGGCGGCGTGCTGCGCGTCGAAGCCGACGTGTTTTCCGCAGACAGCGTGCTGCTGACGCTGCTTGACGGCGGCGCGACCGTGTTTTCCCAAGAATTGGAAGTAAAAGACGACCGCGCCGTGCTGGAGCGCGATCTCGCGTCCGTGACCCCGTGGAGCGCGGAAGACCCGCACCGCTATACGCTGCTGTGCGAGATCCCCGGGCAGGTGGAGCGCGTCGACCTCGGCTTTACGCGCGTCGAGGTCAAGGACCGGCAGTTCTTCGTCAACGGCGTGTCCGTCAAGCTCAAGGGCGTGAACCGCCACGACACGCACGCTGCGCTCGGGCACTTTACGCCTTATGACGTGATGGAATTGGACGTGCGCATGATGAAGCGGCACAACGTCAACTGCGTGCGCACCAGCCACTATCCCAACGATCCGCGCTTCCTCGACCTGTGCGACGAGTACGGGCTGTACGTCGTGGACGAGGCGGACTTGGAGTGCCACGGCGTGAACCACCTCGGCAATTATCACCTGCTGGCGACCGACCCTTTGTGGGAGAAGCAGTTCGTCGACCGCGGCGTGCGCATGGTCATGCGCGACCGCAATCATCCCTGCGTGGTCATGTGGTCGCTGGGGAACGAATCGGGCTACGGCTGCAACCACGAGGCGATGGCAAACGCCATGCGCGCGCTCGACCCTTCGCGGCCCATCCACTACCACAGCCACCTGATGTTCTGGAACGCCGAAGCGTCGGACTTCGCCAGCTACATGTATACCGACTTTGAGCAAATCGACAAATACCTCAAATCCAAAGACCCGCGCCCGTACTTCCTGTGCGAGTACGCGCATGCGATGGGGCAGGGGCCCGGCACGCTGGAGGATTACTGGCAAAAGATATACGCCAATAAGGCGTTCATCGGCGGCTGTGTGTGGGAGTTTGTCGATCACGCCTGCGTCAAGTACAAGGACGGCAAGCCCTACTACGCCTACGGCGGCGATTTCGGCGAGTACCCGCATTCCGGGCATTTCTGCGTGGACGCGCTGATGTTCCCCGACCGCACGCCGCATACTGGGCTGACCGAGTATGCGCACGTCCTGCGCCCGGTGCGCGCGCGGCTAACAGACGAGGCGCGCGGCGTGCTCCGCGTGCGCAATTACTACGCCTTCACGTCGCTTTCGGCGCTGCGCGCCGCGTGGCGCGTGGAATACCTCGGGAAGACCGTCGCGCAGGGCGAATTTGAGACGAAAACCAACCCCGGGCGCGAAAGCGCCGTGACGCTGCCGCTGGGCGAGTATCCGCAGGGCAGCTACCTGAACATCGACTGGGCACTCAAAAAGGACACGCCTTGGGCGAACGCCGGGTTCGTCGTCGCGGGCGAGCAAATCGCGCTGTCGCTGGGCGCGCCTGCCGCGAAAATCGAGGCGTTCCCGGGCGGCGCGCTGACGCTCGCGCGGGACAAGCAAACGGTCTTCGTGCGCAGCGACGATTTCGCCTTGGCGTTCGATGTCGAAGGGCTGTGCTCGTTTGTCGGCAAGGGCGTGGAGCTGCTCAAAGCCGGTCTGCGCGTGAACATTTGGCGCGCGCTGACGGACAACGACAGGCGGCTCGCGCGCGAGTGGCAAAAGCTGGGCATCGATAAGCTGCTGTGCCGCAATGAGGAAATGAATGCCAATATGGACGGCGACGACGCGTGCGTGACGCTCGTGAACGTCTACGCGCCCAAGTCCGCGCGCGCGGTCGTGCGCGTGACGCAGGCATACCGCGTGACGCGCAGCGGGGCGGTTGCCCTGCGCGTGACCTACGAGCCTTTGCAGGAAGGCATGCCGCACCTGCCGAGGCTGGGGATGCGCTTTGTCATGCCGCGCGCGTTCGAGCGCATGCAGTACTTCGGGCGCGGACCGTTTGAGAATTACCCCGACAAAAAGACGGCGGCGCGCGTCGGGCTGTACGATGGGCTGATCGCCGACAACCACGAGCCGTATGTCTTCCCGCAGGAGAACGGCTCGCATCAGGACGCGCGCTTTGCGCGCTTCCTGCGCGCGGGCGGCATGGGGCTGGAGATCGCGGGCGAGGGCTTCAGCTTTTCGGCGCATCACTATACGCAGGAATCGCTGGACAAAGCGGAGCACACCTACGATATCGGCGACGAAGGGCTGACCGAGGTCTGCTTTGATGGCGTGATGGGACCGCTTGGCAGCGCGTCGTGCGGGCCGCAAGCGCCCGAGAAAGACCGCCTGTACCTGACCTCCCCGCGCGCGTTCTCGTTCACGCTGCGCGCCGTGGACATGCAGGCGGAAGCCTGAATTGCATATAAAAAACGCCCGCAGGCAGAACGCTTGCGGGCGTTGTTTGCGTTTTATCCCGTCACATATGATGTTTCCGGCAGCGCCTTCTCGCGGTTTTTTTGCCAGAGGCGCGCCGCAAGCGGTATGCACGCCGCCTCGGAAAGTATGAACGTCGTCCATACGACGTCCAGAGAGCCGAAAGCGCGCAGCAGCAGCGCCAACGCGACGGGCAGAACCGCTTGCCGCAGCATTGTCAGCAGCATGCTGGGCGCGGGCATCGACAGCCCTTGCAGTGCCGACGCGACCACCAGATTGGGAATGGACAGGAGCCATGCCAGCGCCAAGATGCGCACGGCGGGCACGCCGACTGTCATCATGTCCTCCGACGCGTTGAACAAATGCAGGATCGCCTGCGGGAAGAGCGTCAGAACGCCCAGAAACAGCAGGTAGAACAGCGCGGAATCAAACAGCGCCCAGCGGATCGCCTCGCCGACGCGCTTTGCCTTGCGCGCGCCGTAGTTGTAGGCGACGATGGGGATCAAGCCGTTGTTCACGCCGTGCACGCCCACGGTGCACAGACCGTGCATGCGCGCGCAGATGCCGTATACGGCGACCGCCGTGGCGGAGAACGTCAGCAGGATGGTGTTCATGACGATGGCAACGAAGGAGGTCAGCACCTGCACCAGCGTCGACGGAATGCCGACCCGCAGGATGGCGCGCAGGCTTTTTCCGTCCGGTTTCAGCGTGAAGGAGAACGGTATCTCCTTGTTCCATCGGCGGTTGATGAGGATGCCCGCGACCAGCCCGACCGTTTGCCCGATCACGGTCGCGATAGCCGCGCCGCGCGTGCCCATGTTCAGGGTGAAGATGAAGATCGGGTCGAGGATCAGGTTGGTGACGGACGCCGCCGACAGCGTCCACAGAAACAGATGGGATTTTCCGCTTGCGCTCACAAAGCGGTCAAACACCCACTGTCCCATTTGCCCCAGCGAGAAGAGCATGCAGACGCTCAAATAGTCCCTGCCATGCGCGGCGATGATTTCGTTGCCGCCGCTTTGCCAATCGAAATACCAGCGCACGCCCAGCACGCAGCATATCGATATCAGCGCCCACGCGCACAGCGCCAGAAAGATCGCCGCGCTCGCGGTCTTTTTCACTTCGTCCTGCCTGCGCGCGCCGAGGGCTTTGGAGATGACCGCGTTCAGCCCCACGGCGTTGCCAAGCCCCAGCGCCGACATCATCACCTGCACGGGCGCGGCAAGCGAAAGCGCGGTCAGCGCCTCCTGCCCCAGCCGCGACACAAAGACCGAATCGACGAAGTTGTACAGCGAATTGATGAGCAGGCTCAACATCAGCGGGATGCCGGTGCGGAGCATCAGCCTGCCGATTTTCTCCGTTCCCATGCTGTTTTCGGCTGTCGGGCGGCTGCCTGTCGTCATCTCCCGCCCCGCCTTACAGGCTGCCCGCCCACGCCTTCAGCGCGGCTGTGTCCAGCCTGCCGTTGAGCATCTTGCCGCCGACGATTTCCGCGCCGGGGCAGCATGGCGCGAGGTCGTTTGCGGTGTTCCCAAGATCGCTGCTGCCCGAAGTCGCGAACAGCGCGATTTTCTTGCCGCGCAGATCATGGCTTTCCAGGAACGTCTTGACGATGGTGGGCGCTGTGTACCACCAGATAGGGAAGCCGACGAGCAGCGTGTCGTACTCCGGCATGCGCTCCGCTTTGCCCGATATCGCTGGGCGCGACGCCGGGTTCTTCATTTCGATGGTGCTGCGGCTGTTTTGATCGCGCCAGTCGAGGTCGGCGCTCGTGTACGGCGTCGCGGGCTTGATTTCATACAGATCGCCGCCGACCGCCGCCGCCAGCGTTTTTGCGGCGCGCTCGGTCACGCCGCTTGCCGAGAAGTACGCTACCAATGTTTTGCTCATGGTAATTTCTTCCTTTCTATTCTTGAAACGGCACGACGTTTCGCACCGCGTCCGCAGGGGTAATGTGCGTGTCGCCGTTGTCGATGTCCACGAGTGCGTACCGGTCGCGCCCCACGCCAAGCTCCTTCATGTAGGAGAGCTGGCGCAGCCCGTGGCGCGATTCGATGCGCTCGACCAGCGCGCGACGGTCGGGCTCGCGCATGGCGTACACCATGTCCACGCACGCCTGGTCGACCGCGAGCATGTCGATGGACGCGCAAATGCCGACGTTCGGCGTGACGACAGGCTCCGCGCCCACACCCTCGCAGTCGCAGGAAACGGACATGTTGCGCATGACGTTGACAAAGGCGATGCGCTCGCCGAAGTGATCGACGACCGCCTTGGCGGATTCCGCCACGCGCTCCATGAACTCCTCCGCGCCGATGTCCCACTGGTCGTTCTGCCCGGGCGTGGTGTGGATCATCGCCTTGCCGATTCTGCCGTCCGCGCAGCCGATGCCGATGTTCTTGCATGCGCCGCCGAAGCCGCCCTTGGTGTGCCCCTTGAAGTGGGTCAGCACCAGCAGCGAGTCATAGTCCGCGAGGTGCGCGCCCATCGCCATCTCCGTAAACCACTTGCCGCCCTTGACCGGGAACATGCGCACGCCGTCCTCATCGAGAATGTCCACCGGCGCGAACGTCCAGCCGTTGAGCTTGAGCGTCTCGCGGTGCTGCTCGGTGGTATAGCGATCGCCCGCGTAGTAGGAGTTCGTTTCGACGATCGCCGCGCCGGGCAGATCGTTTTCCAGAAGCCGCGCCACCCATTGCCTCGGAATGATGTTGGGGCCGTGCGGTTCGCCTGTATGCAGCTTGACCGCGACCTTCCCGGTCAGACGCTTTTGCACGCGCGCGCTGATATTTCGCAAGCCCTCCGCGGACAAATCGCGCGTGAAGTAGACGACGGATTCGCCGCCGTCGCGCTGGGCGTAGGGAATATAGCGGTCGCCGTCCCCTCGTTGTGGTTTCTGCATCGTGCATTCCTCCTCTATTTTTGTCGCGTCAATGCCATGAAAGCGTGCCGGTTTGCGCGGCGACGCGGTATTTGGCGATCTTATAATCCAGCCGCCGCATCGTCTCCTGAAGCTGCGCCTCCTGCTTTTTGAGCATTTCCATCTGCCGCTCGAGCAATTCGAGCCGCGCCGGAATGGTTTCGTCGCCCTGCAAGCAGAGGCGGTTATACGCCACGATGACCTCGATGGGCAGCCCCGCGCCGCGCATGCAGACGGCAAGCTCCACCCAGTTCAAGTCGGACTGCTGATAATCCCGCATGCCGCCCGGCGTGCGCGTGACGGGCGGAATCGCGCCGACCCGTTCGTAATACCGGAGCGTTTCCTGCGTGATCCCGAACTTTTTGCTGGCTTCCGCAATCGTCATGGGTCGCCGCCTCCTTCGTGTTTCGCTGCACATTCATTATACAGTCTGGAGTTCACTCCAAGTCAACACGTTTCTTTCGCTTTTTTCAGATATTTTTCGCGGCGGTTCACATTGGCGGCATATAGAAAAAACCCGAACCCGGTATGGGTTCGGATTTGCATTGACTTGGCGGAGAGGGTGGGATTCGAACCCACGTGGAGTTTCCCCCAAACTGATTTCGAGTCAGCCCCGTTATGACCACTTCGATACCTCTCCACAGGCGCGGCATCCAACGCGCAAGTGATATCATACAAGAAACGCGCGCGTCTGTCAAGCGCATGACCGCAATTTTGCGCAAAAACGCCGTGACGCGCGCGGGACGTTATTGATTCGGATATAAATACCCGCCACTTTCGTGCGTCGGGCACTGAAATAGCCATAAACTGGTAGCAAAATGCCGAAATGCGTACATTTTTGGGACGGATAGATGATTGAAACTGCATGATATTCATCTGTTATCGAATAGAAGGGGAGGCATGTTTTTTGTATACTATTGCCATCGAAACGATGCGCGGAGGGGTGAAGCTGTGAACGGGCGAAGAGGAGACCTGCGCGCCGCCGGACGCGGCGTTGTTCGCGCGCTTTCGCGCGACTGGCAGCTCTATTTCCTCATCCTCATCCCCATCGCGTTCGTGGTCATTTTCAAGTACGCCGCGTACCCGGGGCTGCGCATCGCCTTTATGGACTACAAGCCCGCGCGCGGCTTTAGCGGCAGCAAATGGGTGGGCTTGGACATCTTCGTGAAGATTTTCAAGGACCGCGATTTTCACCGCGCGCTGCAAAACTCGCTGGTGTTCAACGTCGTCGATCTTGCCATCGGCTTTCCCGTGCCGATCATCTTGGCGTTGCTGCTCAACGAGCTGCGCTTTCGCCGCTATAAGCGCGTGTCGCAGACCATATTGTACCTGCCGCACTTCCTGTCGTGGGTCATCATCGCGAGCGTGTCGCTGACGCTGTTCAAGCCGCAGACGGGGCTTGTCAACATCATCCTGATGAACGCGGGGCTCATCGACGAGGGCATTCCGTTCCTGACCGAAAAATGGAACTGGGCGGTCACGTACGTGCTCATCGGCGTGTGGCAGAACATGGGCTGGGGCTCGATCATCTATCTGACCGCTATCACCGGCGTGCCCGGCGATCTGTATGAAGCCGCGACCATCGACGGCGCGGGCAGGCTGCGCAAGATCTGGAATGTGACGCTGCCGTGCATTCGCGGCACGATGGTGACGCTGCTGATCATGAACCTCGGCAGGCTGATGGGCTCGAACTTCGAGCGCCTCGATTCCTTTGGCAACGTGCAGGTCAAGGCGTTCCAGTATCAGCTTGCGATTTACATCTACGAAAAAGGCTTGGCGGGCGGCAATTTCAGCCGCGCCACGGCGGTCGGGCTGTTCCAGTCGCTCGTGGGGCTGACACTCGTGCTGGGCTCGGACTGGGCGGCGAAGCGGCTGGGGCAGGACGGGCTGCTGTGACGATGGAAAGGAGGACGGCGGCATGACCATGAAAGAGCAAAGCATGTTTCACGGCGTAAACCGCGTGCGCTTCGGCGATTTTGTCATTGCCTTCATCATCTTCCTGCTGTCGCTGACGTGCATCTTGCCGTTTTTACACGTTGCCGCCAAGAGCGTGTCCTCCAACACCGCCGTGATGTCCAAGAGCGTGACGCTCTGGCCCATCGGCGTGAACGTCGGCGCGTACAGATCCATCTTTCTGGACGGGCAGCTCACGTATTCCATGCTGTACACCATCGTCGTGACCGTGCTGTTCACGGCGGTCGGCATGGTGGTGACGACCTGCGCCGCCTACCCGCTTGCCATCCGTAGGCTCAAGGGGCGCGCGTTCTTCGCGTTCATCCTGATGTTCACGCTCTATTTCAGCGCCGGGTTGATCCCCGAATACCTGCTGCTGAAGAACCTCGGGCTGCTCAACACCATGTGGGTGCTCGTGCTGCCGCTGGCGTTTTCGCCTTATAACATGCTCATCATGCGCTCTTTCATCGCCGCGACCATCCCCGATTCGGTCTACGAGGCGGCGCATCTGGACGGCGCGAGCCATTTTACGACGCTGACGCGCGTCGTGCTGCCGCTGTCCAAGCCCATCATCGCCACGCTCTCGCTCTTTTACGCCGTCGGGCGCTGGAACGCCTACGCCGACGCGAAGTATTTCGTCACCGCTAAATCGCTCCAGCCGCTGCAATACCTGCTGTCCAACATGGTGCTCAACTCCGGCAACGACGCGATCAGCCTGTCGGAGGCGGCGGCGGTCACGTCCACGCCCGAGGTGCTGCAGGCGGCGACCATCATGTTCGCGACGCTGCCGATCATCATGGTCTACCCGTTCGTGCAGAAATACTTCGTCAAGGGCGCGATGATCGGCGCTGTCAAGGGATAAACCGGGCATAACGGCGATGCTTGCCGTTACGATATCAAACACAAGGAGGAAAGAACATGAAACGTTTACTCTCCCTGCTCCTGACCGCGGCGCTGCTGCTCTCGCTGGCGGCGGTCGGCCTCGCCGAGGAAGGCATTCCCGCGTGGAAGCCCTTCGAGGAAAAGGTGAAGATCACCGTGCCCGTGTACGACCGGTCCAAGGTCGGCTATCCCGCCGTGGACGACAACTACTGGACGCGCTACATCCAGAAGGAATTCGGCGACCAGTGGAACATCGAAGTCCAGTATGTGCCGATCCCGCGCGGCGACGTCATGGCGAAGTACAGCCTGCTGATCGCCGGCAGCGACACGCCGACCATCATGATGGAATACGACTATCCCAAGGTCGCGCAGTGGGCGACGGACGGCGCGATGCAGGTCATCGATCTGGACGCTTTCAAGGCGGTCGCGCCCACTTACTACCAGAAGATGGTGGACAACAACCAGCTTGGGTACACCGATATCAACGGCGAAACCTTCTTCGTGCTCAGCGAGCGCCCGTATTACAACACTACCTATACCTACGCCACCTTCGTGCGCATGGACTGGCTGCGCAAGGTCGGCTACGACCATGTGCCCAAGAGCTATCAGGAGCACAAGGACGCTATCGACAAGATCATCGCCGCGGGGCTGACCGACCAGGCGCCGATGCCGTTCGGCATCCCGACGAGCGCGTATGTGACGAACTTTGGCTACCGCGACATCCCGGTCAACGAAGCGGAATGGGCGCAGCACTCCTCCCTCGGCACGGCGAGCCTCTCGTGGTATCCGACCGAGAAGCTGCTTCGCCGCCAGAACGCCGAGTATCACGCGGGCTGGTATTCCACCGAGTTCGAGCTGGAGAAGGACTCCAAGGGCGCGGCGACCGACCAGACCCAGACCGACTTCATCAACGGCAAGACCTACCAGTACGGCGGCTACATGTCCGGCAAGGTGGACTGGCTCAACGCCTTCTATGACAACAACCCCGGCGCCGAGCTTGCCATTGCCAGCGCTTACGCGGCGGTGGACGGCGAAGTGATGCCCGACGCGCAGATCCGCGCGGACAATCCCTTCGGCATGATCGTGGGCTTCTCCTCGTTCGCCACGCCCGACCAGCTCAAGGCGGCGTGGATGCTCATGGAGTGGATGATCCAGCCTGAAAACCTGTTCGTGCTGGAGAACGGCGTCGAGGGCGTGACCTACAACCTCGGCGAGAACGGGCTGCCCGTCATGGTCGGCGATTACACCGGCGAGGAAATGCTCAACCACAACATGAACATCGACATGACCTGCCTCGTGCACGCTTCCAAGGTCGTCGGCACGATCGAGGACAGCATCAAGGCGATCACCCCGCAGGGTCTGCCGCAGGATTTCTATCAGGCGCTGCTGGATAACTACGCGGAGCTCAAGGGCATCGCCGACAAGGGCAACGCCTATTCCGACCCGATCTTCGCGGTCGCCATCGACGCCGAGAGCGAATACACCGCCACGCTGTTGAGCCTGTATCAGGAATACTTCGCACAGCTCATCAAGTGCGACCCGGCGGAGTTCGACGCGCTGTACGCCCAGCTCTCCCAGCAGTATCTGGACGCGGGCTATCAGGAGATCATCGACGAGCGCCTCGCGGCGTATGAGGCCGGCATGACGACCAAGCTGCCGGTTCGGTAAACAAGCAATAACGCAAGAAACAACGCGCCCCCGGATGCTTGTCCGGGGGCGCGCATTTTATTTGTGAATTGTTCAGCTTTTCCGCACGCGCACCGTCTTCATTTCCATCGGCGCGAGCGATACCGTCATGTCGCCGCTTGGGAGGGCGACGGTTGTTGTCAGCGGTTCGTCCGCGTTATTGAGCACGACGAGCGTGCCGTCGTTGGGGAAATACGCCGCGTCGGCGCGCGCGTCGGCGGCGACATACGGCGCGTTTTGGATGCCGCGCGCGTAGAGCAGCGTGTCAAGTAGCATGCGCGCGCTTTCGGGCGTTACCGCAAATCCGCTCATGTACACGCCCATGCCCTTGCCAAAGCGGTTGACGGTCATCTGCGGCGCGCCGTTTTTCTCGCAGAGCACGCGTGCCGCGCCGTCGGTCAGGAACACGTCGCCGCGCGCCGCGAGCGCGTCTTTGTAAACGGCGATGGGCAGCGAGCGCTCGACGGCGAACTGCCAGCGCCCGTGGCAGGCGCGCGCGCCCGTGTCGATATCCACGCCCAGCACGCGCGCCATGCGCAGGAACGTGTGATGCCCCGGCGCTGCGGACGGCTCGCCCACGCCGATATACGCGCCGCCGCCGTGCACGAACGCCGTTAGCGCGGATACCAGTTTCGCGCTTTGCCACGCATTGCCGCCCGACCACGCGTCGCCCGCGCGCCCGGCGTTGATCACCACGTCGGCGTTCGCGAGCGCGCCCGCTTCCGCTTCCTCAAAGCGCATGAACGACACATCCACCGGCAGCCCGGACAGCGCTTCCAGAATATGGATGAGCGCGTGCCTGTCCGTTTCGTGGAAATGCCCCGACAGCGTCCAGCTCCGCAGCGCGCCCCATGCTGTCAGCACGGCGACGCGGCAGGGCAGCGCATACGGCGCGCCGCGCCCGTGCAGCGCCTTGATGCGCCGGAACTCGACGGCGATTTGTTCTACCGTGTCGCAAAAATCGGGAAAGCCCTCGGTCAGGTGCAGGTAGCCGCCCAGCCCGATGCGGTCCACGCATTGGCGCAACAGCGCGCGGCGGACGTTCTTCCAGTAGCGCAGCGCGTCGCGCGCCGGGTCGCCGCCCGGGGAAAAGGTCGGCAGCCCGCCCAGCCCTACGGGGAACAGGTACGGATGCAGCCGGATCTCGTGCGTCGGCACGGCGGCGTTGGCGCATAGGCGGCACTCGAAGCCCGAAAACACGCACTTGATGAGCCCGTCAAAGCCGATGCTCTGGAAGTATTCGCCGTATGGCTCCATGCCGACCCAGCTATCGTCGTAAAAGACATACGCCTGCTTGCCGTGCGCGTGCACGATGGCGACCAGCTCGCGCGCCTTTTCGGCAACGAACCGCTGGATGAACCGCATATAGTCGCGCTTTGCCTTGGTCGGCGGCATGTGCGTCGCCTGCAATCGCCCTTGATTGATAAAATCCTCGGCGGTCAGCGCGTAGCCGTATGCCCGCTCGAACGCGCGCAGCGCGGCGGGGCTGACCGTGAAATCGTAGCTTGCCCAGTCGCAAAACAGGCTTTTGTTGCGCGCGTCGTCGCCGAATATCCAGACGAAGTTGTAAAACAGCGAGGTAAAGCGCACGACGTTCGTCGCGGGGTTGTCCCGGCACCAAGCGTCCAGCCAATCTTTCAGGTAGGCAAACGCCGCGTCGTCGCGCGGGTCGAGCTGGCGCAGATGCTCGCTCGTCCAGCCGTTGGTCGTATGATTATACATGTTGATTTCCTCCCAGATGCGGTAGCACAGGAAGGAAACGGTGTATTCATGGTACGGCGCGCAGCCCGTGACGCGCACATGCTCGCCCTCGTACCGCCAATTTTCGCGCGGCACTTCGCGGTTCTCCGTGCGGTCGTACACCTGCCAATACGCGAGCGCCTCGTCCGAGGCGTTGATGGCGAACTGCTCTGTAAAATAGCCGTCCAGCAGCGGCAGCATTGCGGTGTCGCCGAGCGCGACGATCGGCTTTCCGCACAGAAACGTCTGCTGCTGCGCTTCGGGGTGCGCGTATAAATATTCATTGTGTTGGCGGATGACGCAGACCGTGGAATACACCCTGTAGCCCGCGTCCGTGATGGCGCGCGACAGCCTCGTGCCGTCGCTGTCGCGCACGACGTCCGCGCCCCACTTTTCGGCGAGCATGAGCGTCAACGCCTCGTATCCCGCCTCGCCCGGCAGCGTGAAAGCCCCTTTGCGATAGTCCGCGTCCATGTTTCATTCCTCCGTCGCGCGCGAGCGCTTGAAATTGCGCGCGGTTATCCTGTATAATAGCCATAGCGAGGTGACGACCGATGCCCAGAGCCAAACGCACGGTGATCGAGTACCGCAATTACGATTTGCCGCCCGAGTTCCCCATCATCGTGCTCACGGGCGACGAATGGCACATCAGCCATGTGCCGTCCGAGCGCCTGCACTTCCACAATTGTCTGGAGGTCGGCTATTGCCATACGCAGTCGGGCACGATCGTGTTTGAGAACACGCCCGCGTCCTTCCGCGCGGGCGACGTGACGTGCATCGCGCGCAACGTGCCGCACACGACGTTTTCCGCGTCGCCGCAAAAGAGCCTGTGGAGCTACCTGTTCTTCCTCCCGGACGAGCTGCTCAAATCCTTCCTGCGCGAGCAGCTTCCCGACAACCGCACCTTGCAGTCGCTCCTGCACAACAGCCACTTGATTTTGCCCGCCGGGGAGTACGCGGAGGTCGGCAGGCTGGTGATGAGCATCATCCGCGAAATGACCGAGAAGCAGCCCAATTATCAGCTTTGCGTGCGCTCGCTGTGCATGGCGCTGCTGCTGCACCTGCTCCGCGCCTACGACAAAGAGAATTCCGCTTCGCCGCAGGGCGCGAGCGAGTACGCCATCGCCATCGCCCCGGCGCTGGATTACGTCTACCTGCACTACATGCGCGATTTCCCGCTGGAAAAGCTCGCGGACGTGTGCCACTTGAGCGCGGCGCATTTCCGGCGGCTGTTCCTGTCGATGATGGGCGTGAGCCCGCTGGCGTTCGTGCATCAGGTGCGCATTCTGGAGAGCTGCACGCTGCTGCGCACGACGGAAAGCGGCGTCGCCGAGATCGCCGGGCGCGTGGGGTACAGCACGCTGTCCACGTTCAACCGCCATTTCCGGGAGATCATGGGCTGTGCGCCGTTTGACTGGCGCAGGACGGTCGCGCCGCTTTCGCGCCCGCGCATCCTCGTGTACTCGGGCTGGATGCAGGCGGAGGAGTAGCCCTTACCAGTCCGCGCGCACCTGCGAGAGCGAGATGGCGCAGAGCTGCGCCGTGCCGCGCTCGTCGGGGTTGGAGAACAGCAGCATATCGCCCGCGCGGTTGAAGGACGGGTGCTGGTGATCCGCGCCCGTTTTGCAGCTGCCCGTCGTGGCGACGAGCTTGGCTTTGCCCGTCGCGCGCTCGATGAGCACCACGCCCTCTTGCACTTGATTGCCAAAGTAGCTGACGCGATCGGCGCAGAGCCATTGCCCGTCGCGGCTCAGGCACGGGTGTAAAAGCTGCTCGGAGTACGCGACTTGGTCGAAATGCCGCCCGTCCTTGTCGCCGATCATCACGCGCCCGGGCAGCTTCATGAACGCCATTTCGCCGCCGTCCGCCGCCCAGACCTCGTGCGTGATCCACTCGTCCGGGTGCTCGACATAGTACGGGCGCACGTAACGCTCGCGAACGTCGAACATCCATGTGCGCTGGAACGCGTCGCCCTCGGTTTCGTGGATGTAGAAGATAAGGTTTTCGTCGGTCGGGCAGATTTGCGCGTGCCCGAGGCGGTAATCGCTGCGGTAGACGACCTCGGCTTCCTTGCCGGGGTCGAGGATCACCAGCGCGTAGAGCTTGCTCGCCAAGTGATAGCTGCACGCGACGCGCCCTGTGTCCGCCGCCGTCAAGTGCCCGGTGATGCCGCCGCCCGCGGGCAGGTCGCCGAGCTTTTGCATGCTGTTGTCGGTTAGATCGACCGCGTAGACCTCGGTTTCGTTCTTGCAGGTGTAGCCGATGTTCTTCTCGCGGTCAAGCGCGAAGCCACGAAAGCTGTCGTCGGTCACGCGCGAAAGCTCGCCCGTTCGGACATCGGCGCGCCAGCAGCCGCCGTCCGAGCGCCCCGGAAGCTGCTGCTTCATGAAATAACAGTAGCGGTCGTCCGCCGAAAAGTTTTCGCAGGTGAAATAGAGCTTGGCGTTGCGCTCGGGCCCGGCGGTGTAGCGGATGATGTCGTAGCCCGTCACTGCGTCGCGGTAGATGTGCATATTCGGTCGCTCTCCTTATTCCGACAGGCGCGTGAGCCGCCCCGCCTTTGCGCACAGCGGCGCGCCGTCATTGACGCGCAGCCAGCAGTCGCGCGCGTTCGGATTGTATACGATGTCGTTGTCGGCGGTGAATTGCAGCCGCCGAAGGTCGTCCATACAGTCGATGAATTCAATGTTCGTGCAGTACCAAACGTCTTCTTGCCCGCCCATTTGCGCGCAGAAGCGCTCCATCAAGTCCCAGTTGCCCTTGTCGTCGAATTCGTAGCTGTGCCCCCAGACATACATGAGGTAGAGGTACTGCGTTTTGTGCAGCGACAGGAATTCTTCGCCGAGTTCCAGCAGCCGGTGGTTGTGGTGGCATGTCGCCTGCCAGCGGTACGGGTTCTCGGGCAGCGCGAAACCGCCCGACGAGCCGACGACGCGCGCGTAGCGTATGCCGAGCGCGGGCAGCAGGCGTTCGATGTCCTCCGTGACCGAGCCGTTGGGGTAGGACAGCCCGCGCACCGGGTATCCGGCGAACGCTTCCAGCGTCTGCCTGTCGCCGAGCACTTCGCGCGCGACCTCGGGCAGCGGGCAGCGCGCGATGGTCGGGTGCGTCAGCGTGTGGCAGGCGACCTCGTGCCCTTGGTACAGCGAAGCGATTTCCTCCGGCTGCACGCGGTTTGCGTCCGCAAGCAGCCCGCCGTTGAGGTGGAACGTGCCGCGGATGCCGTTTGCGTTGAAGATGCCGACGAGCCGCCTGTCGGCGAGCTTGCCGTCGTCATAGCTCATCGTCAGCGCTTTGTGCTTGCCGCCGGGGAAGCAGTGATAAACCTTGTTCATAAACCCTCTTGCTTCGCGGGCTGCCGCCCCGAAAGACGGCAGCCCGCGCGGAATGTGATGGACTTATTTGGCGAGCGAGGCGTGGTACGCGTCGTTGTATTCGGCGGTGATCGTCGCGCCGCCCTCGTCGCTCCACTGCTGCCACACGGCGCGCAGCCCGGCTTCGTCGATGATGCCCGCGATGTACTGCACGTGTGCGTCTTCCAGCATCTGGTTGAGCGTCGTGCCAAACATGACGTAGGTTTCGCTGACGAGCGGATGGCACGGGTCTACGATGCACTTGTCGATCTCACCCATCGACAGGTCGGCGTATTCCTGACGCAGTTCGGT
Organism: uncultured Oscillospiraceae bacterium; assembly: GCA_964512175.1. Taxonomy (GTDB): domain Bacteria; phylum Bacillota; class Clostridia; order Christensenellales; family Aristaeellaceae; genus CAZEIC01. The sequence continues at coordinate 785 of CAZEIC010000017.1, read as the reverse complement.
CATTTTTGCGGCGGGCGCAAGGTCGCCGTTGACGTTCATGCCGAGCTGGTTGAGGCTGTGCTGGATGGTCTGCACCTGCACGCTCATGTCCGCGTCGTCGGTCGGGTTGGTGTAGCGGAAGCCGTCCTCGCGAAGCCAGAAGGTCGTGCCGTCCAGCCCCCAGTTCACCAGCGTGCAGCCTTCCGCGGTGTTGCACCAATCGAGGAAGCCGAGGATTTTGAGCATGGTCGCCTCGTCCTTGACCGCCTTGGTGATGACGATTTCGCCGTTGTAGCCCGAGTTCTGCGGCCACATGCGCGTTTCGCCGGCAGCGTTTTCGACATAGGGCACCATCGCGAAAATGGTGTCGGTCGCGCCTTCGTTCTTCTCGAACCATTCCTGCTGGCGGTAGCAGTTGTCCATGCAGTCAAAGCGCATGAACGCCTTGCCGGTGCGCTCGATATCGTCCCAGTTGCCCGATTCGATGGTCATGAAGTCCGGGTCGATGCCGCCGGCGGCGTACAGGTCGCGCAGCCAGTTCAGCCCTTCGAGGAACGCCGGGTCTTGATGCGCGGGGTAGATATCGCCGTTTTCGTTCACTCCCCAGCCGTTGGGCGCGCCGTGCGCGACGGTGATGACGTTGATCGTCCCGGCGACGTACTTGACCATGTTGAGCGCGTAGCTGTCCTCGGAATAGCCCGACAGCGCGTAGGCGAGCTTGGTCAGGTCTTCGAGGGTTTTGGGCTCTTCCGTGATGCCGACCTTCTCGGCGATGTCCTTGCGGTAGTAGATGCCGGCGCGCGCCA
>CAZEIC010000016.1:0-39608 GCA_964512175.1 uncultured Oscillospiraceae bacterium | reverse complement strand
CCAAGCCTTTCAATATTCTGGAGGTCAAGGCGCGCATCAAGACCATCTTCCGCAGGACGACCACGCCCTCCTCCCCCGAGGACAACAAAATCATCCGCATCCGCGACATGGAAGTCAACGTCGTCAACCGTTCGGTGACGCTGGGCGGCAAGGACGTGCGCCTGACGGCGAAGGAATTCGACTTGCTCCAGATGTTCATCAACAACCGCGGCAAGGTGTTCAGCCGCGAAGCGATGCTCGAAACCGTCTGGAAGTACGACTACATGGGCGACGCGCGCACGGTGGACGTGCACATCCGCCGCCTCCGCGAGAAGATCGAGCGCAACACCGCGCAGCCGGAGTTCATCTTCACCAAGTGGGGAGTGGGCTACTATTTCACCGATAAAGATTAACAACCCGTTTTCCAGCATCCGCTGGAAGATCGTGCTCGCCTTCCTGCTGATTGTCGGGGTGTCGTTTGGCGTAATGGCAAGCTCCCTGACAGGCATGGTGGGCGATTATTTGTTTGAGCAGCGCATCCGCGCCGACCGCGTGACGGTCGAGAAGCTCGCCTCGCAGATCGCGCCGTCGCTCGCGAGCGCCGACATGCGCGCGCTGCAGACGCAGCTGATCTCGGCGGGCGGCGAAATGGGCGGGCGCTTGCTGGTGCTGGACGCGGACGGCAAGGTGCAGTCCGATTCCTACAGCCAGCTCTGCGGCGCGCGGCTTGCCTATCCCGAGGTCGTCAGCGTGCTCGTGCGCGGCGAGAGCGTCGATTACGGCGTGCACTCATTGAGTGGCGAATCGGCAAACACGACGAGCTTACTGTTTTCGCGCTCGGCAAGCGCGCGCTGGGTGGGCTACTGCACGGCGGGCATCGTGCTGTCCTCCAACGTCATCGGCGTGCTGCTGCTAGTGTCGCCCGTGCAGGAAATGATGCAGGATCTCTATCAATTGCAGGATCAGATGCTGCTGATATTCGTGATCGTCGCGGCAATGGTGCTTTTGTGCTCGACGGTTTTTTCACGCGTCATCACGCGCCCCATCATCGCCATGACACGCGTCATCCAGCGCATGGCGAAGGGCGAGTTTTCCGCGCGCGTGAAGGTGTCCGGCTCGGGCGAAATGAAGCACCTGTCGCAGACGTTCAACAGCATGTCCGAAAAGCTTGAAACGCTCGATCAATCACGCAACCAGTTTGTTTCCAACGCCAGCCACGAGCTGAAAACCCCGCTGGCGACGATGAAGATTTTGCTGGAATCGCTGATTTACCAGCCCGACATGGAACAAAGCCTGCGCACGGAATTCCTGACCGACATCAACAAAGAAATCGACCGCCTTTCTTCCATTATATCGGACTTGTTGACGCTCGTGCAGATGGACGCGAAGAACATGAAGCTCTCGCGCGAGAACATGAGCTTGGCGGCGGTCGTCAAGGAATGCGCGCACCTGCTCTCCCCCATGTCGGAAAAGCGCGGGTCTCGCTGTCCTTGCAGGACGCGTGCGACATGTACGCCGACAAAACCAAACTCCAGCAGGTGGTCTATAACCTCATGGACAACGCCGTCAAATACACGCAGCAGGGCGGGCAGATCACGGTGACGCTGCAGCGCGTCGGGCGCGACGCGGTGCTCACCGTCAAGGACAATGGTCCGGGCATCCCCAAGGAAAACCTGCCGCACATCTTCGACCGTTTTTACCGCGTGGACAAAGCCCGCAGCCGCGAATCGGGCGGCACGGGGCTGGGGCTGTCCATCGTGCACCAGCTCGTCATGCTCCACGGCGGGAACATCTACGCCGAGAGCGAGGAGGGCGAGGGCACGGCGTTCATTGTGGAATTGCCGCTGCATCAGGGATAAACAAAAAAGGACGGGGTGACAGCCGTCCTTTTCTATACCGACATATGATGCGCGGCGTGCGCTTCCTTGACGAGCGATATGATGGTTTCATCCGTGATCGGCTCGGCGACGCCGGGCTGGATATCGGCGAGGAACTCGATGTTGCCTTTGGGACCCGTAATGGGCGAAAACGTGAACGCGCGGACGCTCCAGCCCATGCTCGGCGCAAAATCGCGGATCTCGCGCAGCACGCGCGCGTGGATCTCGCCCTCGCGCACCACGCCGTTCTTGCCGACCTGCCCTTTCCCCGCCTCGAACTGCGGTTTGACGAGCGTCAGAAACCGCCCGCGCTCGCCCATGAGGCGCGCCGCGACGGGCAAGATCAGCTTGATGGAAATGAACGAAACGTCCATGACCGTCAGCGTAGGCATGCCTTTTGCGAACATGTCCGCTGTCAGATACCGCGCGTTCTGCCTCTCCATGACGGTCACGCGCGCGTCGCTGCGCAAGCGCCAGTCGAGCTGCCCGTAACCCACGTCAATGGCGTAGACGTGCGAAGCGCCGTTTTTGAGCAGGATATCGGTGAACCCGCCCGCCGCCGCGCCGATGTCCATGCAGGTCAGCCCGCGCACGTCGGCTTGGAATTCCGCAATCGCCTTCTCGAGCTTGTGCGCGCCCCGGCTCGCCAGCGGTTCGCGCTCGCCGCGCACAATCAACGTTTCGCCGTCCGCGATCTGCTCGGACGGCTTTTCCACGCGGCGTTCGCCCAGATAGACCACGCCGGACATGATGAGCGCCTGCGCGCGCTCGCGGCTTTGCGCCAGCTCCTGTGAAACCAGCGCGATATCGGCGCGCGTTTTCATTCGATGCCCTCCGTCAGCCGCTGGCGCACGCGCCGCGCGACGCTTTGCGCGTCCAGCCCGGCGGCCTTGAGCAGCGAGGCGTGATCGCCGTGCGGCAGGAAGCGATCGTCAATGCCCAGCAGCGCGGCGGGCGGCGGCAGTTTTTCTTTCACAAAATATTCAGACACGGCGCTGCCGAACCCGCCTGCGAGCGCGTTCTCCTCGAGCGTGAAGATTGGCGTCTCGGTCTCCGACAGTTCGTGCAGCATCGCCTCGTCCAAGGGTTTTACGCTGCTGACCGCGACGACGCGTGCCTGAATGCCTCGCGCGTCGAGCGTGACGGCGGCGGACAGCGCGACCGCCGCCATCGTGGAGACCGCGAGAATCGCGCAGTCGTTCCCCGGGCGCAGGACGCGCCATTTCCCGGGCGCGAACGCGCCTTCCCACGAAATCTCCTCCAGCGCCGGAGCGACGGCTCGCGGATAGCGGATCACAACGGGCTTCCCCGCCGCGAGCGCCCATGCGAGCATAGCGGGCAATTCGCCCGTCGCGCACGGCGTGAGCAGCGTCAAATTCGGGATATGCCGCATATACGACAGCCCGAACACGCCGTGGTGCGTCGCCCCGTCCTCCGAAAGCTGCGCGCGATCCACCAAAAGGCAGACGGGCAGGTTTTGCAGGCACACGTCCTCGGTAAGCTGGTCGTAGGCGCGCTGCAGAAACGTATCGTAGATGGCGGCGAACGGGCGCATGCCGCCGACCGCCAGCCCCGCCGCGAGCACGAGCGCGTGCTCCTCGGCGATGCCCACGTCAAACAGCCTGTCCGGGAAACGCTCGCGCAGCGGCGCAAGCCCTGTCGCGTCGGTCATGGCGGCGGTCACGCCCGCAACGCGCGCGTCCTTCTCCGCAAGCGCGAGCAGCGCCTTGCCCGCCGCCGCGCCGAAGGATTCGTGCGACGCGCCGCTTCTCGGCTTGCCGCTTTGCACATGGAAAGGCGGCGTACCATGCAGCGCGGACGGGTCGTTCTCGGCAAGCTCGTAGCCCGAGCCCTTGCGCGTGACGACGTGCACGAGCACAGGCTCGTCGATCGTCTGCACGCGCGCGAACAACCGTGCGAGCGAGAGCGTATCGTTGCCGTCCACCGGTCCGAAATAGTGGAAACCGAGCGAACTGAACAGCTTGTCGCGGATGAAACTGTTGCGGATGTAGTTCTTGAAACGCTGGAAGCTGCGGTGCAGCCCTTTGCCGACCTTGGGCGTATGCAGCAGCGCCGACGCGATCACGCGCTTGATTTCCAGCCAGCCCTTGCTCACGCGCATGTGCGTGAGGTATTTCGCCACCGCGCCGACGTTGCGCGATATGCTCATTTCGTTGTCGTTGAGCACGACGATCATACGCGTGCCCGAGCTGCCCGCGTCGTTGAGCGCCTCGTAGCACAGCCCGCCCGTCAGCGCGCCGTCGCCCACGACCGCGACCACATGATGGTTCTCGCCCTGTAAATCGCGCGCGCGCGCCAAGCCCAGCGCCGCCGAGATCGCGGTCGACGCGTGCCCGGTGTTATACGCGTCGAAGACGCTTTCCTCGCGCGAGGGAAACCCGCTGATGCCGCCGAACGCGCGCAGCGTATGGAAGCGGTCGTACCGCCCGGTCAGCAGCTTATGCGCGTAGCACTGATGCCCCACGTCGAAAATCAGCTTATCCTTGGGGCAGTCAAACGCGATGTGCAAGGCGAGCGTCAATTCCACCACGCCCAAATTGGACGCCAGATGCCCGCCCCTGCGCGCAACCGTTTTGATGATCTCGTCCCGGATGTCGCCCGCCAGCGTCTCGAGCTCTTGCCGAGAGAGTCCCCGAACGTCCTCCGGCGCGTGGATATCGCAAAGCCGCATGCCGCACTTCCTTCAACTCGCGTGAAATACGCTCCGGTAGAGCGCATGTCTGATTATACCACAGTCTGCCGCGCTGTCAAACTGCGCGCGCCACAATATGTTAAGGAGAGTTTACAGAAAGTTTACGAATTTGTCCGCCTGGCGGCAGGAATTCGCGGCGGGGAGTGCGAATGTAAGCAGCGTATCCGGTGGATACCGTCAACACCCGGGAGGTACGCAAGAGATGAAATGCCCCAAGTGCGGACACTGGAACCGCGCTTCCTTCCCGCGCTGCTTCCAATGCGGCGAGCCGCTGCCCGCCGCCGAAGAGCCGCAAACGCCCGTCGCCGTATCGCAGCCCGCCAGATCGCGCATGCGCGTGGACGAGGACGGCAACGCGAGCTATTCGCCCGACCCGCGCGACGTGCTCGCCGCCGACATGCAGCAGCTACGTTCACGCAAGGCGCGCGGCGAATACCGTCAGCGTCTGCTGCGCGAGGAAAGCGCGCGGCGCGGCGACGCGCCGTCCGGGCGCAGCGTGCAGACCTACGACAGACAAAGCGGCATTTTCCCGCCCGTGCCCGGCGAAACGGGCGCGACGCGCGACATGCCGGTGGATTACGACGACTACGAGAACACGCGCGACTACCGCGGCGCGTTCTCGCGCACCTATGTGGACAGCAAGGGCGATCGGCGGTACATGACGCTGCGCCAGCTTCGCGGCGGCAGGCGCTTTGGCGCGCGCCGGTTCACGCGCGTGGCGGCAATATTGCTGCTGCTGTTCGTCTCGGGCTTTTTCGGCTACCGTTTTGTCTACCCCGCCATCGCGGGCGAGCCGACGCCGCCTTTGCAGGAGCGCGTGGAGATCACCTCCTCGCTGCTTTCCGGCATGGCGGCGCACACCGTTCGCATCCCCGAATCGGAGGGCACGCAAATCTACATCAAAGAACTGAAGAAATCCTACCTCGTCACGGGCGGGTACGCGACCGTGCAGGTCGCGGACTACACTTGGTATGAAACGATGGAGACCATACAGGACGAGACCATGCGCGTCACGCTCACGCCCTACATCAAGACCAGCGCGGGCGAGCAAAAGCCGATGGAGCAGATCTTCTACGACATCGACATCCCGCTGTCGCCGCTGACGCTCATCACGCCCGACGTGGGGCGCGTGGAGGTTTCCACGCCGCTGTACAACATCAAGATCCACGTCGAGCAAAACAGCACGGTGTTCATCAACGACGAAAACCTCACCGACATGGTCAACACGCAGGATGGCTACATCAACTACAACGCGCCCGTGCAGGCGATCGGCGACAACGTGTTCACCATCCGCGTCAAGTGCCAGTATTACCGCGATAACTCCGCGCAGATCGTCATCTACCGCGCGCCGCAGGACATCCCGCTCGATTTGTCGGGCGATATCGCCACGCAAAGCTCGGAGAAAGAAATGCTCGTCAAGGCGAACACGCGCCCGGGCGCTGCCATTACCATCCTCTCGCCCAACGTCAAGGCGGACATGTCGCAGCTCGCGACCAGCGGCTCGTTCAGCTTCCACGCGGTGTTCAACACCATCGGCTACAACACCATATCCATTCAGGCGGAGTACCCCGGCAAGGAAACGACGCTCGTGGAATACCCGGTGTATTACCTGCCGCCGGCGGACGACTACACGCCCAAGGCGTGGGCGATGGACGCGTTCGGGTATTCGGATTTTCTCGCCATGCTCTCCAAGCGCGTGGCGGACACGCAAATCTATGTCTGCAAAGGGACGATCGAGGAAATCGTCAGCCCCAAGCCGCAGCTCGCCATCATGACCATCGACGACTCGGGCGGCGCGCGGCAGGTGATGCTGGAAAACATGTCCTCCATCGACTGGGCGGTGGGCGAGCATTACCATGTCTACGCCGACGCGTACGGGCTCTACAACGCTATCCCCCGGCTCGTCGGGCGGTACACGTACAGAAGGTAGAAAGCTACAGAAGGAACACCGACATGGCAATCAGGAATTGCCCGTAAAAATAACAGGTCAGGCAAATATCGTCCGTCAGGCGCGTGCGCCCCACGAGGGTGTCGTGCGCCAGCACGCCGTCCGACACCACAAACAGCGCCGCGCCAGCCGTCAACAGCGGCGAAAGCCCGACCGTCAGCGACAGCATGCCCACCAGCAGCGCGCCGTACAGCGAAAACGGAATCAGCCGCCCCGCCATGTGCCCGCGCCAGCGGAACAGCAGCGCAAAGAGCGCCAGCAGCAGCACGACAAACAGCGCGGCGTTTTGCCCGTCCGGGACGTGCAGCGAGAGGAACGCCGCGATATACGCGACATGCCCCAGCGCGAACGCGCCCATGCCGGTATAGAAATGCACGCACAAAAGCACGTCGCCCGCCGTGCAAAAAACCAGCCCCGCAACCATCAGCCACGCGGGCGCGCCGCCGCCGCCATACACGCACGCGACCAGCGCCACAATCACCGATACCAGCGTCGCGCCGCCCTTGAGCGCGATGACGGCGGGGCGTTTATCGCCTTGCTCTTTGCGCTTTTTGCGCTGGTACTGGACAAACAGCGCCGTCATGCCGGCGACGGCGACGATCAGGAACGCGATCCCCCATGCGGGCAACTTCATAGCAGCCTCCCCAGCGCTTCGTTGATGCGCTCCAGTTCTTCCGGCGTGGCGTAGGGCAGCACGATCTTCCCGAACGCATCGTTGCCGGACACCTTCGCACGCACGCCGAACGCCATGCGCAGGCGGCCTTCCATGTCCTGCAATTCAAGCGACATCGACGTTTCGCGCGGTCTGGGCGGCGTATCGGGCAAGTCCTGCTCGGCGCACAGCCTTTCGAGCGCGCGCACGCTCAAGCCCTCGGATACCGCGCGCCGCGCGAGCACGATTTGCCTTTCTTCGCTTTGCAGCCCGGCAAGCGCGCGCGCGTGCCCCGCCGACAGCTTGCCCATCGACACCAGCTCGCGCACGCTATCCGGGAGCAGCAGCAGGCGCAAAAGGTTTGCCACGGCGGGACGCGAGCGCCCCAGCCGCGAAGCCGCCTGCTCCTGCGTGTACCCACAGGCGTCCATCAGCGCGCGCACACCAAGCGCCTCGTCGATGGGGTTGAGGTCTTCGCGCTGCATGTTTTCAATGAGCGCCGCTTCCATCTCGCCCGCCTCGTCGAAATCGCGCACGATGCACGGCACGGCGGCAAGCCCCGCGAGCCGCGCCGCGCGGTACCTGCGCTCGCCCGCCACGATGCGGTAGCGCCCGCCGCGCGCGACGACCAGCAGCGGCTGCAAAACGCCTACCTGCGCCACGCTCTCCGCAAGCTGCCGCAGGCTTTCGTCGTCAAAGGCGCGCCGCGGCTGATCGGCGTTGACGTCGATTTCGGACAGCGGCACGTCCGTCATACGCAGAAGGGAATCGTCCTCGGGGATGAGCGCGTCCAGCCCCTTGCCAAGCGCGAACCGTTTTGCCATATCGCACCCTCTTTACCTATTTTTGCCGATGACCTCGCGCGCGAGCTGGCGATACGCCTCCGCGCCCGCGCATTTGGGGTCGTACACATGGATGGGCAGCCCGTGGCTGGGCGCTTCGCCCAGCCGCACGTTGCGCGGCACGGCGGCGGAGAACACCTTGCCGCGGAAATGCTTCTTGACCTCGTCCACCACCTGAATGCACAGGTTCGTGCGCCCGTCCAGCATCGTCAGCAGCACGCCCTCCAGCGCGAGGGACGGATTCACGCCGCGCTGAATGCGCGTGATCGTGTTCATCAGCGCCGTCACGCCCTCCAGCGCGTAATACTCGCACTGGATCGGCACGAGGACGCTCTGCGCCGCCGCCAGCGCGTTGACCGTCAACAGCCCGAGCGACGGCGGGCAGTCGATCAGGAGAAAGTCGTACTGCGCGCGCAGCTCGGCAGTCAGCGCGCGGAGGCGGTATTCGCGCCTGTCCATCGACACCAGCTCGACCTCGGCGGCGGCAAGGCGGATGTCCGACGGGGCGACCGACAGCCCCTTGAACTTCGTTTTGACGACGACCGAGGCAAGCGGCAGCTCGCCCAACAGCGATTCATAGACCGTCTGCCTGCCCGCGCGCACCGACAGCCCGCTCGTGGCGTTGCCCTGCGGGTCCATGTCCAGCAGCAGCACGCTCTTTCCCGCGTCCGCCAAGCACGCGGACAGATTGATGGCGGTCGTCGTTTTCCCGACGCCGCCTTTTTGGTTGGCAATCGCGATGATCTTTCCCAATGCCGTATCCTTTCGTGCTCCTACTCGAGCCAGCCCCGCCAGCGAAATGGCGGGTGGCAGGTCTTGACGACGTATTTCAGGGCGGAAAGCTCCTCGTCCGTCTGGTGCTCGGCGTAGCGCGTCAGCAGCGCGCGCAGCGCCGACAAGCTGCTTTCCCGCAAAGAATATTCGCGGATGACGCGAAAGTGCAGCGCGTCGCGCGGCAGCTCCGCCAGCAGCAAAAAGGTCAGCTCGTCCGCCATGATCGTGCAGTCGCCGACGCGCACGCGCATCCACCTGCCGTCGTCCAGCAGCACGCGCATACCGCCGCGCGTCATGTCCCGAATGCCGGTAAACAGCATGCTGTCCAGCGTTTGGCAGACGCGCGCGATGGTATCGGCGTCGCAAACAAAGGTGTGCAGGCGGTTGGTCAGCGCCTGCAGGAAGTCCGGCGCTTCCGCGACGAGCCGCGAGCCGAGCCACGGGCGCAGAAGCGCGGCGACCGAATCCATGGTCACCAAAGCGACACACCATCCTTTGCGTTTCGGCTGTTCCTACGATACCATAAAAACGCTCGCTTGTAAAGAATAGGCGGCGCGACGTTTTATTTTGGTAACAAAATTTTCTTGGAATTGTTATTGTTGGATATTATTCCATATACTGCAACTTTATACATTCACCGGACAACGAATGGTGGTCGGCGGCGGCGAGAAACACAAGGGATAGTCTCGCCAGTTATCAACAGGCGCGCGCTATACATTGCGCGGAACGCGAGAAAAAGGCTTGAAATTCGCCTCTGTTTCTGGTATGATACCTGCGTATCAGGGGTTATCCACAGCAAGTTATCCACAGGCTGCGCAGAACGGATGCCGCGTGGGTGTTTTTTTCCCGCTTTCTTTGGGAAACGCTGCATACACGCATACGGCAGAAAAACGGTTTGGGGGCTTTCCGTATTGGACACAAAGGCGATTTGGGACAGCGCGTGCCAGCTCATGCGCAATGAAATGAGCGAAGTGACCTACGCCACATGGATCTCCGCCGCGCTGCGCCCGGTGGAGATTACGGGCGACCATTTTGTCATCGAGGCGGCGACGGATTTTTATCATCAGTTCGTCGTGCCGCGCTATTCCGGGCTGATCAAGAACTCGCTCTCGCAGGTCGCGGGGCGACCGCTGAACGTATCCATCCTCACGCCGCAGCAGGCGGAGGCGTACCGCGAGGACACGCTGTCCCCCGCGCGCATCGCGCCGCCCGTCATGACGCTCAACCCCAAGTACACGTTCGAGTCCTTCGTCGTGGGTAACGGCAACCGCTTCGCGCACGCCGCAGCGCTCGCCGTGGCGGAGTCCCCGGCGGACGCTTACAACCCGCTGTTCATCTATGGCGGCGTGGGGCTGGGCAAAACGCACCTGATGCACGCCATCGGGCACTTTATCCTGCAAGAAAAGCCCGATACGCGGCTGTGCTACGTCACCAGCGAAGACTTCACCAACGAATTGATCGCCGCCATCCAGCAGAATAAGAACGTGGCGTTCCGCGAAAAATACCGCAGCGTGGACGTGCTGATGGTGGACGATATCCAGTTCATTTCGGGGCGTGACAGCACGCAGGAGGAGTTTTTCCACACCTTCAACGCCCTGCACGCCGCCGGCAAGCAGATCATCATCTCCTCCGACCGCCAGCCCAAGGAAATCGCGCGGCTGGAAGAGCGCCTGCGCAGCCGCTTCGAGTGGGGCTTGATCGCCGATGTGCAGCGCCCCGACTTGGAAACGCGCGTCGCCATCCTGCGCACGAAGGCAAAGGACGAGATCATCAAGGTCAGCGACGAGGTCATCAACATGATCGCCGAGCGCGTAGAGAGCAACATCCGTGAATTGGAAGGCTGCCTGACGCGTATTGTCGCCTATTCCTCGCTCTCGGGGCAGCCGGTGGACGTGCAGCTGACCGACGACGCGCTCCGCGAGGTCTTTTCGCGCGCCGAGCCGCGGCACATCACCTGCGAGGACGTGATCGACTGCGTGGCGCGGTACTATTCCATCACGCCGGACGACCTGACGGGCCCGCGCAGAAACCGCGAGATCACCGTGCCCCGGCAAATCGCCATGTACCTGTGCCGCGAAATGACCGACGCTTCCCTGCCGCGCATCGGGCAGTCCATCGGCGGGCGCGACCACTCCACCATCCTCTACGGTTGCGACAAAATCGCCGGCGGCATCAAAACGTCGCCCAGCCTCGCGTCGCTCGTCAGCGACATCCAGCAGCAGCTCAAAGACCGCTGAATCGCGTTACTTGTTTTCGTCCTCCCGGACTTTCCAATCGTCCAGGAGGTCGTTTTGCATGTTGATCATTTCCTTGAGCATCGACTTGACGCGCTGCGGCTGCTCGGGCGCGGTCTGCACAACATCGGGTTCATACGTCACCGCGCCGCGCAGCAGGTCCTCGATGCTCGCGTCAAGGCTGCCCGCCAGCGACGCCAGCGTGTCCAGACTCGGCACGCGCGTGCCGCGTTCCAGATGCCCCATGAACGACGTGGACACGCCCGCCAGCGAAGCGAGCTGGGACTGTGTCATGCGCATCGCGCGCCGCGTCGCCCGGATTTGCCTGCCCAGCAGCTGATAATCGATCGTGACCATGCGATCCCTTCCTTTGCAACGCTTTCCTCCATTATAACAGCAAGCGCGCCGCGACGCAAGAATACGCGAAAGATCGGAGATTTTCAGTGATTTTTGCATTTTATGGAAATTTCTAGAAAAATTCTCAAAAAGGGGTATACAAACCGGAAAACCTGTGGTATACTCTGTGCGTATGCCAAGCCAAGGTATTTCAGGTGTTCCGCCAGGTTTTGTACATCGTCCTACGACCGATGGTAGAGCCCAGGGAATCAACTGTAACTCTCGTCGGTTTGGATAATTACAAAACAGGAGGAATTAACCATGTACGAAGACAAAACCCTCATCTGCCGCGACTGCGGTCAGGAATTCGTGTTCTCCGCGTCCGAGCAGGCGTTCTACGCCGAGAAGGGCTTCCAGAACGAGCCCAGCCGCTGCTCCGCGTGCCGTCTTGCCAAGCGCAACGCCAATGGCGGCGGTCGCTCGGGCGAGCGCCAGATGTACGAAGTCATCTGCGACGGCTGCGGCTGCACCACGCAGGTCCCCTTCTCCCCGCGCGGCGACCGTCCGGTGTACTGCCGCGATTGCTACGCGCAGCAGAACCCCCGTCGGTACTAAGATTCAGTAAAAAGGCGACCTTGCGAAAGCGGGGTCGCTTTTTTGTGTGTCAGATTTATGGCACGGGTTGCAAAAACGCAGTTTTCCGGGTATGATGAGGAAGGCGTACGCGCCGATAGAAAGGAAGAAAGCATGCTCAAACTCATCCATGTTCAAAAGGATTATACCGCCGGGAACGCGACCGTGCGCGCGCTGGACGGCATCGACATCGCCTTTCGCAAGAGCGAGTTCGTGTCCGTGCTCGGGCAGTCAGGCTCGGGTAAAACGACGCTGTTGAACCTCATCGGCGGTCTGGATCAGTATACCAGCGGCGATCTTATCATCGGCGGGCGCAGTACGAAAGAGTTCAAGGACGCGGACTGGGACGCATACCGCAACCACTCCGTCGGCTTTGTGTTCCAAACCTACAACCTCATCCCGCACCAGAGCGTGCTCAAAAACGTCGAACTGGCGCTGACGATCTCGGGCGTTTCCAAGCTCGAGCGCCGCAAGCGCGCGCAGGAGGCGCTCACGCGCGTCGGGCTTGCCGACCAGATGCGCAAAAAGCCCAACCAGCTATCCGGCGGGCAGATGCAGCGCGTCGCCATCGCGCGCGCGCTCGCGAGCGACCCGGACATTCTGCTCGCCGACGAGCCAACCGGCGCGCTCGATTCGGAAACCAGCGTGCAGGTCATGGAGATTCTCAAGGAAATCGCGCGCGACAGGCTGGTCATCATGGGCACGCACAACCCCGAACTCGCCCAGCGCTATTCCACGCGCATCGTGCGCCTGCTGGACGGCAAGATCGTGGACGATACCGCGCCCTACGACGGCGCGGACGATACCGAAGCGCCCGCCAAGCAAGCGTCCGGGCGCAAGCACCCGTCGATGTCCTTTGGCACGGCGCTGTCCCTTTCGCTCAACAACCTCATGACCAAGAAGGCGCGCACCATCCTCACCTGCTTCGCGGGCAGCATCGGCATCATCGGCATCGCGCTGGTGCTCTCGGTCTCGACCGGCTTTCAGGAGTACATCAACCGCGTGCTGGAGGATACGCTGTCGAGCTACCCCGTCACCATTCAGGCGGAATCGGTGGACATGAGTTCGATGATGGAAACGCTCGCCGAGGCGCGCGGGCAGGCGCGCACCGAAAAGGAGCGCGATAAAGTTTACGAGAGCGCCATCATGTACGACATGATGAACTCCTTCACGGGCGCGGAGATCACGCGGAATAACCTCACGGCGTTTAAGACGTTCCTTGAAACGGACGAGGAGATTCGAGCGCATTTGAGCGCCGTCAGCTACGCCTACGACGCGCCGATGAACGTCTATGTCCGCGACCGTGACGGCGCGATCGTCAAATCCGATATCATGACGCTAATGTCAAAAATGGGAACGGCGCAATACATGCCGACGGGCGAGCAGTTTTCCTCGTATACCTCCTTTGACATGTGGGAAGAAATGCTGCCGGGGAACGACGGCGCGCTGGTCTCGGGCACGCTGCTGGAGCAATACGACGTGCTCGCGGGGCGCTGGCCGCAGAGCGCGGACGAGGTGGTGCTGTTCGTCAACCGCAACAACGAGCTGAGCGACATGGCGCTGTACATGCTCGGGCTCAAAACCACGAACGACATGATGGATTTTCTTTCGACCGCACAGGCGGGCAAGGAAATCGACACGAGCGCGGTCGGCGTGTGGGAATACGCGGACCTGCTGGGGCTGACGTTCCGGCTGATTCCGGGCTTTGAGCAATACCAGAAGAACGCGGACGGCACGTATTCCGACCTCGCCGCGACGGACGCCGGCATGACGCTGCTCTTTGGCAACGAGGAAATCGGCGTCACGCTGAAGGTTTCGGGCATCATGCGCCCCAATCCCGACGCCGTCGCCTCGATGATGAGCGGCTCCGTCGGCTACACCAGCGCGCTGACCGCGCGGCTCATGCAGAAAACGGCGGAAGCGGAAATCGTCCGCGCGCAGCTTGCCGACCCGAATACCGACGTGCTGACCGGGCTGCCGTTCGCGGGCGGCGCGAAGCCCGCCACGACGGACGTGGAAAAGGCGGCGGCGTTCCGGGCGTATGCAAAGGCGCTGCCGGTCGCCGAGAAAGCGGCGCTGTACCGCGAAATCGCCGCCGAGCCGACCGAGGAATACATAGACGCAACCATCGACGAGCTGTTTTCCGGCAACACGCGCGAGGAGCTGGAAAAGCTGGTGCTGGACATGTACGCAAAGCAGATGGGATTGCCGGACACCACGCTCATCCAGAAATACATCCGGAACATGACCGACGAGGCGTTCCAGACCGCCGTCGCCGCGGGCATGCGCGAGCAAATCGCCGCGCGCTATACCGAGGAAGCGCAAGCGCGGCTGGCGGCGACATCCGACGACGAGGCGGCGGCGCTGCTGGATTCGCTGGACGCGAAGGACGGCAGGCTCGCGGCGCTGCACGACCAATACGTGCCGTCGCGCGTGTCGGAAGCGACGTTCGAGGGCAACCTCAAGCTGCTGGGCTACGCGAGCGAAGACAGCCCTTCGTCCATCAACCTGTACGCCACGACCTTCGAGCACAAGGACGAAATCGCGCGCATCATCGAGGAATACAACGACGCGGCGGCGGACGAGGACAGGATTACCTACACCGATTACGTCGCGCTGCTGATGTCCTCGGTGACGACGATCATCAACGCCATCTCCTACGTGCTCATGGCGTTCGTCGCCATATCGCTGATCGTATCGTCCATCATGATCGGCGTGATCACCTACATTTCGGTGCTGGAGCGCACCAAGGAAATCGGCGTGCTGCGCGCGGTCGGCGCGTCCAAGCGCGATATCTCGCGCGTGTTCAACGCAGAGACCGCCATCGTGGGGCTGACGGCGGGCGTGCTGGGCATCGCCATATCGCTGCTCATGCTGATCCCCATCAACTTTATCCTGTTCAAGCTCACGGAGATCGCGCTGCTCAAAGCCATCCTGCCGATGGGCGGCGCGGCGATACTGGTCGCCGTCAGCGTGACGCTGACGTTCATCGCGGGGCTCATCCCCTCGCGGCTCGCGGCAAGGAAAAACCCCGTCGAGGCATTACGGTCGGAGTAATGAAAAAGCCGCCTTTCGGGGCGGTTTTTCATTGCAGCAGCGCTTCCGTCAGTTCGTCCAGACGCTCATCCAGCCAGCGCATCATGCGGGTGGAAAACGTCGCCTGCCACAGGAATTGTTCGCGGCTTACGGCGGTCGATCGATAGTACTGCGCGTAATAATCGCACACGGCAATCTGATAGTAGAACACGCGCGGCAGCATGGCGATATCGAACGCGGACAGCGGCGCGCGCTCGCGGTACAGCCCGATATACCGCGCAAGCCCGGCAGCGTCGATCGCGCCCGTTTCGCAGGTCGGCGCGGCATAAACATAGGAGCGCATGATCTCCCAAACGACCGGGTGCACGCACGCCGAGGTCCAGTCGATCACGGCATTGATGCCGCTTTCGCCGCATAGGATCTGCGCGGCGGTGTAGTCGCCGTGCGTCGCGCGGCAAGAGAGCCGCGCAACATCGATGCCCAAGTCCGGGAAGCGCGAGAGCAGCTCGACGCGAAAGGCGAGGTCGTCAGCAATTTGCGCATCGCCCCGGCGCTTCGCTTCCGCGAGCGTCTCCCGATAGGACGCGAGCGCGCGCTCGGGCGTCATATGGGCGAAAAAACCCGCGCCGATGCCGACGGGCAAGTTCGCCTCACCCGAAAGCGCGGTGTGGATATCGCCCAGCGTGCGCGCCATCGCATCCAGCAGCCAGTCGGGCGCGCGATGCGGCGCGTACGTCTTGCCCTCGATGAACGCCTGCACGTGCAGCAGCCTGCCGTCCGCTTCCGTCAGGAAGCCGCCGTCCTTGGCGCGCAAAAACACGGGCGCGGACACGCCGCGCGCGCGCAGCCGCGCGCAAAGCGCGGGCTCCAGTTCGGGGTGGTTCATGACGTTGGCTTCCGCGAGCTTGACGACGTACCTGCCTTCGTCGCATGCGGCGAAGAACGTGTCCGCGCCAACGCCCGAGGCAGCGCGCTGCAGCGAACGCGCGGCAAGCCCGTACCGCGAAAGCAGCAGCCGCCCGATAGCATCCTCGGTCATCGATCCCTCTGTATGATCTCGCAGTTCGCCCCGGCGGGCAGCGTTTCGTCCAGAATGACCTCGCCGATATCGTCCGCCTCGATGCGCCCGGAAATCGGGTTCTTCACGCTGTCGATGTGCCCTTTGACCGTCGCGCGAACGTCGGAGCGCTCGAACGCCAGATCGGCGTTCTCCATTTCGCAGTCCTCCAAGACCAATCCTTCACAATAGCAAAGCGGCTGCGTGCCCGAAATCCTGCAGCGCACGAGCTTCAAGCCCTTGGAGTACCAGCCAAGGTACTCGCCGCGTACTTCGCTGTCGTACACCGTCATGTTCTCGCAGTGCCAGAAAGCGTCCTTGGTGTCCAGCACGGAATCGCGGATGACCGTGTTCTTGGCGTACTGGAAGGAATACTTGCCCTTCAGGCGCAGGCGCGAAATCGTCATGTCCTCACTGTCAAAAAATGGATATTCGCCCGTCAGCTCGCAGTCGTGCATGACGATGTCCCGGCATTTCCAGCCAAACTCCGGCGAGACGATCTCGCAGCGGTCGAGCGTCATATCCAGACATTCGCGCATCGCCTTAATGCCGAGCAGGCGGCAGTCGGTCAGCGTCAGGTTTTTGTCATACCACATGGCGGCGCGGCAGGTGTCGGTCATATGGCAGTCGCACAGCACGCCGTTTGTGACATGCCAAAGCGGGTAACGCAGGGCGAAAAAGCAGCGTTCGGCGGTAATGTCTTGGCATTCCTTGAGCGCCGATTCGCCGTCTTTCGGTCCTTCAAAGCGGCAGTTGACCACGAGTGCGTCACGCGCGGCGTAGAGCGCGCGTTCCTCGTCCAATGTCAGGTTCTCGAAAATTCTCAATGCTTTCCCTTTCCCGTTTCATTCATCACGCCATGACGCGCGCCGCCGCTTCCGCCTCGCGGAGCACGCGCTCGCGGTCGAGCGTACGATATTCGCCGTCTTTGTACAGTATGCGCCCGTCGACCATCGTCATGCGCACGTCGCATCCCTGCTGCGCGTACACCAGACAATCCAGCGCGTCGCGGCGCGGCGTGACGTGCGCGGCGCGCGTGTCGAGCAAGATCAAATCGGCGCGGTATCCCGGCGCGAGCAGCCCGACATCGTCAAACCCGAGTGCGCGCGCGCCCTCGACGGTCGCGGCGGCAAGCGCCTGCGCGGGCGATATCACCGTTGGGTCGCCCGTCACGCCCTTGTGCAATATGCCCATGAGCTTGACTTCCTCCCAGAGGTTGAGGTTGTTGTTGCTGGCGACGCCGTCCGTCCCCAGCGCTACGCGCACGCCCGCCGCGAGCATTTTAGGCACGGGCGCGACGCCGCTGCCGAGTTTGAGGTTGCTCACCGGGCAATGCGCGACGCTTACGCCGTCCTCGGCAAGGATCGCGATGTCCTCGTCGTCCACCGCCACGCAGTGCGCCGCGATCGTGCGCCCGGAAAACAGCCCCAAATCGTGGAAATAGCGCACGGGCGATATGCCGTGGCGCTCGTAGCAGCCCGCGACCTCATGCGCCGTCTCCGAAACGTGGACGTGCATGATGGAGCCGTATTCCGCCCGCGCCTCGGCGACCTTGCGCACGAACGGCGGATTGCTGGTATACTCGGCATGCAGCGCGATGGACGCGCGCACGCGCCCGTTCGCATAGCCGTTATACGCGCGATAAAAGGCGATTGCCTCGGCAAGCTGCCCGCCGCCGTTGTTAAAGTCTACGCAGGCGTTGCAAATCAGCATGCGCGCGCCCGCCTTGTCCGCGCAGTCCGCCGAGATCTCGGGGAACATGTACATGTCGTTGGTCGTCGTTACGCCGAAGCGAAGCTGCTCCAGCAGCGCCAAGTTCATGCCCGCGCGCGCGAAATCGGCGGTCAGGCGGTGTTCCGCCGGGAAAATCTGTTCATTGAGCCAGCGGTCGAGCGGCAAATCGCCGCCAACGCCGCGCAGCAGCGTCATGGCGCTGTGCGCGTGCGCGTTGACAAGCCCGGGCATGCACAGGCAGCCGTCGCCGCGCACGGTATCGTCCGCCGTGAACGCGGGCGCTTGCTCGCGCGCCCCGGCATAGACGATCGCGCCGTTTTCGATCTGCACTTCGGCGTCCGGGAGAAGCGGCGCGTCCGCGCCGGGCAGCAGCTGGATATCGGTGATCCTTACGCGCATGGCATTTCCTCCGTAGAAACAAAATCAGAACATTGTTATTATAGCGGCATTCATGCTATAATGCAAACGCAAATCAGGGAGGCGAGAACGTATGGCGACGGTGTATCTTCTGCCCGGCAGGGACAAGCGTGTGCACGCGGGGCATCCGTGGGTTTTTCAAAGCGATATCAAGGGCGCGACGGACGACTGCGCGCCGGGCGGCGTGGTCACGGTCGCCGCGTCCAACGGGCGTTTTCTGGCGCGCGCGCTGTATAACCCCAAATCGCAAATCGCGCTGCGCATCGTGACGCGAAACGACGAGCCGGTGGACGGCGCGTTCATCCGTGCGCGCGTGCTCCGCGCGATCGACTACCGCCGCGCGTTCGCCGATATGCGCTCGTGCAGGCTGATCTATTCGGAGTCCGACGGGCTGCCGGGCTTGGCGGTCGACAGCTTCGGCGACGTGCTGTCGCTGCAATGCCTGTCGCTGGGCATGGAGGCGTTCAAGCAGACCGTGGTCGATACGCTTGCCGAGGCGCTGTCGCCGCGCGGCATCTACGAGCGCGACGACGTGCCCGTGCGCGCGCTGGAGGGCATGGAGCAGAAAACGGGCGTGCTGCTTGGCGACGTGCCCGAGCGCGTGGAGATCGCGGAGAACGGCGTGCGCTTCCTCGTGGACGTGAAAAGCGGTCAAAAAACGGGCTATTTCCTCGACCAGAAGGAGAACCGCGCCGCCATCGCGCCGTTTGTCAAGGACGCGCGCGTGCTCGACTGCTTCACGCACACCGGCGCGTTCGCGCTGCACGCCGCGAAGTTCGGCGCGCGCGAGGTGACGGGCGTGGACATTTCGGAGTTCGCGTGCCAATGCGCGCGCGAGAACGCCGCGCTGAACGGCTTCACAAACGCACAGTTCAAGGCGGCGAATGTGTTTGACTTATTAAAGGAAGAAACGCTGTCCGGCAAGCAGTACGACATGGTGATCCTCGACCCGCCCGCCTTCGCCAAGACGCGCGCGGCACGCGAGGCGGCGGCGCGCGGCTACAAGGAAATCAACCTGCGCGCCATCAAGCTGATTCGCGACGGCGGATACCTCGTTACCTGCTCGTGCTCGCAGCACGTGCGCCCCGACATGTTCCTGCAAATCGTCGCGGACGCCGCCGCCGACGCGCGCGCGACGCTCATGCAAATCGAATACCGCACGCAGGGGCGCGACCACCCCATCCTGCCCGCCGCGCCGGAGACGCAATACCTCAAATGCGGCATTTTCCGCGTGGACAGATAAGGAGGCGCGATATGGGCATCCGGCAGCTGCTCGCAAGCGGCGAGACCATGTTTTCCTGCGAGATTTTCCCGCCCAAGAAGACGGGCGCGCCCATCGACGCGCACGCGCTCGCCGCGCAGACGGCGCGCCTTTCCCCCGCGTTCATCTCGGTGACGTGCTCCAAGGACGACGATTCGCCCGAGCGCACGATCTCGCTTTCGCGCGACGTGCAGGCGCTCGGCGTGCCGACGCTCTCGCACATGCTCTGCGTGTCGCTGACGCGCGCGAAGGCGCGGGACACGCTCGAAAAGCTGCGCCAATACGGCGTTGACAGCGTGCTGGCGCTGCGCGGCGACCTGCCGGACGGCGAGCCCGCCCCGCGCGATTATCTGCACGCTTCCGACCTCATCGGCGAGATCCGCGCGTTCGGCGGCTTCTGCATCGGCGCGGCGTGCTACCCCGAGGGGCATCCCGAATCGCCCTCGCTGGATTCCGACCTCGACAATCTCAAACGAAAAGCCGATCAGGGCGCGGATTTCTTCATCACGCAGATGTTCTTTGACAACCACATCCTCTACAACTATCTGTACCGCGCCATGCTCAAGGGCGTGCGTGCGCCCGTTATCGCGGGCGTGATGCCGGTGTGCAATGCCTCGCAGATGAAGCGCATCTGCGCGCTGTCCAACGCCTCTCTGCCGCCGCGCTTCACGGCGATCCTCGACAAGTTCGGCGGCGACCCAGCCGCCATGCGGCAGGCGGGCATCGCGTATGCGACGGAGCAAATCATTGATTTGATTGCCAACGGCGTGCCGCGCATCCACCTGTACACCATGAACAAGCCCGAGATCGCCGCGCGCATCATGCACAACCTGTCGGATATCCTCAAACCCGCGCCATGATACGCCTTGCCTATCGCTACCTCGGCTATCGCGGCGGTATGCCCGACGAGAGCGTGCAAAGGGCGGTCGACGCGGCGTTTGCGATGCTGCGCGCGGAAGCGCGCCCGCTGCACGGCGCGCGCAGGTACGCGCTGGAGGCACGGGGCGACGGCGCAGCGCTCGCGGGGCAAACGATCGCGTCGCAAGCCTTGGCAACGCATCTATCCGGCTGCGAAAGCGCCTACGCGCTGGTATTCACGCTCGGGTTTTCGGCGGATGCGCTGATCGCGCGGGAATCGGCGCTGTCGCAGGCGACGGGCGCTGTATTGCACGCGTGCGCCGCCGCCATGCTCGAAGCCTATGCGGATGAGATTTGCGCGGGCATCGGCGAGCGCCTGCGGCGTGAAAATCTGTTTTTAATGCCGCGCTTCAGCCCGGGGTACGGCGATTTTTCGCTTACGTATCAACCGCTGATGCTGGCGCTCTCCGGGGCGCGCGCGATCGGCGTGTGCGAAACGGACAGCCACCAGCTCACGCCCGTCAAGTCCATCACCGCCGTCGCGGGCGTGACGCGCGACGCGCGGCGACAATGCGTAGGTAAATGCGCGGCGTGCGGCGCGCAATGCGCCTTTCGGGAGGAGGAAAACGATGCTGACATTCGGAGATAAGCTGCTGATCGTGGACGGCGGCATGGGGACGATGCTGCAAAGCGCGGGGCTTGCGCCCGGGCGCGACCCGGGCTGGTGGAATCTGGAAAACCCGGATGCCGTGCTCGCCGTACACAAGGCGTATCTGGATGCCGGGTGCGACTGCGTGACGAGCAACACCTTTGGCGTGAACCGCCTGTCCTTTGGCGAGCGCGCGCGGGAAGCGTATGTCGCGGGCGTGCGCCTTGCCAAGCGCGCGGCGCGCGAGCATGGGCGCGGGCTGGTTTTCGCCGACATCGGTCCTTCCGGGCGGCTGCTCAAGCCCTTTGGCGACCTCGCGTTTGAGGACGCCGTTTCGCTCTTTGGCGACATGGCGCGCGCGGGCGAGGAAGCGGGCGCGGATGCGATTTTACTGGAGACGTTCTCCGATTTGCACGAATTGAAAGCCGCCATGCTGGGCGCGCGCGAAAGCACGTCGCTGCCCGTCGTCGCGACCGTCATGGCGGACGAGCGCGGGCGGCTGCTGACGGGCGGCGATCTATGGGCGGTCGCTGCGCTGCTCTCGGGTATGGGCGCGGCGGCGATCGGGCTCAACTGCGGAGCGGGACCCGAGCAGATGCTGGAGAACGCGCGCATCCTGCGGCAGGCAAGCGCGCTGCCGCTGCTGTGCTCGCCGAACGCCGGACTGCCAGAGGAAAAAGATGGAAACTCGATCTATACGCTGTCGCCCGAGGCGTTCGCGGAACATGCGGAAAGGCTGCTGGAAGCGGGCGCGAGCATGCTCGGCGGCTGCTGCGGCACAACGCCCGCGCACATGCAAGCGCTGGTCGCCGCATGCGCCGGGAAACCGCTTGCGCGCAATGCTCAGCAGCGCCGCGCAGTCATTTGCTCGCTCAGCCGCACGCTTTCGCTGGACGCGCCGTTCCTGATTGGCGAGCGCATCAACCCGACCGGCAAGCCCGCGCTCAAGCAGGCGCTCGCGGCGGGCGATATGGACTATATCGCGGCGCTCGGCGCGCAGCAGCAGCGGGCAGGCGCGCAGGCGCTGGACGTGAACGTCGGCATGCCGGGCATCGACGAAAAGAAGGCGCTCACGCGCGCGGTCGAAGCGCTTCAGGAAACGTGCGATCTGCCGCTGTGCATCGATTCGGGCGACCCGGCAGCGCTGGAGAGCGCGCTTCGCGCGTGCGCGGGCGTGCCGCTGATCAATTCGGTAAGCGGCACGCAAGCGTCGCTCGCCGCCGTGCTGCCGCTTGCCAAGAAGTACGCCTGCGCGCTCATCGCGCTGCCGATGGACGAGGCGGGCGTGCCGTCCACCGCGCGCGGCAGATTGAACATCGCGCGGCGCATCCTCTCCGAAGCGCAAAAACTGGGCATTGAGAAGGAAGCGCTGCTGTTCGACGGGCTGACGATGCCTGTCAGCGCGCAGTCGGACGCGGGGCGCGTCACGCTGGAGACCATCGAGCTTTTGCAAAAAGAACTCGGCGTGAAAACGGTGCTCGGGCTGTCCAACGTCTCCTTCGGGCTGCCCAAGCGCGGCGTGCTCGGCGCGGCGTTCCTGTCGCTCGCGCTGGCGCGCGGGCTGACGGGCGCGATCGCCAACCCGCAGGACGCGCGCGTGATGGAGGAATTCGCCGCGTGCCGCGTGCTGCTGGGGCGCGACAGGCAATGCCTTGCCTATATCGCGGCGTGCGAGGGCGCGGATGCGCCCAAGGAGGAAGCGGCGCATGATCTCTCGCTCGCAGACGCGATTCGCGACGGGCTGGCTTCGCAGGCGGGCGGTATCACGCGGGCGCTGCTGCAAACGCGCGACGCTCTGGAATTGATATCCGAGGAAATCGTGCCCGCGCTCGCCGACGTGGGCGCGCGGTTTGAAAAGGGCGAGAAATATTTGCCGCAGCTGTTGATGAGCGCGGAAGCCGCGAAGGCGGCGTTCGCCGAAATCGACGCCGTATGGGCGGCGCGCGGCATCCAACGCGAAACCAAGGGCGCGATCGTGCTGGCGACGGTTCGCGGCGACGTGCACGACATCGGGAAGAATATCGTCAAAGCGCTGCTGCAAAGCACGGGCTATAGAATCATCGACCTTGGCAAGGACGTGCCGAAAGAAACCATCGCGCAAGCGGTACGGGAGCACGGCGCGCGGCTGTGCGGGCTGTCGGCGCTCATGACGACGACGCTGCCCGCCATGCGCGAGGCGGTCGCGCTGCTGAAGCAGGCGTGCCCGGATACGCGCGTGATGGTCGGCGGCGCGGTGCTCACGCCTCGCGCGGCAAACGACATGGGTGCGGACTTTTACGCCGCCGACGCCATGGCGGCCGTGCGCGTCGCGGACGAACTCTTTGACTAAATCGCCGATTTCCCCGTTCCCTCTCCATCGTCCTCCCCCACAGCGCGCGAGACGAGCTCCTCGAACGTGAGCTTTTCCAGCGCGCGCGCGTCAGAGGCAAGCAGCGCGTCGCGGCGGCAAACGCCCGCGTATTCGCAGTACGCGCAAGCGTCGAAGGTCGTGCCCTCGCGTGCGGGCGCGGGCGCGATATCGCCCGAGCGCATGGCGGCGGTCAGCTTGACGGCCTGCCTGTGCGCGTGGCGAATGAGCGCGGAGAGCTCGTCCAGCGAGCACGCCAGCGCGCCCTTGCGCACCGATCCGTCGCCGTTGAGCAAGAGCGGCATGGACAGCGGCGGCTCGCCCGCGTCCATCAGCCGCAATATTTCCGCGTCTGCGAGCGACACGCCCTGCAATCGCAGTTCCTTCGCCAGCGCGTCCTCCACGTCGGGCATGCGCTCGTCGTCCGCCAGCAGCGGCTCGAACACATGCTGATAATACGCCCCGGCGGGCGACGCGCCGCGCTCTCCCTGCACCGCCGCCTGCAAATACAACAGCAATTGCAGCTGCAGCCCCCACCATACGCGCGTGGGCGACAGCTTTTCAGCGCCCGATTTATAGTCCACGACGCGCAAATACACGCCGTCGTCGCCCGCGTAGCGGTCGATGCGGTCGATCACGCCGCGAAGCAGCGCGCGCGAGCCGTCGGGCAGCGTCAGCGATATGGGCGGCATGCCGTCCTCGTAGCCAAAGCGCACCTCGGCGCGCGCCGGATAAAACGCCGAACTCGCCGCCACGCGCGTGAACGTCCACGCCACGCGCTTGCACGCATTGGCATAGCGCGCGCCCATCGCGCGCATGCGCGCGCTGTCGCCCATGGGCTGCTCTGAAAACGCCTGAACAAGCGGCGCGAGCGCGCTGTCCATCAGCGCGTCGCACGCGGTCTTGGGGATGTTCGGCCAGTCGGGATATTGCGGCAAAAGCCGCGTGAACCCTTCCATGGCGGCGTGATAAAACTTCCCGGTATCGCTCGCCTCGACGCGCCATTCCCGGCGCTTTTTGGGCTTTAAACCATACTCGATGAAGTGCTTCTGCGGGCAAGCGGCGTACCCTTCGAGCCGCGTGATGGACAGGAAATCGTCCAGAAAGAGCTTACGCGTTATTACTTCGGGCAACGGCGGCTCAGCGCGTCTGTCGGTTAGCGCGTCGGCGAGCGCCTTGGCGCGCGCGCCCCAGACGGGATCGCGCGAGAGCCAGCGCCACGCGCCGAGCCACTCGGGCGGCATGTCCCCGGCTGCGAGCATGGGCGCGAGCGCCCGGAGCGCGGGACGCGGCGCGAGCGCGAACACCGCCTCTTGCGCCGCCGTCGCGCCGCCCTCGGTCACGAGCGCCGGGAACATGCGCCTGATTTGGTCGATCACGCGCGCGGGGCGCAGGCTTTGTCCGCCCTGCGTCGCCTGCGAATAGGTCAGGTACAGCCTCTCGCGCGGCTCGGACAGCGCTTTCCAAACGTCGAGCTGCGCCATCTGCGCGTGCCCGTCCGCGCCAAGCCCCAAATACGCGCCCAGTGCGCGCTCGGCGTTCTCGCGCTCGGCTATCGACAGCAGCCCGGGATCGGCATCCGCGCCCGTATCATATAAGCCCGCCAGAAACACGACGCGCGGGCGCGCGCTCGGCACGGAGGCGATTTCGCCGCAGATCACGCGCTCGCCGTCGTCTGGCAGCGCGGACAATTCGCAATCCAGCAGCCCCGCTTCCAGCCAGCTTGCGATATGCTTTCCCGGCACGCGGCTACCGCCCATCAGTTCGTGCGTCTGCGACAGCAGGCTGATCAGCGCCTCCCACATCTGCCGCGCCTGCGAAGCGCGCTCGGGCAGCCCGCGCGCGAGCAATTCTTCCTCCTGCGAAAGCAAGCGCTCGTATACGCCCGTCGCATCCAGATAATCGGTCACGGCGGAGATCGACGCGTCCGCGTCGCGCGCGCTTGCAAGCGCCGCCTGCAAAGTGAGCATCGGCGGTATCAGCAACGCGCGCGCGCTTTCCGCCGCATCGCGCTCGTCGTCCTCGCCGCGCGTGAATGGCACTTTCCATTTATTTCCTACGATACCGTACCCCAGCATATAGTTTTCCAGCCGCCAGCAAGCGTCCTCGGCAAGCGGCGCAAAGCCCGACTGGATGACGTCGAGCATGTCTTCGGGGCGATACCCGCCCGCCGCCGCGCGCAACGATGCAAGCAGGAAACGCGCCGCGCCGTGCGACACGGCGGGCAGCTTGCGCGCGATATAGGCGGGGATGCCGTAGCTGGCAAACGCGCTCTCCAGCGCGCCGGATAGCTGCGCAAGGTCGCCGCAGAGCACCTGCATATCGGACAGCGGCACGCCGCGCTCGCGTTCGAGCGCGATGCACTGCAATATGAACTGCGCCTCGGCATACGGCGTGGGCGCGGCGAACAAGCGCAGGTTTTCGGGCGGCAGCGCGCACACGCGCGGCGCGCGGGCAAGCAGTTCGCGCGATAGGTGCGCAAGCTCGGGCGCTCGCTCCTCGGGCGCGTCTGGCAAATAGCGCATCTCGCACACGCGCCCCGCCGCGAGCAAAAGCGCGCGCAGGCGCTCGGCGCTCCCGCGAACCGGCTCGAACCAATCGCCGCCCGGTGCGTTCTCGCCCATCAGCGCCAAATAGATCGACACAGACGGCGCTTGCGCATCCGCGGCGCAGAGCAGGCGCGAAAACTGCTCGGTCAGCATGTCAAAGCCGTATACGATGACGTGCGCGCCAGCGAGCACGCCGCTGCCTTGCAGCTTGACGATCACGTCGGAAAGCACGTCCTCGCCGTCGACGAATCGCCCCGCGAGCATCTGCGAATACACATCGTATATACGTGCCAGATCGCCCAGCTTGTCGCGCTCGGCGCTGTCTTCCAGCGCTTCGGCATGCGCGCGGAGCATATCGGGCGACACCCCGGCGCGCTTGAAATTGGCGATGAGCTCGCCCGCGCGCGCCACAAACCCCTGCCGCCCGACGGCGCGCGCATAATACTGCAGCTCGGGCGCGCACAGGTGCAGCGCGCGCGACAGCGCCACGCTCTTGCCGCGCGCGTCGATGCGCACGCGTCCCTCCGCGCCCATGCGCTCGAGCACGCGGCTGGTCAGGCGTGAAGGCGAAAGCACGTCGATATCGAAAAACCCCGGCAGGCGCAAGTCGGCGATGATATCGCGCTCGACCTGCAGGGTATACTGCTCCGGCACAAGCAGCACGCAGCGCGCGCCGCCGTGATAACGCTCCTCTAGCTCCGAGGCGACGCCGCGCCAGAGCCGCGCGGCGCTTCCGCAAACGATGGAAAGCATGTCCCCATGATATGCCATGCCGCGCGATTTGTCAACAATCGGAAAGGAGGCTCCGCAAATCGCGAAGCCTCCCGACGGGGCGTATTCAGTGCTCGACGCGGCGTGTTCGGCGCATTCTTCTCGTTCCGGACGGTTTCACAAACAGCGGTCGAGCCCCATGCTCCTCCGCATCCGTCCGTTTTCGCCGAAACTGCCTTCCGATTCTTTGGTCGCGCATCTATCTCGCCTCCGCGTTTACTATGCGCCGCGCGTGCAAAGGCTATGCTTGCAAAATTTGACAGAGCGTGTTATAATCACGCATACAAGAACGCGCCTTTTTCGCACCATGAAACGTACTTGGGGTTCTTTTTGCATCACGGATGGAAAAAGAAGGAAAAACGCGCGTTTTCTCCGACTCTACACGAGCGAGAGGTGGCTACCATGATCAACATGCACATCTTTCTGGTGGGGATGGCGGGCGCGGGAAAAACGAGCCTGGGCAGGCGGCTTGCGTCCAATCTGAACGTCCGCTTCATCGACACCGATCAAAGGGTCAGTGAAATGCTCGGCATGTCGGTCATCGACATCTTTCACACGTTCGGGGAGGCGTTTTTTCGCAATGCGGAGGCGGGCGTGCTGATTGAACTGGTCGGTCAGCCGCCGTGCGTGGTGTCCACCGGCGGCGGGCTGCCGACCGTGCCCGAAAACGTGACGCTCATGCGCAATCACGGTGTCATCATCCACATCGACAGACCGCTGGATCAAATACTGTCCGACATCAAGATGGAGCGCCGCCCGACGTTGATTGGCGGCACGCACGAGGACGTGATCGAGCAGTACAACCAGCGCATCGGGCATTACCGCGCCTGCGCCGACTACCGGCTGGACAATTCGCGCGGCTTCGGTCCCGGGCTCGCGCAATTGACGGAGCTTGTCAACGGCATCAAATAGCGCGCGGCGCGCGCGTTGCATGAAAATGCTTCTATAAGTATTATTCCGTTCTATATGCGTCCTTTCATGGCTTTTTGTTTAGCAATCTATTATACGCAGGCGGCAATTATGTGACATAAATTGCCATATCACAAAGTAATTCTTGCAAAGTTTGACGTTTTCTGGAAGATATTATCACATAATTAGAACATTTATCAAAATGCTACTCTGGGTAGCATTTGCTATTTGCATCTCGCGGAAAATATGCTATAGTTGCGCAAAGGCGACAAGGTCATGCAGATCGACAGGCATTCATACAAGCTTTGTAGATTTACGCGACGTACGCCAATCATACTATAAACGAGAGAGAGAATCGTATGAAACAGACTCGGGTCTTGATCGTGGACGACAACGTGGAGGTGCGTCGGGCGCTGCGGGAGTATTTGGAAACGCAAGAGGACATCGTCGTGGTCGGCGAGGCGGAGTCGGGCGTGCAGGCGCTCGAGCACATCGCCGACACGCACGTGGATGTGATGCTTCTGGACGTGGTGATGCCGCAGCTCGACGGTTTTGGCGTGCTGGCGCAAATGAAGACCATGACGGGCGAAGTGCCCAAGGTCATCATGGTCACGGCGCTGGGACGGGATGACTTTGTCATGCGCGCCCTCTCGCTCGGCGCGCAGTATTACATGATCAAGCCCGTGGAGCTGAGCGTTCTGCGCGACCGAATCTACGACGTGGCGAATCTGCGCCCGCTCGCGCGCGAGCAAAGCTTGCTATCGCCCGTCGCGCCGGGAAACTCGCTGGACGAGCAGCTTGCCAACCTGTTTCTGACGCTCGGCATTCCGGCGCACATCAAGGGTTATCACTTCATGCGCGAGGCGATCAAAATGGTGGTTGAAAACGGCGAACTCATCAACAGCATCACCAAGGAACTGTATCCCGGCATCGCGCGGCGTTTCAACACCACCGCCAGCAAGGTCGAGCGCGCGATTCGCCACGCCATCGAGGTCGCGTGGGCGCGCGGGCGGATGGAAACGCTCAACAAGGCGCTGGGCTGCCGCGTCATCGTTCCGCAGGAACGCCCGACCAATGGCGAATTCATCGCCATGATCGCGGACAAGCTGTCGCTCGGCAGAAGCGCCTAGCGGAGCGCGAATACGCAATCAAAGGAACGCGAAGATGAACCGCGTTCCTTTTGCATATGTGAGAAAAACAACCGCGCGCGATGTTACAGCGTCGCCGCGTCGATAAGCGCCCGCGAAAGCACCTCGCGTTTTTGCTCGTCCACCAATCCAAAACCCATCGTATACGCCCACATGGCGCGCCCAAACCCAAGCTTTTGACACAGCGCGCCCACGTCGCGCACATAGTGAACGCGGCTGTCCATATCGGCGAACTCGATCGCGCCGAACTCGCCCAGATACAGGTCGTTGTTCGGATGCGCCTTGGCGAACGCGACCGCGGGCTGCATGGCGTTTTCCAGCCAGCCGACATCCAGCACGTCGAGGTGTTCAAAGGGCGCGGCGTCGCCGTGCGTGTAGCGCATGTATTCGAGATAAGGCGTCATGTCGCGCGTGGGATAGGCGATCTTCTGCGCGAGCGTGCGCGTAGGCTCATCCCAGCCGGCGCGCTGGTGCGTGAACGGGTGCGGCAGGTAGAAATGGAACGTGTAAACGACGCGGCTGTCGGTGGAATAGTCGGGCAGCTCATGCAGGCGGTAAAGGCTGTTGTAGTCGCGCCCGCCGATCATGATTTTTCGTTCCGGGTCGATATCGTGAATCGCGGCGATCGTGCGCGCCAGCAGCGCGTTCCAGCCGTCGGGTTCTTGTTCGGTGATTTCGTTGAGCAGCTCGAAAATCATATCGTCCTCGCGCATGCCCCTGAAATGCTCGGCAATGTCCGTCCACAGCTTCACGAAGCTATCCTGCAATGCGGCGCTCTGGAAGAGCGTGTTGTCGCGCCGCCCGAAGGCGTAGCCCTCGGCGCGGTGTAAATCGAGCACGAGCGCCAGCCCGTTTTCCTCGCTCCATTGGCAGGCGCGGTCGAGGTATACATGCCCGTGCTTGTACACGCACGGGTAATCGAACGGCACGCGCACATGGTCAAAGCCCCAGTCGCGAACGCGCTTGAAATCGGACGCATGCAGGTAATTCTCCCAGCGCCCCTCGTCGTCACCGTATTGCGATATCCAGCCGCCAAAGTTCAACCCGCGTTCAAACACCTTCATCGCTCGCGTCTCCTTTCCGTATTACGACAGTCTTTCCAATGATTCCCAAATGCCCGCCATGTACATCGCGCCCAGCGCGCGGTCGTACAGCCCGTACCCCGGCAGCGCCGTTTCCTCCCAGATCATGCGCCCGTGGTCAGGGCGGATGCAGCCCGAGAAACCCGTATCGTGCAGCGTCTTGAGGATGCCGAAGATATCCAGCGAGCCGTCGCGGGTCAGGTGCGAGGTTTCCTCAAACTGCTTTTCGCCCAGATAGCGGACATTGCGCACATGCGCGAAATGGATGCGCGGCGCGAACGCGCGGATGATGTCGCACAAATCGTTATCGGGATTGGAACCCAGCGAGCCCGTACACAGCGTCAGCCCGTTAAACGGCGCGTCCACAGCGGCAAGCAGCCGCGCAAGCTGCTGTTTGGTGCACGCAATACGCGCCAGCCCGAACACGCGCCACGCAGGGTCGTCGGGGTGCAGCGCCATGCGGATGCCTAACTTTTCGCAGACGGGCTCGATCGCCTTGAGGAAATACACCAGATTAGCAAACAGCCTTTCCTCGTCCACGTCGCGATAGCGCGCAAACAGCTCGCGCACGCGCGCCATGCGCTCTGGCTCCCAGCCCGGCAGCGCGAAGCCGTCCGCCTTCTCGCGCATGGCGGAAAAGATGTCGGCAACGTCGATTTTGTCGATTTCGCGCTGGTCATACGCCATGACGGTCGCGCCGTCGGCGCGCATACGCTTGAGGTCGCTGCGCGTCCAGTCGAACACCGGCATGAAGTTGTAGCACACCAGCGTCTGCCCGTTGCGCCCGAGCATATCGAGCGTTTGGATGTAGTTGTCGATGTATTCGTCGCGCCTTGCGCCGCCCGTTTTGATGTCGTCGTGGATATTGACCGACTCGATGCCCAGCAGCGACAGCCCCGCGTCCTCGACCTCGCGCTTGAGCGCGAGGAAGCGCGTCTCCTCCCAGACTTCACCGGGCAGCGCGTCTTGCAGCGTGGAAATCACGCCGCGCACGCACGGTATCTGCCGGATGCGTGAAAGCGGCACGGCGTCAAACGCTTTGCCGAAGTAGCGCAGTGTCATTTGCATGTTTCTCATCCCCCGTCCGTATCGCGTGTCCAATCAGCTTCCATTATATATGCTTTTGCGCCGTCTGTAAATATTCCGTTTCGAAGGAAATTGACCGAGCGCGAGAAAAAGGGTATAATGCAGGCGCGCGACCGACAAAAGAAATCGAGGGTGCAGCATGACGACCAAACGGCTTGTGATTCGGCGGTTTTCTATGGACGACCTTTCCGGGTTCGTGGACCTCATCCGCGACAAAATGGCGTCGCCCATGTCCGTTTATGACGACCAGTTCCCGACCGATGTGGAAACGCTCATCGACGTATTGCGCTACGCCGCCGGGAGCGAGGAATGGCACGCCGTCGCGCTCGCGGAGACAGGCGAATTGATCGGCTATATCACCGCGAACGCCTGCGAGGAAAGCGGAACGCGCAATCTGGGATACTGTATCCACTCCGCGCACCAAGGGCGCGGGTACGCGCGCGAAGCGGCGAGCTCCGTCATGGCGACGTGGGCGGAACGCGGCACAGCGGCGTGGGTCGCGGGGACGGCGGCGCGCAACGAGCCGTCGGTGCGGCTGCTGACGAACCTCGGCTTCCGCGTCGTCAGCCATGAAACGGCGAGCTTTGCCAAGGACGCGGATGGAAACCCCATCGAATTTGAAGCGCTTTCCTTCCGCAAGGACGCGCAAGGCACGGCAATATGAAGCGCGATTTACTGGAATCGCTGCGCCGGGGCGACGCGCTGTCCTTGCGGCAGCAGCTTGCGCTGGTCGCGCGGCTCAGCCTGCCCGCGATGCTCGCGCAGGTGTCGTCGGTGTTCATGCAGTACATCGACGCTTCGATGGTCGGGCAGCTCGGCGCGAACGAATCCGCCGCCATCGGACTGGTATCCTCCAGCTCATGGCTGCTGGGCGGCGTGTGCATGTCGGCGGCGACGGGGTTCACCGTGCAGGTCGCCCAGCGCATCGGCGCGGGCGAGCAGAAAACAGCGCGCGAGATCCTCGCGCAGTCCTTCGCTGTCACGCTGCTCATCTGCGCTTTGCTGATGGCGCTGGGCGCGGCGGTATCGGGCGGGTTGCCGCGCTGGCTGGGCGGCGGCGAAGCGATATGCGCGGACGCTTCCAGATATTTTCTGGTTTTCTCGCTCTCGCTGCCGCTGCGGCAAATCGTGGCGCTCGCAGGCGGCATGCTCCGGTGCTCGGGCAACATGCGCGCGCCGAGCCTGCTGAACGTATTGATGTGCGGATTGGATGTAGTGTTCAACGCGCTGCTGATTTTCCCGGCGCGTGAGGTATCGCTTTTGGGCATGCAATTCACGCTCCCGGGCGCGAACCTAGGCGTGACGGGCGCGGCGCTGGGAACGGCGCTGGCGGAGCTTGTCGTGGCGGCGCTCATGTTGTTTGCGCTGCTCGGGCGCTCCCCCATGCTGCGCCTTCGGCGCGGCGAAAAGCTGCGCTTTCATAAGCCGCACATCGTCACGGCGCTGAAAATCGCGCTGCCGGTGGCGTTTGAGCGCATCGTGATGTCGGGCGCGCAGGTGGTCGCCACGCGCATCGTCGCGCCGTTTGGCACCATCGCCATCGCCGCGAACTCCTTTGCCGTCACCGCCGAAAGCCTGTGCTACATGCCGGGGCAAGGCATATCCGACGCGGCGACCACGTTGGTCGGGCAGTCCTTCGGCGCAAAGCGGCTGGACATGACGCGGCGGCTGGGCTATCTGTGCACAGGGCTTGGCATGGCGGTCATGACGCTGACAGGCGTTCTGATGTACGCGCTCGCGCCCGAAATGATCGGCATTCTCTCGCCCGTCGAGGAAATTCGCGCGCTGGGCGCGCAGGTGCTGCGCATCGAGGCGTTCGCAGAGCCGTTCTTTGCCGCCGCCATCGTCGCGGCGGGCGTGCTGCGCGGCGTGGGCGACACGTTCGTGCCAAGCTGCATCAGCTTTTTCAGCATGTGGGCGGTGCGTCTGCCGCTGGCGGCGCTGCTCGCGCCGTCGATGGGGCTGCGCGGCGTATGGGTCGCCATGTGCATCGAGCTATGCGTGCGCGGCGCGCTGTTCCTCGCGCGGCTCAAGAGCAAACGCTGGCTGGAAAGCAAAGGCGACAGGCGGTTTTTCAGCCGCAGGCAGGAAAAAGCCGACCGCGCGCAGAACCATTGACCGTGAGCGATCATCCCCGGGAGGAGAAACATATTGACGGAGCAGGAAAGGCTGGCGCGCGCGCTGTCGCTCGCCATATCGCAGGAAACCGTGGCGGGAGGTGACGGCGCGCCCTTCCGGCGGCTGCACGCGGTATTGCGCGAACTGTACCCGCGCCTGTTTACGCATGGAAGCTGTCAAATCGTCGCGGAGAACGCGCTGCTTGTGCACATCCCGGGCGAGCGCGTCTCGCGCCCGCTGTTGTTCCTTTCGCACATGGACGTTGTGCCCGCGCAGGACGCTTCCCAGTGGCGCTATCCGCCGTTTTCGGGGAAAATCGCCGACGGCTTCGTGTGGGGACGCGGCGCGTGCGACATGAAGGGGCATATGACGGCGCTGCTGTTCGCGTGCGAGGAGCTGCTCGCCTCCGGCTGGACGCCCAAGGGTGATTTATACATCGCGCTCTCGTGCGACGAGGAGCTTCGCGGCGGCAGCATGCGCGCGATTTGCGGTATTCTCGCGGCGCAGGGCGTGCGCCCGGCGTTCGTGCTGGACGAGGGCAGCTTTGTGACGACCGACGCGGGTCTTATCGACCAGCCCGTAGCGTATGTCGGCGTGCAGGAAAAGGGCAGGATCGCGTTCTCGCTGTCGTGCGAGGGCGACCGCGCGATGGAATGCCTGACGAGCGCGGCGGTGCGCATCGCGCGCGTGCGCGGCAAAAAGCGCGTCTGCCCCGCGGTGTCGGGCACGCTGTTATCGCTTGCCGACGCGCTGCCGCCGCTGTATCGGCATTGCGCGCTGCGTCCGGCGCTCGGCAGCCGTCTGCTGCTCTCGCGCCTGCAAAAAACGCCTTACGGGCGCGCCGTCACGCGCACGCGGCACGCGCTGTGCGCCCTGCGCGGCGACCTGTTGCGCGGCGAGCGCCCGCGCATGGACTATGCAGCCTCCGTGCTCCCGGGCGACAGCGCCGAGGAGCTGCTCGCGCGCATTCGCCGCGCGATCGGCGACGAACGTATTCATATGGAAGTCACGTGCCTAGACGAACCCAGCGCGCGCTCGCCCGCCGAAGGCGCGGCGTGGGACGCGCTGACGACCGCCATCATGGTGCACTTCCCGCACACGCGCATCGCGCCGTGCCTGCTTGCCGCCGGCACCGACGCGCGCCGGCACGAGCCGATTTGCCGCAATATCTACCGCTTCAGCCCGTTCATCCTCCCGCCCGACGAGCAAAAAAGAATCCACGGCCGCGACGAGAGGATCAGCCTTGAAAACCTCTCGCGCGCCGTGAACTTCTTTAGACAGATGCTACAAGCCTGACGTTATTTGGAAAATTGCCTTTGCACGAACTTGATACCCTCGACGATCGGCACGATGGATACGGCGAGCGCCATGGCGACGCCGTATTCTTCTATCGTAATCACGTCGAACGAGAACAGCGCGCGCAGCCCCGGCACGAACACCAGCAGCGCCGTCAGCAGCAGCGAAAAGAGCATCGCGCCGTAGAGCACGCCGTTGCGCGAGCCGAGCGCGAACACCGAGCGCCTTTGCGAGCGCAGGTTGAATGCGTGGAAGACTTCGGTCATGCTCATCGTCAGGAACGCCATCGTCATGCCCGCCGGCGAACCAGCGATCTCCCACACGCCCGACTCCATGAAATGCCCGATGAAATAGGCGGCGAGTGTCAGGACGGCGACCAGCATGCCCTGATACGCCGCGTCCACGCCCAGCCCGCGCGAGAAGATGCCGTCGGTCGCGGGCCTCGGCGCGCGGCGCATCACGTCCTTTTCGGCGCGCTCCATGCCCAGCGCGAGCGCGGGGAAGGTGTCGGTCACAAGGTTGATGAACAGGATGTGTGCGGGCTTGAGGATAGTAAAGCCCAAAAGCGTCGCGAAAAACACCGCCAGCACCTCGGCGAGGTTGGACGAGAGCAGGAATTGAATCGCCTTGCGGATGTTGTCGTAGATCCTGCGCCCTTCCTCGACCGCCGACACGATGGTCGCGAAATTGTCGTCCGCGAGCACCATGTCCGCCACGTTCTTGGTCACGTCCGTGCCCGTCACGCCCATGCCCACGCCGATATCGGCGCGCTTGATAGCGGGCGCGTCGTTCACGCCGTCGCCCGTCATGGCGGTGACGAACCCGCGCGCCTCCCACGCCCGGACGATGCGCACCTTGTGTTCGGGCTGCACGCGCGCGTAGACCGCGTACTTCTCGATGTCGCGCGTCAGCGTTTCGTCGTCCATTTTGTCAAGCTGCGCGCCCGTGATCGCGAGCCTGTCGCCCTCCAGCATGCCAAGCTGCCGCGCGATCGCCGTCGCGGTGTCGATGTGGTCGCCGGTGATCATCACGGGGCGCACGCCCGCCTCGCGGCACTTGCGCACCGCTTCCTCGACCTCGGGACGCACGGGGTCGCGCATACCGCACAGCCCAAGGAACGTCAATTCGCGCTCGATGGCGGCGGGCGCGAGGTCGCCGGGCAATTCGGCATATTCGCGCTTGGCGCACGCCAGCACGCGCAGCGCCTGATCCGCCATGCGCTTGTTCTCGGCGAGGAAACCCGCGCGCTTTTCATCGGTCATGGGCTTGACCTGCCCGTTTTCCAGATACTGTGTGCACAGCGCCAGCACCTCGTCGGGCGCGCCCTTGGTGTACTGCACGGCGGCGCTTCCCGCTCGGTGCAGCGTGCTCATGCGCTTGCGAATCGAATCAAACGGCGCTTCGCCGATACGCGGCGCTTCGCGCTCCATGACGTTCTTATCCAATTGAATGGACGCCGCCCACGTCACGAGCGCGCACTCCGTCGGCTCGCCAAGTGCCTGCCCGTCCTGCCATTTCACGTCGGTGCACAGCGCCATGCCGCGCGCAAGCTCCGCCGTATCGCCCGCCGCCGCCGTTTCGACGACGGTCATTTTGTTTTGCGTGAGCGTGCCAGTCTTGTCCGAGCAGATGACCTGCGTGCAGCCGAGCGTCTCGACCGCCGTCAGTCTGCGGATGACCGCCTTGCGCTTGGACATGTTCGTCACGCCGATGGACAGAACGACCGTCACGACCGTCGCCAGACCCTCGGGAATCGCCGCGACCGCAAGGCTCACCGCGACCATGAAGGTTTCCAGCAGGATTTTTCCTGTGAACGCGCCAGCGCGCAGCAGGCTGAACCCGAACAGGAACGCGCAGATGAAAAGTACCACGAAGGACAGCGTTTTGCTGAGCTTGGCGAGCTTTTTTTGCAGCGGCGTTTGCCCCTCGGCGGTGCTTAAGATAGCGTCGGCGATCTTGCCCATCTCGGTGTCCATGCC
Source organism: uncultured Oscillospiraceae bacterium (assembly GCA_964512175.1). Lineage (GTDB taxonomy): Bacteria > Bacillota > Clostridia > Christensenellales > Aristaeellaceae > CAZEIC01. The sequence goes on along the minus strand of CAZEIC010000016.1, from coordinate 3,323 downwards.
GATGGCGGTGACGACCGCGCGCCCGCGCCCGTAGGACACGTCCGAGCCCATGTACGCCATGCACGCGCGGTCGCCCAGCGGCACGTCCTCCGCGCCTTCGGGGAGCGACAGCGCCTCGATTTGCTTGTGCACCGGCAGCGATTCGCCCGTCAGCGCCGCCTCTTCCACCTGCATGGACGCGCACTCCAGAAGACGGCAGTCGGCGGGCACAGCGTCGCCCGCCTCCAGCAAAATCACGTCGCCCACGCACAGCTGCGCCGACGGCACGACGCGCGTTTCGCCGTCGCGCAGCGCGCGCGAGGTGGCGGCGGTCATCTTTTGCAGCGCCTCGATGGCTTTCTCCGCCTTGCTCTCCTGATACACGCCCAGGCACGCGTTCACCAGCACGACGACCGCGATGATGCACGCGTCGGCGATCGAACCGCCCTCGTAGAGTGCCGTGACGAGCGACACCAGCGCCGCGACGAGCAGGATGATGATCATCGGGTCGCGAAGCTGCGCAAAGAAGCGCGATACCAGCGATTGCTTTTTCGCCTCGCGCAGCTTGTTCTCGCCGTGCTCGCGCAGGCGCTTCTCCGCCTCTCGCGTGGGCAGCCCCTCCTGCGCGCTCTCGAGCGCCGCGAGCGTGTGTTCCGCCGATTCCAGATAATACCGCATGTCCCATTCTCCTTGCCTTCAGTGTTCCCGCATGAATCAAAAAAACTCACGCGTGACGAGCCGTCACACATGAGTCTTGTTCTCGCTGGCTTGCCAGAACGCGCGCACGCGCCCTTGCTGTTGACAATGCCCCGCGCCCTCGCGCGTGAACTACTCCCTCATGGGGTTGCCGCCATCATAACACAAAATCTGGATATCGTCAAGCGCGCGGAATTTTGATTCAACCGCCCGCGTTCGTGGTATACTCCTAGTATAAAGGAGGCGACCTGTATGCAAAAGAAGCTGCAACTGTTCCATTTCGAGGGCTGCCCGTACTGCAAGGCGACGCGCCGGTGGATCGAGAGCGTCAAACGCGAGCACCCCGAACTGGCAAGCGTCGACATCGAGATGATCGACGAAAAGCTGCACCCTGAGATTGCCGAGCAGTACGACTACTACTACGTCCCGACATTCTTCCTCGACGGCAGGAAGGTGCACGAAGGCCCGTGCAAAAAGGAAATCGTCGAGCGCGTGCTGCGGGACGCGCTGTAAAATTTCGGCAGCCTGATTTTGACAAACATGTTTACAAACGCCGCCGTTCATGCTAGAATGGACGGCGGTGGTTTTGAACCATTGGCTCGGTGTGCCGCTCTCCGACGGCGCGCTGGGTCACTGGCGATTGATTTGGGGAACGCCACGCCCCGCAAGGAGGAAGAAACATGGACAAGGCTCTCAAGCAACAGATCATCCAGACCTACGGTCGCAAGGAAGGCGACACGGGCTCGCCCGAAGTGCAGGTCGCGCTGCTCACCGAGCGCATCAACCACCTCAACGAGCACCTGCAGACCAACAAAAAGGATCACCACAGCCGCCGCGGGCTGCTGCTGATGGTCGGTCAGCGCCGCGGGCTACTGGACTACCTCAAAAAGACGGACATCGAAAGATACCGCACGCTGCTTGTGCAGTTGAACCTGCGCAAATAGCAAACAGGCGGGAGCACAGCCGCCGTATACAAGGGTGCAAGGGCTGCCCAACAAGCTTGGCGACAGCCCTTTCTCATACCGGACGCGGACAAGCGTCCGGGGCGCGGGCGCAGACACGCGTTCGCGCGGAGTGTGTGGAGAGGGAGAAGGAGAAAAATGGACTACAAGGCGTATACCATGGACTTTGCGGGGCATCCGCTGACGCTGGAATTCGGCAAGTACGCCGAGCAGGCGGCGGGCTCGGTGCTGGTGCGCTACGGCGACACCGTGGTGCTCGTGAACGCGACGGCGTCGGACAAGCCCCGCGAGGGCGTGGATTTCTTCCCGTTGAGCGTCGATTTTGAAGAAAAGCATTATGCCGTGGGCAAGATCCCCGGCGGCTTCATCAAGCGCGAGGGGCGCCCGACCGAAAAGGCGACGCTGACGTGCCGCCTGATCGACCGCCCGCTGCGCCCCTTGTTCCCCAAGGGCATGCGCAACGACGTGCAGGTGGTCGCGACCGCGCTGTCGGTCGACACCGATTTGCCGCCCGAGATCCCGGCGATGCTGGGTTCGTCCGTCGCGCTGTCCATCAGCGATATCCCGTGGGGCGGACCGACAGGCTCGGTCATGGTCGGGCGCGTGGACGGCAAGTTCATCCTCAACCCGTCCGAAGCGCAGCGCGCGCAGAGCGACCTGCACCTGATCGTGTCGGGCACGAGCGAAGCCATCATGATGGTCGAGGCGGGCGCGAAGGAAGTCTCCGAGGAAGTCATGCTCGACGCTATCCTCTACGCGCACGAGGCGATCAAGGAATTGGTCGCGTTCCAGAACAAGATCGTCGCCGAGATCGGCAAGGCAAAGCGCGAGTTCCCGTTGGTTTTGACGGGCGACGACGTGAAAGCCGCCGTGCGCGAATACGCCTACGACAAAGCCGTCTGGTCGTTTGACACGGCCGTTCGCGAAGAGCGTCAGGAGCGCGAGGAGCAAGTCAAGCAGGAAGTGCTCGAGCATTTCGCGGCGCAGTTCGAGGGGCGGCTGTCCGAGGTGTCGGACGCGCTCTACTATCTGAACAAAGAAGTCATGCGCCGCAAGATCCTCGACAAGGGCGTGCGTCCCGACGGCCGCGCGATCACCGAAGTGCGCCCCATCTGGTGCGAAGTCGGCGTATTGCCGCGCACGCACGGCAGCGCCGTGTTCACGCGCGGGCAGACGCAGGCGCTGACCGTGACCACGCTGGGCTCGCTGCGCGAGGCGCAGATGCTCGACGGGCTGTCCAACGAGGACAGCAAGCGCTACATGCATCATTATAACATGCCGCCCTACGCCACCGGCGAAGCGGGGCGCATGCGCGCGCCCGGTCGCCGCGAAATCGGTCACGGCGCGCTTGCCGAACGCGCGCTCGAGCCGCTGATTCCGACCGAAGCGGAGTTCCCCTACGCGCTGCGGCTCGTCAGCGAAATCCTGTCGTCCAACGGCTCGTCTTCGATGGCTTCCGTCTGCGGCAGCACGCTGTCCTTGATGGACGCGGGCGTGCCGATCCACGCGCCGGTCGCGGGCGTGGCGATGGGCTTGATCAAGGACGACCAGTCCGACAAGGTCGTTGTGCTGACCGATATCCAAGGGCTGGAAGACTTCCTCGGCGATATGGACTTCAAGGTCGCAGGCTCGATGAACGGCATCACCGCCATCCAGATGGACATCAAAATCAAGGGCATCGACAAG
>CAZEIC010000015.1:0-39676 GCA_964512175.1 uncultured Oscillospiraceae bacterium | reverse complement strand
CTTGTCTTCCTCGCCCTGCTTGGCGGCGTAGACCGCCTTGGACAGCGACGGCGCGGGGTAGTCGATCGCGTCGTAGCGGACGGGGTTGCCCGCGTCGCACAGCGTGTCGCCGGTCGCGGCCTGCAGCTTGGACAGCGCGCCCAGATCGCCCGCGTGCAGGACTTGTACCTGCGTCTGCTTCTTGCCGCGCATCATGAACAGCCCGCCCGCTTTTTCCGTGCGGTCGGCGGTGGCGTTGTACAGTGCCGTCGCGGGCGTGATGCTGCCCGACATCACGCGGAACAGCGAGAGCTTGCCGACGAACGGGTCGGCGATGGTTTTATAGATGAACGCCGAGAAGGGCGCGCCGTCTTCGCACGCGCGCTCGGTCGGCTCGTCCGACTTGGGATTGACGCCCTCGGCTTTCGCGCCCGCCGGGGAGTGGAAGTAGGTCGCGAAGGTGTCCATCACCTTGGCGACGCCCACGCCCGTCAGCGCCGAGCACGCGCACACCGGGACGATCGAGCCGTCCGCCATGCCCGCGCGGAAGCCCACGACGATCTCCTCGTGCGTCAGCTCGCCCTCGTCGAGGTACTTCATCATCAGCTCTTCGTCGGCGGTCGCGGCGGCTTCTGTCAGCTCCATCATCGCGTCGTCGATATCGGACTGCATGGCGGCGGGCACGGGGATCTCCTTGAAATTCTTGCCCGCGCCTTCGTACGCCTTGTTTTCAAGCACGTTGATGACGCCCTTGAAGCCCGCGCCCTCGCCGATGGGCAGGAGCAGCGGCACGACGCTCTGCCCGAACTGCGCGCGAAGCTGCCCGAGCACCTTATGGAAATCGGCGTTTTCGCGGTCCATCTGATTGACGACGAACATGCGGCACACGCCGTTTTTCTTGGAATAATTCCACGCTTTTTCCGTGCCGACCATGGGCCCGGACACCGCGCCCACGACGATGGCGGAGGTCTCCACCACGCGCAGCGGGCCCATCATCTCGCCGATGAAGTCGAAAAAGCCGGGCACGTCCACGAGGTTGAGCTTGGTGTTTTTCCACTCGATGGGCGCGACGGCGGCGGAGATGGAAATGCCGCGCTTGTTCTCTTCCGGCTCAAAATCGGTGGTCGCCGTGCCGTCCTCGACGCGGCCCTGCCTGTCCACCAGTCCCGCGGCAAAGAGCATCGACTCGGTCAAAGTCGTCTTGCCCTCGCCGCCATGCCCAATGAGGGCGATGTTCCGAATGTCCTTGGTTTGAAATTCCGCCATGTCCTGACCCCCTGTACATTTATGATCACATGCTGCTTATTCGCACACAAATGGTATTCTACCAGAATATACGCGAAAACACAAGGTAAATTTCCGTTTTTCAGCCATTTTGCGCAGGTCGGGGATTGACGGCGTTCCCCGCCTCGGGTATACTTATTCAAGCGGAATCGCGTCGCCGCAAACGGCGCGCGGTTCTTGTATGCGTATGGATACAGATGATGAAATTGGAGGACGAACTGGATGAAACGGATTCTCTGCCTCGCGCTCGTGCTGCTGTTGGCGCTCCCGGTATGCGGGGAGGCGGCGCCTCAGCCCAAACTGAACAAAACGAATAAAACGCTGTACTTGGGCGGCGACTCCGGCGGGGAATTCGGGGAGGAGTTCGATTTCAACGTCCTCAACAGGATAGCGGGTTCAACCTACAAATGGTCCGTGAGCAATTCCTCCGTCGGCACGGTCAACTCCAAAAACGGGCTGTTTACCGCCAAAAACGTCGGCACGGTGACAGTCACTTGCAAGATCACGCTGAAGAACAGAAAGACCAAGACGCTGAAAGCCACGGTCAAAGTCAAGGCGAACGCCGAATCGATTACGATCACGAACGCGCCGGAAAACAACACGCTGTATCTGGGCGAAACCTTCCGCTTTACCTCCACGATGACGAGCGCCAGCGGCGGCAAGGCGACCGACAGCAAGCTGTTCAGCGTGTCGGATCCGTCTGTGGGCACGATCACCCCCTCCGGCACGTTTACCGCGACCGGGCTGGGCACGACGCAGGTGATCGTCAAAACGTATCAAACGAAAACGTACAGATTCCAAGGTCAGTTCACGGCGACGAGCCAGCCTGTGACCGTCAATGTCGTCATGAGCCCGAAAATGCAGGAGGAGGAGCTTGCCAAGGTCTTCGAGGAGACGTTCAACGTGCTGATTCCGCGCGGAGAAGACGGCGACAGCAGGCGGCGGACGTTTATCTGGACGACGCGCTGACCGTCACGGGCGAGAACGCCAAGAAAATGCCCTTTTCCGCCACGCCTGACGAGGACGGACAGGGGCCGCTCATCATCACCGTCCGCAGGTTCTCGGCGTTCCCCGAGGGCGTAAACGTTGAGGAAGGCAGCGATCCGGATCGCCTTCGGAACACCGCCCAGTGCGTGACGATCATCGAGGTCGAGAACATCGGCGACGAGGACGAGGACTTCCTGCTCACCGTCGGCGGACGGCGGCATGCGGCGAAGATCTCCGCGCATTCCAAGTTCGTCATCATCGATATCGGCAAGAACGCGGACGAGTTCGAGCTGTACAAAGCGTATTTGACCCTGCAGACAGACGAACACCGTCTGGCGTTCCTCAACATGCTCACCGAGGAGCAGTACAAAGCGCTGCGCCTGACGTTCGGCGGGGACATCGGCGAGGAGCTGCTTTCGCAGGTGCAGGACAAGGAGTACTCGGAGCAGCGCGGCGTGCTGGCAATGAATCTGGAAGGAACGACGACCATCGACGGCAAGCAGGTCGGCGGGCAGGACGGGGGCACGGTCTCCGTCACGAGGATCTATGGTCAGCCGGAAGAAACGCCCTCGGGGGAAACGCCTCCGGCGGACGTGTTCCTTGGCGCGGTCACGATCTCGGGCACAGCGAAGTACAAAGAGGCGCTGACCGTCTCCGTCTCGAACGCCAACAACACGGGCGCGCTGACCTATCAATGGCTGCGTAACGGCGCGGCGATCTCGGGGGCGACGAGCACGCAGTACACCTGCGGCGTCGACGACATTGGGCAGGCGATCTCCTGCAATGTCACGAGCGATACGCCCAGCGGCACGCTCGCGAGCGGGTCGGTCGTCGTCGGTAAAGCGGACGGTCCCGCCGCGCCGGAGTATTCTATGTTTTTGCCTGCTCCATCACAAGAACCCGCGTTATACAACACGACGTCGGCGATGGAATACAGCAGTTCCAAGGATTTCTCGTCCAGCACGCGGTGTTCGGACGGCGTGACGCAGAATGTTCCGGAGGGGACGTACTATATCCGATTCGCGGAGACCACCACGCACCTGCCGAGCTTGCCTTGCTCGCAGCCGGTGACTGTCGAGAAACCGTGGGATTGAACGGGTAAGCGGCGCGGCGCTTGCGCGCGTATGGGAACAGACGACGAACAGGAGGACGGACTGATGAAGAAGATGCTCTGTCTCGCGCTCGCGCTGCTGCTGCTCGTTCCGTCGTTCGGGCAGGCGGCGCAGCCGCCCAAATTGAACGCTGAGAAAAAAACGCTGTATCTGGGCGGGGACATCACGGGTCATTACAACGATACGTTCGATTTCAACATCAAAAACAAACCGTCGGGCGCGAAGTACAAGTGGTCTGTGAGCAACAGCCAAATCGGCACGATCAATGAAAAAGACGGGGTCTTTGTAGCAAAGGGCGTCGGCAAAGTGACCGTCATTTGCGAAATCACGCTGAAGGATGGCAGTACGGAAAAATTGAAAGCCACCATCACCGTGAAAGCGAACGCGAAATCGGTCGACGTCAGCAACGCGCCGGCAAACGGCACGGTCTATCTGGGCGAGACGTTCGACTATAACGCTGTCAAGAGAAGCGTCGGCGACGGCATAGCGACCGACCCGATGGAATGGATCATATCGGACGCGGCGGTGGGCAGCATTGATAAAAGCGGCGTGTTCAAGGCGACCGGGCTGGGCACTGCGCAGGTGACTGCCAGAACCTACCAATCGACTGTCACGAAGACGCAGGGCATGTACACGGCTGTCAGCCAGCCCGTGACCGTGCGTGTCGTCATGAGCGATGCGATGAAGGAGAAAAAGCTCGGCGCGATCGCCGAGGAAACGTTCGGCGTGCAGATTCCGCTGGGAGAGGACGGCGCGCAGCAGGCGGCGAATGTCTTTTTGGGCGACGCCGTGTCCGTCACGAATGAAAACGGCAAGAAGATGCGGCTGTCGGGCGACCTCGCGCAGAACAAGCAAGGGTCGCTGGTCATCACGATTCGCAGGTTCTCCGAATTCCCCGAGGGCAAGAACGCGGACGAAAACAACACGCTGGAAAGGCTGCGGAACGCCTCCCAGTGCGTGACGATCGTCGGGTTCGAGAACATCGGCGACGCGGACGTTGGCTTCCTGTTCACCGTAGACGGACGGCGGTATCAGGCGACAGCTTCGGCGCATGCCAAGTTCGTCGTCATCGATATCGGCGAGAACGCGGACGAGTTTGAGATTCAAAAAGCGTTCATGACCCTGCAAACCGACGAACAGCGCCTGATGCTCCTGAACATGTTGAGCGCCAAGCAGCTCAAAGCCCTGCGCCTGACGTTCGGCGAGGAGATCGGCGAAGATCTGCTGTCTTTGGCGGCGGGCAAAGGGTTCTCGCGGCAGCGCGGCTTGCTGGCGATGAACATCGCGGGCACTTCCAAGATCGGCGATATTGCGATCGGCGTACAGGGCGGAAAAACGCTCGCCGTCACGAAAATCTACGGTCAACAGCAGCAAGAGGAACAACCGGAAGACGCGTTCTGCGGCGCGGTCACGGTCTCGGGCGCGGCGAAGTACGAAGGGACGCTGACGGTTTCCGTCACAAACGCCAACAACACCGGTGCGCTGACCTATCAATGGCTGCGCGGCGGCGCGGCGATTGCGGGGGCGACGGGCGCGCAGTACACCTGCGTCGCGGGCGATATCGGGCAGGCGGTGTCCTGCCATGTCACGAGCGTTACGCCCGGCGGCACGCTCGCAAGCGGGTCGGTCATGATCGGCAAGGCGGACGGTCCCGCCGCGCCGGAGTTTTTGTTCGAGCCGGGAAGCCCCAGCGCGCCGGACGCTTCGGACGGCATGATCTACGGCACGACGTCGGCGATGGAATACAGCAGCTCCAGCGATTTTACGTCCAGCACCCGCTGCTCGGACGGCGTGACGCAGGGCGTTTCGACGGGCACGTATTACATCCGGTACGCCGAGACCGCCACGCACCTGCCGAGCGCGCCGTGCGCGCGGACGCTGACGATCGAGTGTATTGATTGAAGAAACGGGCTTCAGGCTATGGCGCTGTGATGAACGAACACATTCCTAACGAGGTGAACGGTATGCGGTATTTACTGGGCATTGACATTGGCACTTCCGGAACGAAGACCGTGCTCTTTGACGAGCGCGGCGCGGCGCTTGCCTCCTTCACGGGGGAATACGGCATGGCGCAGCCGCAAAACGGCTGGGCGGAGCAAGACCCGCGCGACTGGTGGCGCGCAGTGCAAAGCGGCATCCAGAGCGTGCTCGCGCAGACGGGCGTGGACAACCGCGCCGTCGCGGGCGTGGGGCTGTCGGGGCAGATGCACGGCTTGGTGATGCTGGACAAAGCGGGCGCGGTGCTGCGCCCGTCCATCATCTGGTGCGACCAGCGCACGCAGAAGCAGTGCGACGAAATCGAAGCGCGCGTCGGGCACGAAAGGCTCGTGCAGATCACCGCGAACCCGGCGCTGACGGGCTTTACCGCCGGGAAAATCCTCTGGGTACGCGAGAACGAGCCGGACGTTTACGCGCGCTGCGCGCATATGCTGTTGCCCAAGGACTACATCCGTTATCTGCTGACGGGCGAGTTTGCCACCGAGGTGTCGGACGCCAGCGGCATGCAGCTGCTCGATATCCCCAAGCGCCAGTGGTCGGGCGAGGTGCTCGAGAAGCTCGATATCGACCGCGCGCTGCTTGCGAAGGTGTACGAATCGCCCGAGGTCACGGGCGCGGTGTCCAAAATCGCCGCTGAGCAGACGGGGCTTGCCGTCGGAACGCCGGTCGTCGGCGGCGCGGGCGATAACGCGGCGGCGGCGGTCGGTACGGGCGTGGTGCGCGACGGGCGCGCGTTCACGACCATCGGCACGTCGGGCGTGGTGTTCGCGCATACCGACCGCATGACCATCGACCCCGCCGGGCGCGTGCACACGTTCTGCTGCGCCGTGCCGGGGGCGTGGCACGTCATGGGCGTGACGCAGGCGGCGGGGCTGTCGCTCAAGTGGTTCCGCGACACGCTGTGCGGCGCGGAAAAGGAAGCGGCGCTGGGCATGGACGCGGATGTGTACGACCTTTTGAATCAGCAGGCGGCGCGCGCGCCGATCGGCGCGAATCGGCTTTTGTACCTGCCGTACCTCATGGGCGAGCGCACGCCGCATCTGGACGCCGACGCGCGCGGCGCATTCATCGGGCTGTCGGGCATGCACGGGAAGCGTGATATGCTGCGCGCGGTCATGGAGGGCGTGAGCTATTCGCTGATGGACTGCCTGTCGGTGTTCGCCGAAACGGGGCAGACGGTCTCGCACATGGCGGCGTGCGGCGGCGGCGCGAAATCGGCGGTCTGGCGGCAAATGCTCGCTGACCTCTACGGCTTCGAGGTCACGACGGTCAAGACCGAGGGCGCGGCGCTGGGCGTGGCGCTGCTGGCGGGCGTGGGCGCGGGGCTGTATGCAAGCGTGCCCGAGGCGTGCGACGCTGCGATCCGCTATGGCGACGCGCTTTCGCCCATCCCGGAGAACACCGAGAAGTACCGCAAGGTGTATTCCTTCTACCGCACGCTTTACCCCGCGCTGAAAAACGCGTACAAGGAGCTGGCGACGCTGTAAGTGCAATCATCTACGAAGGACGGTAGGGGCGGATGCCCACATCCGCCCGCATGTCCGCGCAATACGACGCGGGTTGGCTGCGGGTCGATGTGGGCATCGACCCCTACATTGTTGGCGCGCGTTTTCCCGCGCGCTTCCTTGACAAACCCCGCCGAGGAACGTACAATAATGTAGGACTTTTTTACTTTTCCGGAAGGAGTCAACATGCAGTCATTGCCATGGACGCGCTCGCTGCGCGCGGCGCTTATCGGGACGCTCGTCGTCTGCGCGCCGTTCCTGCTGATGATGACCGGGCAGGCGGGCGCGTCGATCGTGGCGGTCTACCTGTGCCAAGCGGCGATGCCGATCGCGCTGTGCCTGTTGCTGATGTGGTGCGGGCTGCTGCCGGCGCTCGTGTGTCTGGCGGTCGGCGCATTTTGCGCCTCATACACGGCGGGGGCGCTCGCGGGCGCGCTGTGTGCGCTGTTCCTGCTTTCGGTGCTGGGCGCGTTTTGCGCGTGCGTCGTCAAGCGCGTGCCTTTCTGGAAGACGGTCGCCGCCGTCGCGGGCGCGCAGTTCCTTGCGCAGCTTGCGATTTTCGTGCTTTTGCAGCAAACGCTGGGCGGCGATCTGTACTCGCTGGGCGCGCGGGCGCTGGTCGAGGGGCTGCGCGCCGCGCCCGAGGGCGACGGCATGCTCTACCAGCTCTATCAAATGGGCGTGCTCTCGCTGCCCGCGGAGTTTGGCACGGCGTTTTCCGATATCACGGTGCTCAAAGACGGCGCGTATGTGCTGACCGACGCGGTGCGCGAGGAGTTCCTCAGCGCGGTGTACGCGCGGGCGCGGCTGCTGCTGTTGTCCTACGTGCCCACGGCGATGGTGTCCCAGAGCATCACGGGCGCGGTGCTTGGCGTATCGCTGTCCATCTATTTCGGTCGCCGCGCGGCGCGGCGGCGCGCGTTCAAGTACGACCGCGAAGAGCCGGAAGTGCCCGATTTGGGCATGCCCGAGCTTGCCAAGTGGCACCTGCCGCGCGGCATGGGCATGCGCGTGGGCGCGCTTGCCGTAGGCTATCTGGTCACGTCGTTTTCCCAGTCGGAAACGCTGGCGTTCGCGGGCGCGATGATGTACGTGGCGTTCTCCGCCGTATACAGTATCCAAGGGCTGGCGGTCGTCAATTTCACGCAGAAGCAGCGCGGCACGGGCGCTTTCTGGCGCAAGGTCACGCTGGTCGCGCTGTATCTGCTTTCCCAGCAGTTTCAGGTGCTGCTGATCCTCGGCGTGCTCGATCAGGCGCTCAACATCCGCAAGCTGCGCCCGCCGAGGGAGCGCCCCGCGGAATAAGCCACGCAAAAGAAAGGATGGGTGCACATGAAGGTCATATTGCTGCAGGACGTGAAGGGGACGGGCGTGAAGGATCAAATCCTCAACGTGTCGGACGGTTTCGCGCGCAATTTCCTGTTCCCGCGCAAGTGGGCGGTCGAGGCGACGGACAACGCCGTCCGCGAGATCGAGCGCAAGAACGCGCTCGCCAAGAAGAAAGAGGACGAGCGCCGCGCGCTCGCGGTCAAGACCGCCGCCGCGCTCAAGGGCAAGGTCGTGACGGTGTACGCCAAGTGCGGCGAAAAGGGCAGGCTGTACGGCAGCGTGACGGGGCAGGAAATCGCCGATTCGCTGCTTTCGCAGCACGGCGTGGAGATTGACAAGCGCAAGATCGAGCTTGCCGAGCCGATCCGCACGGTGGGCGACACGGAAGCCTCGGTCTACGTGTACGCCGGCGTGAAAGCGTCCATCGTCGTGCGCGTGGAGGCGCGCGAGAGCTGATGCAGCCGTCATCGCTCTATTCGCCCGCCTACGCGCCCACGCCGCCGCAGTCGCAGGAGGCGGAGCGCTCGGTGCTCGGCGCGCTCATGCAGGACGGCGCGGCGCTGCTGGTCGCCATGGAAACGCTCGAGCGCGAGGATTTTTACGCGCCCGCGCATCAGGAGATCTATTCCGCCATGCAGACGCTTTTCCGCGCGGGCACGGCGGTCGATTTGGTGACGATGGACGCGGAACTCGCGCGGCGCGGCACGCTGGACGGCATCGGCGGCTCGGTGTATCTGGTCGAGCTTTTGCAATATGTTCCGACGACCGCGAACGTCCGGTTCTACATCCAAATCGTGCAGGAAAAGTCCACGCTGCGCAAATTGATCGCCGCGTCGGGCGAAATTTCGCGCAACTCCTACGAGCAGCAGATGGACTTGCCGCACATCCTCGCGCACGCCGAAAAATCCATTTTCGACATCGTGATGAAGCGCTCGGGCGGGGACGCGCTCGTGCACATCCGCGACACGCTGGCGGCGGTCTACAAGCAAATGGAGACGCTGGCGGCGCTCAAGGGCGCGATTTCGGGCGTGCCGACGGGCTTTTCGCAGCTTGACGGGCTGCTGACCGGGCTGCACGGCGGCGAGCTGGTGCTGGTCGGCGCGCGCCCGAGCATGGGCAAGACGAGCTTTGCCATCAACGTCGCCGCCAACGCCGCGCAAAAGGGCAAGACGGTGGCGGTGTTCAGCCTTGAAATGCCGCGCGAGCAGATCGTCATGCGCATACTGTGTTCCGACGCGCGCGTGGACATGCAAAAGGTTCGCTCGGGCACGCTGCACGACGAGGAATGGCTGAAGCTCGCGCGCGCGCTCGGACCTTTGTCCAACGCGGGTATCTACATCGACGACACCGCCGGGCTGACGCCTTCGCAGGTGCGCTCGCGCGCGCGCAGGCTGATGATGGACAAGGGGCTGGATTTGATCGTCATCGACTATTTGCAGCTCATGAGCTCGGACGGCAAAACGGAGAACCGGCAGCTCGAGGTCAGCGAGATCTCGCGCAGGCTCAAAGCGATCGCGCTCGAGCTTCGCGTGCCGCTGGTGGCGTGCGCGCAGCTTTCGCGTGCGAACGTGCAGCGCGCGGTCAAGCGCCCGATGCTTTCGGACTTGCGCGATTCCGGCTCTATCGAGCAGGACGCGGACATCGTGATGTTCCTCCACCGCGAGGGCTATTATAATGAAGAATTCGAGGATCAATCGCTTGCCGAGGTCATCATCGCCAAGCAGAGAAACGGTCCTCTGGGTACGGTGCCGCTCAACTGGCTGGCGGAGTACACATTGTTTGAAACAAGGTATGATAAAGGAGTGACGGTATGACGCAGCAGCAGGCGGTCGCCGCGTTCACGGCAAACACCAAGTTCGAGGGCTTCCTGCTCGTGCGCTCCGCCGAGCAGCGTTCCGCCTCCAACGGCAGCAAATATCTGGACATGACGCTGTGCGACAGGACGGGCGAGGCGAACGCCAAAATGTGGGATGGCAACGTCCCGCCGCCCAAGCAAGGCGGCATCGTCAAGGTGCGCGCGACGATCATCGAGTATAACGGGCGTTTGCAGATGCGCGTGGAAAAGCTCCGCGCGCGCGAGGACGCGGACGACGTGGACGTTTCCCTGCTCACGCCGAGCGCGCCATATCCGCCCGAGGAGATGCGCGCCGAGATCGACGCGGCGGTCGCGCGCATGCAAAACGCCGAGCTTCGCGCGCTGACGCTCGAGCTTCTGCGCATGGCGGGCGACAAGCTCGCGTATTATCCCGCCGCGAGCAAGCTACACCACGCCGAGCGTTCGGGGCTGCTTCATCACACCACGACGATGCTGCGCGGCGCGGAGGCGATGCTCAAGGTCTACCCGCAATTGAACGGCGATCTGGTGCGCGCCGGGGTCATCGCGCATGATTTACAGAAATTGACAGAGCTTCAGAGCGACGAGGCGGGCAACGTCAGCGATTATACCGCCGAGGGGCAGTTGCTGGGGCATCTGGTGACGGGCGTTTCGCAGGTGCGCGAGGCGGCGCGGCGGCTGAATATCGATTCGGAATGCGTGCTGCTGCTCTCGCACATGGTCATCAGCCACCACGGCGAGGCGGAGTTTGGCAGCCCGCGCCCGCCGATGTTCCCCGAGGCGGAAATGCTGCACTGGCTGGACGTGCTGGACGCGCGCATGAATGAGATGCAGGGCGTACTCAGGCGCACGCCGCCGGGCGCGTTCTCCGAAAAGATTTGGTCGCTCGACCGGCGCGTGTACCACCCGCTGCTGGGCGCGGAGGTCGCCGAGAGCGCGCCGCCGCCCGCGCCCGTGCCAAAACCCGCGCCCGTGAAGCGCCCGGACGTGGACAAGGCGTATTCCGGGCTGCTGTAAACAGGTGCGCACGCTTACATTCACGGCGGGCGACGCGGACGCGGGCATCCGCGTGCGCACGGCGGCGTATAAGCGGCTGGGCGTGTCCAAATCGCTGCTCGCGTCGCTGAAGTTTTCGGGCGGTCTGCTGCTGGACGGCAAGCCTGTGCGCGCCGATGTTTGCATGCATCCCGGGCAAACGCTCTCGTGCGTGCTGCGCGACGAGGGCGTTTTTTGCACACCGTATGCTTTGCCGCTGACCGTCGTTTATCAAGACGACGATGTTCTGATCGTCGATAAGCCCGCGCCGCTGGCTTCGGCGCACTCGCCAAAGCAGGACGGCGTGACGCTCGAAAACGCGGTGTTTGCGTATCTGGACGCGCCGGAAGGCTTTGTCTACCGCCCGGTGAACCGGCTGGACAAGGGCACGAGTGGCTTGATGGCGATCGCGCTGCACGCGCAGGCGCACGACAGGCTGCAGCGGCAGCTGCACACGCCCGCGTTCGTCCGGCGGTATCTGGCGGTCACGGAGGGAATCCCGGAGCGGCCGTCCGGCGTGGTCGATTTGCCGATTGGCAAGCTCCCGGGCGAAAGCGTGCGCCGCGCGGTGCTGCAAGGCGGTAAGCCGTGCGTCACCGAATATCAAACGCTGCGCGCGGCAAACGGGCGCGCGCTGGTGTCGCTGACGCTGCGAACGGGCAGAACGCACCAAATCCGCGTGCACATGGCGGCGCTCGGCTGCCCGCTGGTCGGCGATTACTTATATGGAAAAGAAAGCGCCCTGTTGCCGGGGCGCTTTGCGCTGCATGCTTGCGCGCTTTCGTGCCTGCACCCGGTCACGGGCGCGGCGCTTTCGTTTCAATCGCCGCTGCCCGAGGCGCTCGCGCGGCTGTTATGATTCGTTCGGGGGCAGCATCGTTAGCGAGATGCGCTTCTTTTTCGCGTCCACGTCGAGCACCCAGACCGTCACGATATCGCCGACCTTGACGACCTCGGACGGGTGCTTGATGTAGCGCTTCGCCATGCGCGAGAGGTGGCACAGCCCGTCCTGATGCACGCCGATATCGATGAACGCGCCGAAATCCACGACGTTGCGCACCGTGCCCGTGAGCTGCATGCCCGGCGCAAGGTCGGCAATGTCCAATACGTCGGTGCGCAAAAGCGGCGGCGGCAGATCGTCGCGCGGGTCGCGCCCGGGCTTTTGCAGCTCTTGGAGGATGTCCAGCAGCGTCGGCATGCCGATATCCAGCTCTTGGGTCAATTTTTCCAGCCCGTACGCCCGCGCGCGCTCCAGCGCGTCCGGGATGCCGCGCGCGCCAATGGTTTTACAGCCCAGTATTTTAAGCAGCGCCTTGGCGGGCTTATAGCTCTCGGGGTGTACGGCGGTCGCGTCCAGCGGCTCTTTGCCGCCGTGCAGCCGCAGGAAGCCCGCGCACTGCTCGAACGCCTTCGCGCCCAGTCCCTTGACTTTCTTCAGCTCGGCGCGCGAGGAAAAGCCGTTCTCGTCGCGGTAGGCGGCGATGTTCTTCGCCAGCGACGGTCCGACGCCCGCGACGTGCGAAAGCAGCGCGGCGGACGCTGTGGACAATTCCACGCCGACCAAGTTCACGCAGCCCTCGACCACGCCGGACAGCGCGTCATTCAGCGCCGTCTGCGACAGATCGTGCTGGTATTGCCCCACGCCGATGGCTTTGGGCTCGATTTTCACTAGCTCGGCAAGCGGGTCTTGCATGCGGCGCGCGATGGACACCGCGCTGCGCAGCGACACGTCGTATTCCGGGAATTCCTCGGCGGCGAGCTTGCTTGCCGAGTAGACCGACGCGCCCGCCTCGCTCACCAGCATGTAGGAAACGCCCTCGGGCAGCAGCGCCGCGACGAATGCTTCCGCCTCGCGCGAGGCTGTTCCGTTGCCGATGGCGATCGCCGTCACGCCGTGCTTCTGAATCAGCGAGAGGATGAGTTCCTTGGCGCGCGCGTGCTCGCGCGTCTGCCCGGGAATCGTGAAATAGCCAACGCCCACGTCCAGCACGCGCCCCGACGCGTCCACGACCGCCAGCTTGCAGCCGGTTCGGAAGCCGGGGTCTACGCCCAGCGTCACGCGCCCCTTGACGGGCGGCTGCATGAGAAGCTGCCGCAGGTTGTCCGCGAACACGCGGATGGCGGCGCGCTCGGCGCGCTCGGTCATGGACGCGCGCAGCTCGCGCTCGAGCGAGGGCGAAATCAAGCGCTGCCAAGCGTCCTCGGCGGCAAGCGCCACCTGCTTTGCGCAGGGCGTTTCATTGCGCGCGAACGCCGCGCGCAGGATTGCCTGCGCGCCCGCGTCGTCCACGCGGATGTTGACGCGCAGCGCTTCCTCGCGCTCGCCGCGGTTGATCGCCAGTACGCGGTGCGCCGCCATGCGGCTGGCGGGTTCTTCATATTCGGCGTACATCTGGTATACGCCCGCGTCCTCGGCGGCTTTCTTCGTCTGCACCACGCCCGTGCGGAAGCA
Source organism: uncultured Oscillospiraceae bacterium (assembly GCA_964512175.1). Taxonomy (GTDB): domain Bacteria; phylum Bacillota; class Clostridia; order Christensenellales; family Aristaeellaceae; genus CAZEIC01. The sequence goes on along the minus strand of CAZEIC010000015.1, from coordinate 26,161 downwards.
CAGCGCGCGCAGCTTGCCGCGCGCCGCCGCGTCGTCTGAAATGTCCTCCGCGAGAATGTCCCGCGCGCCCGCGAGCGCGTCGTCCGCGCTCGGCACGTCGTCTGTGATATACGCCCGCGCCAGCGTCTCGGGGTCGTCCCCCGGTTTTTGCAGCATGAGCGCCGCCGCCAGCCCTTCCAGCCCGCGTTCGCGCGCGATCGTCGCCCGCGTGCGCCGCTTGGGGCGGTACGGTCTGTACATATCCTCCAGCTGCGAGAGCGTGCCCGCGCTCTCCAGCGCCGCCGCCAGCTCGGGCGTGAACACGCCCTGCGTCTCCAGCGATTTCTGGATCTCCTCGCGCCGCTTGTCCAGCGCGCGCAGCGCGGACAGCCCTTCGGAAAATTCCCGCAGCGTCTGGTCGTCCACGCCGCCCGTCGCTTCCTTGCGATACCGCGCGATGAACGGGATCGTCGCGCCGCCGTCGACGAGCGTCACGATCGCCGAAACCTGTTCCGGGCGCAGGTTGAACCGCGCCGCCAATGCTTCCGTCTTCATAGCCATGACAGGCATTATACAGGCTCGCAAGAAAAATTGCAAATACCTGTTGACAAACCAATATTATACGCGCTATAATATTGCACGTACAGGAGGTGCTGGTATGTACGGGGTCACGGGAGCGCTGCTGGAGGCGTGCGTGCTGGGGTGTCTGTCGCGCGGGCCGACCTACGGGTACGCGCTGACGCAGCGCGTACAGGGCGCGCTGGGCGTGTCGGAATCGACGCTCTATCCCGTCCTGCGCAGATTGCAAAAGGACGGGCTGCTCGCGACGCGCGACGAGGCGTTCGACGGGCGCAACAGGCGGTATTACGAGGTCACGGAATCGGGCATGGAAACGCTGGAAAGCCTGCGCGCGGACTGGACGCGGTATCGGGAGACGGTCGGCGGCATGATTGCGGGAGGAGAGCAGAATGAATAAAGAGCGTTATCTGCGCGAGCTTGCGCGCGCGCTCAAGCGGCTGCCGGATCAGGAGCGCGAGGCGGCGCTTGCGTGGTACGGGGAGTATTTCGACGAGGCGGGCGAGGAAAAGGCGCTGCAAACGCTGGGCACGCCCAAGGAAACGGCGGCGAAGATCGCGGGCGAGTCGGCGCTCAAGCAAGACGACGGCAGAAAGCGCTCGCCCAGCCTGTGGGCGCTGCTCGCGCTGGCGTTCCCGGTCGCCGCGCCGCTTGCGGCGGTCGCGCTGGCGGTCGCGGTCGCGCTGGTCGCGGTGCTCGCGGCGCTGATGGCGGCGGGGGTCGCGTGCGCGGCGGGCGGGCTGGTGGTACTGGTGAAAACGGCACTGGGTCTGGGCGCGGAGGACAACGTGCTGCTCAATATCGGCGCGGCGCTCGCGGCGATGGGCGTGGGCGGGCTGCTGACGATCGGGGTATCACAAGCCGCCAAGGGGCTGTACCGCGCGGCGCGGAGCGCGCTGGCAAAAAGAATGACGAGGGGTGAAAAGAAATGAAGAAATTTGTGTACATCTGCCTTGCGCTGATCGTGGTCGGCAGCGCGCTGGCGCTGGTCGGGTTGGCGGGCGGCGCGCCTCAAACGTCCGAGGGCGAAACGTTCTCGCAGACGGACATGCCCGCCTTCCACACCGTGCGTTTGAGCGCCGGGAGCGCCAAAATCGCGGTCGTTGCGGGCGAAGGCTACGGTTACGGCGTTTCGGGCGTGGAGGAGGACGGCTACGAGGTTTCGCTCGAGGACGGCATACTGACGCTGCGCGTCAACCAGCAGTTCAACTGGTCGCTGTTTTCGCTGTCCTCGCTGCTTGGGCGCGATATTCACGCGACCGTCACCGTGCCCGCGGACGTGGCGCTGGAGGAAATCGCGATGAATGTCTCCTCGGGCGAGGCGCTGCTGGAGAACGTCGCCGCCAAGACCGTGCGCTGCGAGGCGTCCTCCGGCAGCGTGACGCTGCGGGGCGTGACGGCGTATGACTGCCGCGCGGCGTGCGTCAGCGGCTCGATAACGCTGGACGGCGTGCGCGCCGATGCGCTCGCGCTGTCGGCGACCTCCGGCAGCGTGACCGGGAAGAACCTCGTTACCTTGGGCATGACGCTCGAAGCGGTCAGCGGCAGCGCGGAGATCTCCGGCGATTTGCGCGGCGACACGCGCGTGAGCATCACCTCGGGTAGCGCGAGCCTGCGGTTTGACGCGCCGTCTGCCGACTACGGCTTCAAGCTGCGCGCCACCAGCGGCGGCGTTTCCGTCAACGGCGAGCGCGCGGAAGGCTCGTTTGCCAACGCCGCCGCGAAGAACCACGTGACCGCCGAGGTCACAAGCGGCGATATCACGCTCGATTTCAGCGATAAGTAAGGCTGTATCGCCTATAAGCGGCTCGACATGAGCCGTTTTTTGCGTTATGCAACGTTTTACCGGTTACTTTCGTATTGTTGGGTGAAGCGTCGCTCCTCCTCCTTGCCTGCGCGTAACTTATGTGGTATACTACGCACAGTACAATCATAGGAGGAGCGACGATATATGGCACGCGGCAATCAGTTCGGAGGGTTCGGCGGCGGCGCGAACATGCAGCAATTGATGCGTCAGGCGCAGAAGATGCAGCAGCAGATGGAGCAGGCGCAGAAGGAGCTGGACGAGAAGGAATACGAAGCTTCGGCGGGCGGCGGCATGGTGACGTGCAAGGTGTCGGGCAAGCGCGAGGTGCTTTCGCTTTCGATCAAGCCCGAGGCGGTCGACCCCGAGGACGTGGAAATGCTGCAGGACCTTGTGATCGCGGCGGTGAACGAGGCGCTGCGCGCGGGCGAGGAAACGCGCGAAAAGGTGATGGGCGCGCTCGCGCCGGGCGGCATGGGGGGCATGTTCTAACACATGGCTTCGCAAATCGAGTCCATCGCACGGATGGCGGCGCAGCTCGCGCGGCTGCCGGGCATCGGCATGAAAACGGCGCAGAGGCTGGCGTACCACATCATTTCGCTGCCCGTAAGCGACGTGCGCGCGCTTGCCGACGCGCTCGTTTCGGGGCGCGAGGCGATCGTTTTGTGCCCGGTCTGCGGGAATTATGCCGACGTGACGCCGTGCCCGGTCTGCGCGGATGAAAAGCGCTGCAACGGGCAGATCTGCGTCGTGCGCGAGCCGCGCGACGTGGCGGCGATCGAGCGCATGCGCGATTATCGCGGGCGCTATCATGTGCTGCACGGCACGCTCTCGCCGATGGAGGGCGTGGGGCCTGACGATATCCGCATCAAGGAGCTGCTTGCGCGGCTGCAAAGCGAGGACGTGACCGAGGTCATCCTCGCGACCAACCCGGACATCGAGGGCGAGGCGACGGCTGCGTATATCGCGCGGCTGTTAAAGCCGATGGGCGTGCAGGTCACGCGCATCGCGCACGGCGTTCCGGTCGGCAGCGATTTGGAGTACGCGGACGAGGTGACGCTCGCCAAGGCGATGGAAGGCAGGCGGACGCTCTGATGCTGCACTTTTTTTACGGCGTGATGGGCTCGTCCAAGACCGCCATGCTGCTGATGCAGCGGTATAACTATCAGCAGCTTGGGCTGAAGGTCGCGCTGGTCAAGCCGGCTGTCGACACGCGCGCAGACGCGAACGTCGTCTATTCGCGCGTGGGGCTGACGGCGCAGGCGGAGATCGTGCTGTCGGAAGGGCACAGCGTGCGCGAGCAGCTCAACTGGCTGGCGGTGCAGCACGCGCATTCCGATTTCCAATATGTGTTCGTGGACGAGGCGCAGTTCCTGTCGCCCGAGCAGGTGACGGAGCTTGCGGACATGGCGGATTCGCTCGAAATCTTTTGTTACGGCTTGAAGACCGACTTTCAGGGGAATTTCTTCCCCGGCTCGGCGGCGCTGCTGCGGCTCGCCGAGGACATCGCCGAAGTTCCGGGCGGGCTGTGCTGGTGCGGCAAAAAGGCGACGATGAACACGCGCGTGGACAAGGACGGCAACGTGATTCGGCAGGGCGAGCAGGTGCTCATCGACGACAGCAAGATTCAAATTCGATATATCGGGCTGTGCTACGAGCACTGGAAGAAAGGGATATCGCATGGATGAGGCGTTGGCGCTGCTTGCGCGCTATGGCGGGCTGATGGGCGTGGTCGCGGTCGGGCTGCTGATCGCGTGCGTCTGTCTGCTTGCGCGGCTGCGCAGGCTGGAGGCGCTCAAAAGCCAAATCGAGAACGAGCGCGAGACCGTGCTGCAGGCGCTCGCTTCGCAGACGGCGCTGCTGGAGGCGCGCGCGCGCGAGGACGCGGAGGATGCGCGGCAGCAGGGCGAGACGCTGGTCGGGCGCATGGACGCGGCGAACATGCTCATGGAACAGCGGCTGCACAACCTGTCCATGCAGCTGGGCGACAGGCTCGAGCGCGTGCGCGACACGCTGGATGCCGGCATGACGCGGCTGCGCGCCGAAAACTCGCAAAAGCTCGACGAAATGCGCAAGACGGTCGACGAAAAGCTGCACGACACGCTCAACAAGCGCCTCGGCGAGAGCTTTTCGCGCGTCAGCGAGCAATTGGAGAATGTCTATAAAGGTCTGGGCGACATGCAAAAGCTCGCGACGGGCGTGGGCGACCTCAAAAAGGTGCTCACCAACGTCAAAACGCGCGGCATCTGGGGCGAGGTGCAGCTGGGCGCGCTGCTCGCGCAGGCGCTCGATCCGTCGCAGTTCGAGCAAAACGCCGCCGTCAAGCAAGGGTCGCAGGAGCGCGTGGAGTTCGCTGTCAAACTGCCGGGGCGCGAGGACGGCAAAGCCGTGCTGCTGCCGATCGACTCCAAATTCCCGGCGGAGGATTACGCGCGGCTGCTCGCCGCGAGCGAGGCGGGGGACGCGGAGCTTGTCGCGCAGTGCCAGAAGGCGCTTACCGCCGCGCTCAAAACGCAGGCGAAGACGATATCGCAAAAATACATCGCGCCGCCCGGCACGACGGATTTTGCCATCATGTTCCTGCCGACCGAGGGCTTGTACGCCGAAGCGCTGCGCGCGCCCGGCATGGTCGAGGACTTGCAGACGAGCTACCGCGTCGTGGCGGCGGGGCCGACGACGCTTTTGGCGCTGCTCAACAGCCTGCAAATGGGCTTTCGCACGCTCGCGATCGAAAAGCGCTCGGGCGAGGTCTGGGAATTGCTCGGCGCGGTCAAGACGGAGTTCGCGCGGTTCTCGGGCATCCTCGAAAAAACGCAGCAGCGCTTGCGGCAGGCGAGCGAGTCCATCGACGACGCGGCGAAGAAAACGCGGCACATCGAGCGCCGCCTGCGCGACGTGCAGGCGATCGGCGCGCAATCGGCGGTCGATCTTTTGGACGGCGAAGCGCCCGACGAACTTTGAAAGCGTCGCATGTTTTCGCGCGAATTGGCGATACAATAGGTAGACGCATGAGCGAAAGGAGCGTATCAGCATGGAACAGATTGGCGCGGAGCTTCGGAAACTGCTGATGGCGGGCATCGGCGCGGTGTCCACCACGGTGGACAAATCGCAGGAATTGATCGGCAAGCTCGCCGAAAAGGGCGAGATCACCTACGAACAGGCGAAAGTGCTCTCGCAGGACGTGGCGGACAAGGTGAAAAAAGCGGTGGACGACTGCGGCGTGAAGGAATTCTTCTCCGGCAAGCCCAAGGTCGAGGCGTTTGTGCGCGAGCTGGAGGACATGAGCGACGAGGAACTTGCCGCCGTCCGGCAGGCGCTGGACAGCGTCGAGCAGCGCCGCAAGGACGCCAAGGCGGATTGCTGCTGCGGCGACGAGTGCTGCGAATGCCACTTTGAAAGCGGCGACAAGGCGGACGCGCCCGACGAAGGGCAGAAGTAAGAGAGAAGATGGAAGAAAGAACGGCGACGCAGCCTTGCCGTTGTTTCTTCTTTGCCGTCCATGAGCGTACTTAAGCACCCCTTCGCGCCGGTTTATGACGCGCAGTCGGAGGTATTGGTACTGGGCACGTTCCCGTCGGTCAAATCGCGCGCGGACGGGTTTTATTACGCGCACCCGCAAAACCGCTTCTGGCGCGTGCTGGCGGCGGTTTTTGACGCGCCCGCGCCCGCGACGGTCGAGGAAAAGCGCGCGCTGCTGCTTACAAGCCGCGTCGCGCTGTGGGACGTGTGCGCCGCGTGCGCCATCGAAAACTCGCGGGACGCGAGCATCCGCGAAGCCATGCCCAACGATATCGGCGCGCTGCTGCGGGACGCGCCGATCCGCGCGATCTTCGCAAACGGCGCGGCGGCGGAAGCGCTGTACCGCAAGCTCGCGTACCCCGTCACGCGCCGGGAGATCGTCCGCCTGCCGTCCACCAGTCCCGCGAACGCCGCGTATTCGCTGCCAAGGCTGATTGCGGCGTGGCGGGCAATCAACAGCAAATAGGAGGGTACAGATGAAACTGCAATATCTGGGAACGGCAGCCGCCGAGGGCTGGCCGGGGCTGTTTTGCCGCTGTAAGGCGTGCCGCGAGGCGGCAAAGCGCGGCGGCGCGAGCCTGCGCACGCGCTCGCAAGCCATCGTGGACGACCGCATCCTGCTGGATTTTCCGCCCGATACCTACCAGCACATGCTCGCGCGCGGGGTCGATTTTCCGAACATCAAGACCTGCCTGATCACGCACACGCACGACGACCACTTTTATGAGGGCGACACCAAAATGCGCTGCTCGTGGTTTGCCAACGATGTGGACGACGTGCCGCTGACGTTCTACGGCAACGACGCGCTGATGCGCCGCATGGAGACGATCCAGCGCAACCCCTCGGGCGAGATCTGGACGGCGGGCGTGGCATGGCGCGAGCTGACGGAGTTCGTCCCCGAGAATATCGAGGGGTATACCGTCACGCCGCTGCTTGCCAACCATGCCCCCAAGGAGAAGTGCTTCAACTACATCATCGAGAAGGACGAAAAGCGCCTGCTCTACGCGCACGACACCGGATATTTTAAGGAAGAAACGTGGGAATACCTCGCGGGGCGGCGCTTCGATCTCGTCAGTCTGGACTGTACGAACCTGATCATTGCCGGCGGCAAGAGCCACATGGGTATCGAGGATTGCGCGCGGGCGCGCGAGCGGCTGCTGTCGCTGGGCTGCGCGGACGAGCGCACGGTGTTCGTGCTCAATCACTTCTCGCACAACGGCGGCAGGCTGCCGGACGGCGGGGTGCTGCTGCACGAGGAGATCGAGGCGCTTGTGCGCGGGCTTGGGTTCGAGGTGTCGTTCGACGGGAAAATCGTGTTCTTTTGACCGTAGGAAACGCTGGTTTTGCGCGCTTTTCCCGGCTTGGGAGGGCGCGCTTTCGCGTTTTGAGCAGAACAAAAACTGTGAAAAACTTGCGTATTTTCACAATGTACGCTACAATACGGGTCTGGAGGTGAGCGCGCATGCGCGTGGTCTGGGTGTCTGGCGCTTCCAGCGGGCTTGGCAAGCACACCGCGCTCGCGCTCAAGAATGCTGGCTGGCGCGTGGTCGCGGGCGCGCGCTCGTTTGCCGGGCGCGAGGGCGAGGGCGAGCAGGGGTATCTGCTTTCGCTCGACGTGACGGACGACGAAAGCGTCGCGCGCTTTTCGGACGCCGCGCTGACCTTGTTCGGCGTGCCGGACGCGCTGTGCAATTGCGCGGGCGTGCTCACGCTGGGCGCGGTCGAGGACGTTTCGCCGGATGAGTGGCGCGCGCTGCTGGACACCAACCTGCTGGGGCAGGCGCGCATGATTCGGGCGGCGCTGCCGCACATGCGCGCGCGCGGCGCGGGCAAGATCGTCAACTTTTCCTCCATCAACGGGTTGCTGGGCATCCCGTTTCAGGGCGCGTACACCGCGTCCAAGCACGCGCTGGAGGGGATGTCCGAGTGCCTCGCGCTGGAGACGCGCGCGCAGGGCATCCAGGTCATGCTCGTTGAACCAGGCGACCATTCCGGCGGTTCGCGCGCCTATCGCGGGCACGCTTCGCGGCAAACGCCCGCGTATGCCGAGGCGTATAAGGCGGCGACCGCGCGCATCGCCGGCGACGAGGACGGCGGGCTGTCGCCCCAAAGGCTGGGCGAGCGCGTGGCGCGGGCGATGTCCCGCAAGCGCATGCCCTTCCGGCTGATCGTCGCCAAGTTCGACCAACGGTTGGCAGTCCTTTTGCACGACGTGCTGCCGCCCGGGCTGTTTGCCCGGATCATCGGCGGCTATTACAAAAAATAACACGGCATCCGCATAGAGGGGGAACCGCCCAATGCAACAGACGGCAAGCGTCAGGGAGCGCGGCGCGCTGCTTCGCGAAAAGCCGACGCTCGAAAACCTGTTTGAATTAACGATCGCCTTTGGCGAACGTCCCGCCGCGCGGTATCTCGCGGGCGCGGACGAGGTGACGATCACATACGCAGAGTACGCCGCGCGGGCGCGCGCCTGCGCGTCCAACCTGCAAAGCATGCTCGGGCGCGAACGCGCGGGGCGCTTTGTCGCCATCCAGATGGACACCTCGCCCGACTGGTTCACGGTCTTCTGGGGCGTGATCATGGCGGGGTATCCCGCCGTGCTCGTCGATTTCAACCTGTCGGACGACATGACGGACTACATGCTCGCACAGGCGGGCGCGTGCGCGGTCGTCGCGCTCAAACGGCGCGCGCTGCGCGGGGAAGTCACGCAGATCGACTGCGCGGCGCTGCTGCGCATGCCGCTGCGCGAAGGGTTCGCGCCCGATTTCTCGGACAAGGTCGCGCTGTGCACGTCGGGCACGACCGACACCAGCCGCGTGTTCGTCTATCACGCCGCCGCCGTCATCGAGCAGGTGCTCAACAGCGAGCTTCTGTATAACCAAAACAAGCAGCTCATCTCCGACGAACCGACGCGTTCTTTGTCGTTTTTGCCGTTCCATCACGTCTTCGGGTTCATGGTGTGCCTGCTGTGGATGCACTATCTGGGCTTTGAAAACGTCTACCTCAAAGACCGCAGCCCGCAGACGATCGTGCAAACGGCGACGCGCTTCCGCATCACGCACCTTGTCGCCGTGCCGCTGCTGGCGAACAACCTGTCGGTGTCGCTACAAAAGAAGATCTCCAAGAAGCCGGCGCTCTCGCGCGCGCTGTTCAAGAGCATGCGCGGGTTCAGCCTGTTTTTGCAGACGCTCGCGCCCAAGGCGGGCATGGATTTTGCGCGCAACGTGCTCTTTGCGAGCGTGACCGACCAGATGCTCGGGCGCGACGTGCACTGCGTGATCCTCGGCGGCAGCCATACGCCGCAGGAGCATATGCGCACGCTGACGGCGCTGGGGTACTACACGGTGTCGGGCTTTGGCATGACGGAGACGGCGATCACCTCGGTCGAGACGAGCATGCAGGTGCGCACGCGCACGTCCGGCTCGGTCGGCATGCCGCTGACGAGCGCGGAATACCGCGTGCAGTCGGACGGCGCGCGCTCCAACCGCGGCGAAATGTTCATCCGCGGCAAGTCCCTGCACACGGGCAGGCTGGTGGACGGTAAGCTGCTCCCGCCCGACCTCGACGCGCAGGGCTGGTACAGAACGGGCGACGTGGTGCGTCTGGAAAAGGGCGGCAGGATGTACGTCGAGGGGCGCTCTAAGGACGTCATCATCAACGAATCTGGCGAGAACGTCTATCCCGACGAAATCGAGGATTCCTTCAGCGCGCTCGAGGGCGTGGATCAGTTCTGCGTGCTCGGCGTGCGCAACACCGGCAAGAGCCACGTCAACCTGCTCAAGCGCAAGCGCCGCAGCGCCGCGTATGAGGACATCACCTTGGTGCTCTCTGTTGGCGATCGCTACAAGGACGACGAAGCGCTGCGCGCGCTGCTGCGCGCCATCGCGCAGATCAACAGCCGCCTGCCGCTGATCAAGCGCATCACGCGCGTGCTCGTCACGCCCGAAAAGTTCCAGACGTCTGCCGGCATCAAGGTCAAGCGGCTCGCGCTCAAAAAGAGCATCGAGGAAAACAAGCTCGCCTACCGCGATCTGGACTTGAACCTCGGCGCGCAGACGCGCGACCGCCAAGCGCCCGTCGCGCACGAGGAGACCGCGCCGGTCGACCTCGCGCTGGAGGAAATCAAACAAAAGGTGCGCCGCGTGTACGCCGAAACGCTCGAAATCTCGCCCGACGGCATCCGCGACGACGCGCATTTCATCGAGGACCTCGGCGGCGACAGCCTGCAGGTGCTTGGGCTTTCGCTGAAGGTCGAGGAAATGTTTTCCGTGCTCATCCCGGTCGAGGAATACGGCAGGTGCACGACGGTGTCCGACCTCGCGGCGCTTCTGTACGAGCGCATTCGCGGGCACAGCGCGTATTCCGTGGAGGGCGCGCGTGACGAAGAGGTCGTCCCCATTGTCAAGTTCGAGGATTCGCCCGAGTTTCAGGCGTTCCACGCGCGTCAGCAGGCGCTGATCGGCGCTGGCGATAACCCCTATTTCGTGGCGCACGATTCGCCGCTGCGCGATACCAGCGTCATGGCGGGCGAGACGGTGCTCAATTTCGGCAGCTATAACTACGTGGGCATGTCCGGGCGCATGGAAGTGTCCGAGGCGGCGAAGGCGGCGATCGACAAGTATGGCACGTCCGCGTCGGGCAGCCGCCTGCTGGGCGGCGAGAAGCCGTTGCATCAGGAGCTGGAGCGCGAGATTGCTAATTGGAAGCACACGGAGTCCGCGCTGGTGCTGGTCGGCGGGCACTCGACGAACGTCACGTTCGTGGGGAATTTCTGCGGCAAGAACGACTTGATTGTCTACGACGCCATCGCGCACAACTCCGTCGAGCAGGGCTGCCGCCTTTCACAGGCGACCGCCAAGCCCTTCCCGCACAGCGACGTGGCGGCGCTGGAGAGCATCCTGCGCACGCAGCGGCATAAGTTCGCCAAAGTGCTCATCGTCATCGAGGGCGCGTACAGCATGGACGGCGATATCGCGCCCGTGCCCGCGTTCGTGCGGCTCAAAAAGCAGTACGGCTGCTTCCTGATGGTCGACGAGGCGCACTCGGCGTGCGTCATCGGCGAAACGGGCGGCGGCGTGGACGAATACTTCGGGCTTGCCCCGGGCGACGTGGACATCAAGATGGGCACGCTGTCCAAGGGGCTCGGCGCGTGCGGCGGCTACCTTGCAGGACCTCAAAACATCATCGAATACCTGCGCTACAGCCTGCCGGGGTTCGTGTTCTCCGTCGGCATCTCGCCGCCGCTTGCCGCCGCGACGCTCGCGTCCATCCGCCTTTTGCGCTCCGACCCGAGCATCATGGCGCGCATGCGCGAGAACATTCAGGCGTTCATGACGGAGGCGCACGCGCGCAATATGAACACCTGCCTCGCGGGCGAGACCGCCATCGTGCCGATTCTGGTCGGCAAGGACGAGGACGCGTTCCTGCTGTCCAACATGCTGCGCAAAAAGGGCGTGTTCGTGCCGCCGGCGGTCTATCCCGCCGTGCCGAAAAACAGGGCGCGCCTGCGCTTCTGCGTGACGAGCGAGCATAACCCCGAGCAGATCGCGCGCGCGCTCGCGCTGCTTGCCGAGGCGGCTTCCGAAGCGGGAATCGCGCTGCCCGCGTGACGCGCGAAAAAAGTTGTCAAAACCTGTTTTATCCGGTATAATAGTGGCGGATTGATACGGGAGGAGCATTGCATGTACAAGCTGTTGCTGGTGTCCGACCAAACGGGCGTGCTCAATCGGTTCGCGCGCATCGAAAACTGGCGCGAAATGGGCTACCTGCCAATCTCCGTCGTTCCCAATGTGGACGAGGCGGTCGCGTTTTTGGACGCTAACCCTGTGGACGCGATTGGCTACGCGCTGGCGAAGTACGCCGCGCGCGACCTGTACGCCTATCTCCTCAAGCAGCGCCCGAGCCTGCCGATTTTTCAGGTCGCCCAGAGTGAGCGCGCGCAGCGGGCGGCGCTTGGCGAGCTTCGCAAACTGCTGGATCGCCTGCACGCCGATTACGCCGACGACGGCTATGACGAGACGGCGATGCTCGACATCCTGCGCGACGAGCTCGCGCACGACCTGCTTTCCGACGGCATCGCCGACGCGCGCGCGCTCAAGGAGCGTCTGCTGCTGGTGCGCAGCCGCGTAGATCCGGAAAAGCCGTGCATGGTCTTCGATATCGACCTGCCGCAGGGTGAGGTCTATCTGACGGACAGGTGGCGCTACGGCCGCGAACGGCTGGAGAGCGCCATGCGCAACAATTTCTTCGGCAGGGTCAGGGACGGCGTGGTCTATCACGTCGTCGTGCTCACGCCGCGCTCCATTCGCCTGCTGGCGTGCCAGCACGCGGACGCGGCGCACGCCAGCGCCGAGGCGTTCGGGACGTTCGCGCGCGAGCACGCGCTTGCCGCCATCGAGCGCATCAAGGAATTTTTGGACTTGGATCTGGACGTGCGCGCCGTCACGCTCAATGACGACCTTTTCGCGCTCACCAGCGAGCGCGGCAAATAAACGCCGGGAGGATTAGGATATGGGCATCATTTCCAAGATCATCAAAAGCCAGCTCATCGACGTGATCGAGTGGACGGACGATTCGCGCGACACGATGGCGTACAAGTATGACGCGGACGGCAAAGAGATCATGATGGGCGCACAGCTGACCGTGCGCGAGAGCCAAGTCGCCATCTTTGTCAACGAGGGGCAGCTTGCCGACGTGTTCGCGCCCGGCAGGTACGAGCTGTCCACCCAGAACATGCCGATCATGACGGCGCTCAAAAGCTGGAAGTACGGCTTCAATTCGCCGTTCAAGTCCGACGTATACTTCGTGAACACCCGGCAGTTCCTCGACTGCAAGTGGGGCACGAGCAACCCGGTCATGATGCGCGACGCGGACTTCGGCGTGATTCGCCTGCGCGCGTTCGGCATCTACTCCTTCCGCGTCGCGGACGCGACCGCCTTCCTGCGCGAGGTGCTCGGCACGAGCGCGCTGCTGACGACAGACGGCGTGGAGGGGCAAATCAAGCGCACCATCGTTTCCAAGCTGTCGGACGCCATCGCCCAGAGCAAGATTCCCGCGCTCGACCTCGCCGCCAATTACGACGAGCTCAGCGCCTACGCGCTGTCCGTCATTTCGCCCTCGCTCGCGTCCTTCGGGCTGAAGCTGGAGACGTTCGTCATCGAGAACATCAGCCTGCCCGAGGAAGTCGAAAAGGCGATGGACAGGCGCACGTCGATGGGCGTGGTCGGCGATCTGAACAAGTACGCGCAGTTCCAAGCCGCAGAAGCCATGCGCGACGCGGCGCAGAACCCGTCCGGCACGGCGGGTATGGGCGCTGGGATGGGCGCGGGCATGATGATGGGGCAGATGATGACGGGCGCGTTTGCGCAAGCGCCGCAGGCGGCGGCGCAGCCGACGGTCGCGTGCGTTTCGTGCCAAAAACCCATCCCGCAGGGCGCGAAGTTCTGCCCGGAATGCGGCGCGAGCCAATCCGCGCCCAAGTGCGCGGCGTGCGGCGCGGCGCTCGCCCCCGGCGCGAAGTTCTGCCCCGAGTGCGGACAGAAACAGTAACACCGCTTTTCCCGCCGTATGGCGGGATTTTTGCGTGTGGAACGGAGAAGATTGATATGAAGAGAAAGCACCTTGTCGTCCTGCTGGCGCTGCTGCTGGCGCTGTCGGTCGCGCCCGCGCTTGCCGCGTCCATTTCCTGCACGCACCAGAACTATTCCAAGCAGAGCACGCCGGCGACATGCACGGTCAACGGGCAGGAAGTCTACCACTGCAACGATTGCGGCTTGGATTTCGGTATCATCATCCTCTACGCGCCCGGGCACGATCATTCCGGGCCTTGGGTCGTTTCGACGCCGCCTACGTGTACGTCGACCGGCGTGAAAACGCAGTTCTGCGGGCGCTGCAGTCTGCAAATCGGCACGCAGCAGATCCCCGCTTCGCCGCACGTGATCCCCGCGACGTTCACCATCGAAACGCCCGCGACCTGCACGACCAACGGCTTGCAGACCAAGCGCTGCACCGATTGCGGCAACGTGGTCGTCAGCGAGACGCTGTGGGCGCTCGGGCACGGCTACGGCGCGTGGTCGGTCGTCTCGCCCAATTCCTGCTCGGCGGTCGGCGAGCAGACGCGCGTCTGTTCGCGCTGCGCCGACGTTCAAACCTTGCCCATCGGCATCGATAACAACAAGCATAGCTGGGGCGCGTGGGCGCAGACCATCGCGCCGGAGTGCTTGACGGACGGCGTGGAGCAGCGCGTCTGCGCGCTCTGCAAGCATACGGAAAACAAGCTGCTGACCCGGCTCGGGCATGATTACAGCGCGTGGAAGACGGATTTCTTGCCCGATTGCACGAACCCCGGGCGGCAGTCGCGCGTTTGCTCGCGCTGCGCCGACACGCAGACGCAGCCGATCACAGCGCTCGGGCACACGTTCGGCGCATACGCCGTCACGCGCGACCCGACGTGCACGCTCGAGGGCGAGCGCACGCGCGTTTGCTCGGTCTGTTCGGCAAAGGAGGCGCTCGCCATCCCCATGCTGGCGCACACCTATTCCGCGTGGACGACGACCACGCCTGTCTCCTGCACGCAAAACGGCGAGCGTCAGCGCGCGTGCGCCGCGTGCAAGCAGACGTTCACCGAAACCATCTATTCGCCCGGGCACCAGTTCGGCGCGTATACGCTCGTCAAAGCGCCGACCTGCACCGAGAAGGGGCAGGAAAGCCGCGTCTGCGCCGTCTGCGGGCTGGTGGAAACGCGCGACGTCGCGCCGTATAACCATTCCAAGGCGACGTGGCAGACCATCGAGAAAGCGACGGCGACCAAGAAAGGCTCGCAGCGGCTGGTGTGCGATTTGTGCGGCTTAGAGCTGAAAACGCGCGTGACCGACACCGTGACCATGAAAGAAAACACGCTCTGCGCCTTTGGCCCCAGCGTGCGCGACCTGCTGCCCGGGCAGACGGATTCGTGGTATCGCGTCACGCCGTTTGACGCATCCAAGGACGGCAGGCAGACGTTCGAGCTGATTGCCAGCAACCTCTACGTCGTCGGCACGCTGTACATCGACGTACAAGGCGACAGCGTGACCGTCAGCTATTTCCTCAACAGCGACAAAATCAAGATCACCGACGAGTTTTTCCAAATCTACCGCAGCTTCGGCGATATCTACCAGTTCGAGCCGGAGAGCTTGGGCTACGGCATGCGCGCGTACCAGCCATACAGCATCCAGAACGATTTCGGCGGCGACACGAGCTTGGTGCTATACATGTGCTCGGTGGTGGACTATAAGTATGACAGCGCGCACATGGAGCGCTTCTCGCCCGATTCCGCCGCGACGCGCGAAAAGACCGCGCAGATGCTGCCGTACCTATATTAAATTATTGAAGGAAGTATACAAATGGGAAGCATCAAATCCATCCCGATGACGATTCCCGAGGTCTGCTCGGACATCGCGGACGCTTTCGAGCGCTCGCTGACCGAGCGCCTGCTGACGCTGTTTTCCGAGGAAGCGGCGGGTTATCTCGTCTCGGCAACCAACCCCAAGCGCGTGTATTGCTATATCCGCAAGAGCAAGGAAAGCGCCATCATCAACAAGGAAACCTATCAGGACAGGCAGGCGGACGGCGGGTATTCGCTGCAGATCCGCATCACGTCCGCAAAAACATACCAAGAACTGGATAAATATACGGAGAACGTCCGCGCGCAGATCCTCGACGGGCGCGACTGTAAAATGCCCCGTTGCTGCAACTGCGGGCATTGGTACACGTTCGAGCACCACGGCGCGGCGTATAGGAAGTGCCACATGCTCTGCGATAATTACGCCTTTTCGCATTTGCATGAGGAGGACGCGGACGCGATTTTCGCCATCATCCGGAACGAGTTCCCGAAGAAAAAGTAGGCGAAAGGCAACCGGGGCGGCGAGGGCGCTTACCGCAGTTTCTTGGTGAAATACAGCACCAGATCGTCGTCGTTCTCGCAGGGCGCGTAGGGCGCGCAAACCTTGTCGCCGTACCAAACGCCCGAGCCGTCGGGCACGTAGCCGCGCTTGACGTACATTCGCTGCGCGCTGCCGTAGCCGCTGTGCAGACCGACGCCGAGATACACCGTGTCCGCATGCCGCGCCGCGATGTGCTCGGCGACGTCCATCAGCCTGCCGCCGATGCCGCGCCGTTGATAGCATTCGAGCACGCCGAAATCCACGATCTCGGGATAGCCCCGCCCGCCCAGCGCGCCCCATTCCGAATCAAGGTACACATGGACGTAGCCCGCTTCATTGCCTTGATACTCCGCGACGAGCGACACGCACTTGCCGGCGGCTTGGTCGCTTAGCCGCGTTTCATACTTGGCGATGTCGGCGTGCCAGCCCTGTGCGATTTCCGCGTCCGTGAAAACCTGCGCGTCGCTCTGCCGCATGTCGCGAATCAGGATGCCGTTTTCGTCTGTGTATACCATGCTTTTTCTCCTTTTCGTTTCTAGCATACCATAAAACCTCGCGGTATGCCAGTCAAAAACGCCCCGAACGCAGGGCATGCGTCCGGGGCTTGCTATTGCGTTCAATACCACTGTTTCAGGTAGTCCAAATCCCTGTTCTCCAGCCGGAAGGCGAAGCTTTCCGCGCTGACGGGCGCGCTCGTTTTCGCGTCGATCTCGGCGCGGTAGCAGGTATCCAGCAGCGGGTCGTCCCAGCCGCCCGGCAGTTCATCTGCGGGCAGCGATTTGCCGTTGAACAGGAAGCGCCACAGGGGTTTTTCGGGGTCGGTCACGTCGAAGTACACCGAGTGCCCTCCGTAGAGGTCGAACACGCGCGCGTCCAGTCCGAACGCCTTGATCAGCGCCGCCTTTGCCGCGTCATATGCCTGTGCCTGCGGCACATCGTCCGCGCCCGGCATGCCGTACAGGTAGCTGGACTGCGCGATGACGGCGAGGTCGGGCGAGCCGCAGTTCATGAGCGCCGTCAAATCGCCGCTTTCGACGATCGCCCGCACCAGCGGCGTGATTTCGTCCGAGTACCGCGCGCGAACGTCCAGCGGCCAATCGCGGAAATGCGCGCTCTGCGCCGCCCAGTACGCGTCGATTTTCTGATACAGCGCGTTCGTCGGGCGCGTCGGCAGCGTTTCGAGGATCTGCAGGTACTCCGCCACCGTCTGATAGAGCGCGCCCGTCGCCGGGTGCACATGCAGCGCGAGGTCGATGAACAGCCGCTCTTCCGCCGGCATATCGGCTGGCGCTTCAAACTGCACCGCCCACCACGCCTGTCCGTCGTCCACGAATTCGGGGATTTCGTAGGTCACGGTCACTTTGTAACCATCCAGTGCGTCCTTCGGCACGCCGTAGCCCGACGCGATTTCGGCGCACGCGATGTCGATAGCCCGCGCTTCGCCAATGCCGCCCGTCGGTTCCTGATATACCGTTTTGTCGCTCTGGTCGATGCCGATTTCCTCCATGACGCGCGAATACCACGCCTTTTGCTCGTGCGTCCAGCCCGTGAAATCGCCCCAGACCGCGCACATGACGCGCATGAACCCGACCTCGCCCGCGTCCGCGCCCGTGAGCTTTTCAATCGCCGCGTCGGCAAGCGCGCTCGCCTCGTGATCCGGCAAATCGCCCGAGAGCCTTGCGACCTCGTCCGTGTTCTCCAGCACGCCGAGCTGGGCGAGCGCGCGCACGACCGCGACCTTTTTCTCGACCGCCCATTTGCCGAAGTATCCGGAATCCTGTTCGTTTTGCGCGATTTCGCGTCCGGTGTCCCGCAGCGTCGCGACTGCGAACGCCGTGCCGAAAATCAGCAGCGCCGCGAGCGCGAGCGCTAATGCCGTGGAAAATTTCTTCTTCATCACTTTATCTCCTCGAATTTTGTCCAGCACGCCGCTTTGCCGCGCTTCGTCGAACACCAGCCCGGAAAAGCCCTTGTCCAAGGCGCGTTTGAGCGCTTTCTCATCCATGATGATATTCTCCTTCCAGCGCGGCGCGCAGCTTGCTTTGCGCCTGTTTGAGTCGTGCGTAGACCGTGGCGCGCGAGACGCCGAGCGCCAAAGCGATGTCGTCGGCGGACATGTCCTGATAATAGCGCAGCACGACGACCATCCGATGCCTCGGCGCGAGCGCCATCACGTCCTCCCAGAGCTGGCGTTCATCGGGGAGCATCGCCGCCCGCGATACCGCCAGATCGTCCGCGGACACCGTGCGGTCGACGTGCCGAAACCACGCGCTCCGGCGGTAATCCTTGCAGGTGTTGGCGGCGATGCGCAAAAGCCACGTCTTTTCGCGATAGTCCTCGGCGGACGGAAGACCGTCCAAATGCCGATACGCCTTGAGAAAAGCGTCCTGCGCCGCGTCCTCGGCGAGCTGCGCGTCCTTGAGGTAGGCGTAGCACACGCGAAGCACGGCGTTCCCGTGCGTTTGCATGAGCCGCGCGATGCGCGCTTCCCGGAGTTCGCTCGCTAGCAGAGCGTCGTCCATGCGCTTTCACCCCCTTCACCCTCATAACGAGCGCGAGGCGTTATTTGTCTAATGATTTTGTTTTTTATGCAAGCGCCGCCAGCAACTGCCGGGGCTTGGGGCTGTCGAATTCCGATATTCGGTGTGCCGCCATGACGTAGACCGCCTGTTTCCACGCGTCCTCGCCGCAGCCCAGCCGCGCCAGCGCCATTTTTTGGAACTTGCCCGACAACCGGAACGCGAACTCGTATAGAACAACGTAGGTGCGCGCGAAATCGTACAGCGGCGCGCCGGACTTGGCGCTCACCCAGTCGATGACGACATACTCGCCGCGCGAGAACAGGATGTTCAGGAAATGAAAGTCCAGATGGCACAGCGCGTCGCCGTCGGGCAGCGCGGCGAGGCAGCCGTCCGCGCGCTCCTTCACGCCGCTGGCAAGCGGCGCGCGGGCGATCGCGGCGCGCAGCTCGGGCTTGATGGGCGGCAAGCCCTCGCCCGTTTTCTCGTGAATGCTGTCAAACAGCGCCAGCAGGTCGTCCAGCCCGCGCGCGTACTTGTCGCGGCGCATCCTGTCCGCCAGCGATACGCCGTCCACATAGTCCATTTTGATGCTGTTCGCGAACTCCGACGGATAAAAGCGCGCGACCGGCAGCCCTTTGCCCTCGACCACGCGCTGTATGCGATATTCGTAGTCGATCCAGTCCTGCCGATACCCCGGCTGAAAGCATTTGTACGCATAGCCGTTCCAGAAAAAGACCTTGGCGACTTTGCCCTGCCCAATCAGCCTGCGCTCTGCCTCGAAAGCGTTTTGCATGCGCGCCTCCTTGCGTGTGTCGTCGTCAGAATCCCAATCAAAGCAAGCGTACATGTCGCGCTTGCAAACCGCCGCCGCAGCGTGTATACTCAACGCCGATGGGAATATGTGCGCTTCGGCGCGGAGAAAAGAAGGAAGAACGCATGCTGCTGCAAAAGAACGATACCCTGCTGTTCATCGGCGATTCCATTTCGGATTACGACCGCAAACGCCCCGTTGGCGAGGGGCTGTTCAACGCTTGGGGCACGAGCTATGTGGCGAACGCCGCGTCGCTGCTTGGCTGCATGTACCCCGAGCTTTCGCTGCGCATCGTCAACATGGGCATCGGCGGCAACCAGATCCGCGATCTGGACGCTCGTTGGCAGCAGGACGTGCTCGACCGCAAGCCCGACTGGGTCAGCGTGCTCATCGGCATCAACGACGTGTGGCGGCAGTTCGATTCGCCGTACATGCCCGAAACGCATGTGCCGCCGGACGAGTTCGAGGCGACCTACGAACGGCTTGTGGCAAAGACGCTGCCCGCCGTCAAGGGCATGATCCTCATGACCCCGTATTTCATGGAGCCCAATCGCCAAGACCCCATGCGCGCCATGATGGACAGGTATTCGGCGATCGTCCGGCGCGTGGCGGACAGGCACGGGCTGTGCTTTGTCGATTTGCAGGCGGCGTGGGACGCGTTGTTTGTCCACATGCACCCGTGCAACATCGCGTGGGACCGCATCCACCCCAACCAGACGGGCTGTATGTACATCGCCAAGCAATTCCTTAAAGGCATCGGCGCGGAGCGCTGCTGAATCACGCGTGCTCGGCGGGCGCGCCCTGCTGCGAAACGTCCTGCTTGCGCCCGGTCGTGACGATCACGGTCTTGCTCCATGTGCTGTGCGGGAATTCTTTGCGCTTGGTGACGGTGCGCAGCACCCACACGCCGCTGCCGATCAACAGCCCGGTCGCGCCGATGATGCCAATCAGCCGCAGCAGCCCGTCGTCATAGAAAACGGCGATGCCCATGAGCAGCGCGGCGACGCAAAGCAGCGCGAGCAGCAGCGGCGCGAGCAGGTAAATGGCGGCGTACCGGATGAGCAGCTGCCGTACGGAGGGCGTTTTTCGCGTGTCCTTGTCCACCACCGCGATGCGCAGCAACGCTTTGCCGATGGTTTTGCCCCGGAAGATACGCTGCACGCCGACGAACACGACGGCGACCCAGATAATGTATCCGTTGGCGGACAGCAGCGTGAACACCTTCGACGCTTCCGTCGAAAGCGATACGGTGAACGTGAACAGCAGCGTGTAGATCGTCCAGTCCACCACGGCGGCGGTCACGCGGCGCGTCAGCGTCACCCGGCGCTCCTTGGCGATGGACATGCGGTCGAGCGCGTCGCGCGTGGGCAGCGGCGCGCAGAGCACGGGCGCGATCCAGTAGCCGATCATCGCGCCCAGCGTGTTGTTGATAAGGTCGTCCACCGAGCAAAAGCGGTACGGGCGCGGATAGATGAAAAACAGCCCGCTGAGCTGCGTCAGCTCGAAAAACAGGCTGACGCACAGCCCGATGAGCAGCACCTGCTTGGCGCTGCGGCGGAAATAATACCGCAGGAACACGCCCAGCGGTACCTGCATGACGATGTTCGCGAGGATCTCAAACAGCCCGTCGGACGTGAATAGCGCCTTCCAGTTGGCAAGCGACAGCAGCGTTTCGGGGCGCGCAAGCGAGAAGCCCGCGCTGCGCAGGGCGCTGGCGAAGCTCGAAAAGGGGACGTACTGCACGGGGCGCGCGGGCATCGCCGCCAGCTGCTCCATGGTCGGCAGCGGCAGCACGGTCAGCAAGAAGGCGCACATCGAATACAGGATGAGCGCGTAGACCACCAGCGCGCGCAGGATGGGGATGCCGCCGTAGCGGTGGTACTGCACGACCATGAACGGCAGCGTGAACAGCCCCGCCACCGGGAAAAACAGCAGGCAGGCGCTGATGATCGGCTCGGCGTATCCCGACAGCGCGCTCATTGGCACGCCTCCTTTCCTGACGCGGATATCGCCTTCATTATACCAGCAACCGACCAAAATCGCCAGCAAAATATGGGAGAATGTGTCAGCCGCCGCGCGCCGACGAAAAAATGCTTGACACGCGCGGCAGGCTTTGGTATACTGACGGCAGCTACTGAAACGGTTAAGTTATCGTGCACGGGGGAGTGAACGGGCATGAAGCGCGCCAGCATCAAGGACATCGCGCGGGAGGTCGGCGTGTCGACCACGACCGTGTCGTATGTGCTCAACCATCACCCCGGCGAGACCATCTCGGCGGACACTTCGGCGCGCGTGTGGGCGGCGGTCAAGAAGCTCAACTATGTGCCCAATCTCAACGCCCGCAGCCTGTCCAGCCGCAAGAGCAACCTCATCGGCGTCGTCATCCCGCAGACCGAGCCCGGGCGCGAGTTCATGTTCGCCAACCCGTTCTACGGCGAGCTGCTGTCCGCCATCGAATACACCGCGCGCAGGAACGACTATCACCTGCTGCTCTCGGGCATGGACGCGGATCAAAACTACATCCATATCGCGCGCACGCGCGGCGTGGACGGCATCGTGATCGTCGGCACATACCCTACAGAGGGGCTTGCCGACCTCAAGCAGATGGACATCCCGATCGTGCTGATCGACAGCTATGTGGACGACGACGCTTTCCACACCATCGGCATCGAGGACAAGGCGGGCGCGCGGCTGGCGACGGAATACCTGCTGGGCAAGGGCCATCGGCGCATCGCGTTCATTTCCGGCTCGCTGCGCGAGTACGGCGTGAATTCCAAGCGCTTCGAGGGCTACCGCGACGCGCTGCTGTCCGCCGGCATCCCGGTGGACGAGCGCAACGTCTATTCCGGCACGATCAGCTTTGATTACGGCGTGGACAGCGCGCACAGGCTGGCGCTGGGCGGCGGCGCGACGGCGGCGTTCGTCACGGCGGACGTGCTGGGCATGGGGCTCATCAAGGGCATGCGGCAGCTTGGCAAGAGCGTGCCGCGCGACCTGTCCGTGGTGTCCTTTGACGACGTGTATCTGGCGCAGATGTGCGACCCTTCGCTGACGACCATCCATCAGGACATCGGCGAGAAGGGGCGGCGCGCGGTCGAGATGATCATCGCGGGGCGCGACGCGGGCAAGCATGTCAAGCAGGAATTGATACTGCCGATCACGCTGGTCGAGCGCGCGTCGGTGCGCGAAGTGACGGAGGATGCGCCATGTTAAAGCACCTGCCCGAGGGCGTTACGCCCTTTGAAGACTGCGGTTACGCGCGGTATCCGCTGTTCCCGCTGGAGAACGAGGCGTTCGATGTCGCCTGTCTCGCGGAGGGCTGCGCGTGCGAGCCGACGCTCGTTTTCAGCGTCGGCGGCGAGAAGCGAACGGCGCTTCGCCCGTACCGCGTGGAGAACGGGCGTTACCGCTTCCGTCTGCCCGGGTCGCCCTACGGCGGCGAAATCACCTATTCTTTTTGCGCGGGGGAGGAGCGCTCGCGCGAGTATCATGCGCCGGTTTGCCGCGAAAGCACGCTGGCGGCGGCGGTCTCGGTCGAGGCGTTTTGCGGCGGCGCGCGCCTGTTGTTTGCCGACGGCACGGCGCTGACGGCGCGCGCGGGCGACTGTCTGTCGCTCCTGTACGAGACGGACGCGGCGGATACGGGCGGTGCGTCGCGGACGTGCGCGACGCTGGCGCTGCCAGAAGGGTTTTCCTGCTTGGTCGGCGGAAACGGCGCTTTGTGCGAACTTAAACGGTTAAGCGAAACGGTGCTGGCGCTCGAATCGCTGCGCGTGCTGCGCGACGGATGCGGCAAGGCGCTGCGCCTGACGGCGACGTTTTGCTGGTCGCCCAAGCATGTGTGGGGGACGGGCGAGCGCTTTGACGCGGTCGATCAGCGCGGGCGCGCGACGAACGGGCGCGTGACGGAGAAATTCACGCGGCAGGGCGAGCAGACATACCTGCCCGTGCCGTTCTTCCTGACGGACGCGGGCTATGCGCTGCACAGGCTGGGGGCTGTCCCCGCCGCCATGCGCTTTGGCGAGCGGCTGGAAATCACGCAGCTTCTGGACGAAAGCGGCAACGCGGAGGACGCGCTGTTCTTCGGCGAGCCAAGCGCGCTGCTGGCTTCGTTCATCGAGCGCACGGGCGCGCCGACGCTGCCGCCCGAATGGAGCTTCGGCGTGTGGATGTCCGCCAACGGCTGGAACTGCGACGACGAGGTGGACGCGCAGCTCGCGGCGATCAAGCGATACGATTATCCCGCGTCGGTCATGGTGCTGGAGGCGTGGAGCGACGAGCGCACGTTCTACCGCTGGAACGACGACGGAAGCTGGAAAGACCCGGCGGCGACCGTGCGGCGCATCCGCGACGCAGGGCTGTGGCTGCTTCTGTGGCAGATTCCCATCATCAAATACGAGTGGGACGGCGAATGGGGCGAGGCGCTGCGCGAGGACGAGCGCGAGGCGATCGCGCGCGGGTATTGCGTCAAAAGCTCTGACGGCGCGCCCTACCGCGTCACGGACAACTGGTTCAAAAACAGCCTGCTGCCCGACTTTACCAACCCCGAAGCCGTCAAGTGGTGGTTCTCCAAGCGCAAATACCTGCTGGACATGGGGGTTTCGGGCTTCAAGACCGACGGCGGCGAATTCCTGTTTGAAAACGACGCGCGCCTGCACGACGGCACGCGCGGGCTTGCCGCGCACAACCTGTACCCCGGGCAGTACGTCGGCGCGTATCACGCCTTCCTGCGTGAAAACGGCGTGGACGGGCTGACCTTCAGCCGCGCGGGGTACGCGGGCGCGCAGACGATGCCCGCGCACTGGGCGGGCGACCAGCTCAGCCAATGGGATGAACTCAAAAGCCAGCTGACCGCCGGCATCAGCGCGGGACTGTCGGGCGTGCTGTTCTGGGGGTTTGACATCGGCGGCTTCGCGGGCGAGATGCCCTCCAAGGAGCTGTACCTGCGCGCGACCGCGCTGGCTTGCTTCTGCCCGATCATGCAGTGGCACGCCGAGCCGCGCGGCGGGCAGTTCTACGCGACCCACGGGCGCGGCTTCAACAACGACCGCAGCCCGTGGAACTTGGCGGAAAAGCTGCAAGACCCCGAGGTACTGACGGTTTCCCTGCAATACGCGCGCTGGCGCGAGCGCATGCGCCCATATTTATATGAAGAAGCGCGGTACTGCGTGGCGGCGCGCCGCCCACTGATGGCGCACCTGTGCGTCGATTTCCCGGACGACGCGCGCGCGTGCGACACAGACGACGAATACATGCTCGGGCGCTCGCTGCTGGTCGCGCCGATCGTGCGCGAGGGCGCGTGCGGGCGCGTCGTCTACCTGCCGCGCGGCGCGTGGCGCGACGTGTTCACTGGCGCGGAATACGCGGGCGGGCGAAGCTACGAGGTCGCGTGCGATGTTACGCGCGCGCCCGTATACCAGAGAATGCGGGAGGTGCGCGCGCATGCGTGAACGTTTGCCGGACATTACGCCGTGGCGCGTGCGCTATGAGGGCGCGTGCGACGATTTCTGCGAGAGCGTGTTTTTCATGGGCAATGGCGCGCTGGGCGTGCGCGGCTTCCCGGCGTTTCGGCAAAAGACGCACCCGCAGCAGCACGCGGTGTTCCGCGCGGGGTTGTTCACGGAAATCAAGCCCGGCATCACCGACATGGCGCAGCTGCCCGACGCTTTCATGCTGCTGCCGGACGGCGATATCCCCGAGGCGCTTTCGCAGGAGCTGGACTTGCGCGGCGGCGTGCTGACGCACGCATATCAGACCGCGCGGGCGCGGGCGACGCTTACGCGCATCGTGTCGATGGCGGACAAACAGCTCGTCTGCCAGCGCCTGACGGTCACGGCGCGCGAGCCGGGCGAGTATGCCGTGCGCGCAATCGCGGACAGCCGCGTCGTCAACCTGCCCGTCAACGACGACCAGACCGTGGAAAACACCGAGACCGTGCCGCTGCTCCGGCTGGACGCGATAACGGAAGACGGGTTCGCGCTCTCGACGCGCGACGGCTGCAGGCGCGTGGCATACCGCTGGTCGCTCGCGTGCTCGCCGCCGTGCGAAAGGCGCGCGGAGATCGACGGCGGCGTGTGCGTCACGACGTTCAAGGCGCGCCTGCGCGCGGGCGAAACTTGGACGCTCGAACAGCGCGTGCGCGTGCTGACGGACGGCGAAGCGCCGAACGCGGAGCAGGCGGACCCATTTTCCGAGCACGCGAAAGCGTGGGAAGCGCTCTGGGCGGATTGCGACGTGCAGATCGACGGCGACGACGAATTGCAGGGCGCGCTGCGATACAATATTTTCCAGATGCTCTGCAACTGCCACGAGGACGACCCGAGCGTGTCCATCGGCGCGCGCGGGCTGACGCACGGGCGCTACAAGGGCAACACCTTCTGGGACACCGACATTTTCCTGTTCCCGTTCTACCTCTGGCAGCGTCCAAGCGCCGCGCGCAGCCTCGCGCAATACCGCGTGTCCCTGCTGCCGGACGCAGAGGCGCTCGCAAGAAAGCAGAATCTGGACGGCGCGCGGTATCCGTGGATGTGCGCGGACACGGGTGCGGAGCAGTGCGAGAGCTGGGATATCGGGCTGTGCGAGACGCACGTCACGGCGGACGTTTGCTACGCGCTGTCGCGCTACGGCGAGGTCACGGGCGACGAAGCGTTCATGGAGCGCGTCCGCCCTGTCTACGCGCAGACCGCGCGGTACTGGCGCAGCCGGTTGACCTACGAGCAGGGGAAGGATCGCTACAGCCTGTTTTTCGTCAAAGGTCCGGACGAATACTGCGGCGCGGCGGTCAACAACACCTACACCTGCTATCTGGCGAAAAACAACCTGCTGCTGGGCGCGGATGCGCTGGGCGGCGCGGAGGGCGATGCGCTGCGCGCGGTCGCCGAGCGCGTGACCATCCTGTATGATAAAGACCGCGACCTGTTTTTGCAGGACGAGACGTTCGAGCGCCTCGAGCCAGCGCCCTTCCTCAAGTCCGGCGCGAGCCCGATGTATAAGCAGGTGTGTTTCGACCGCATGCAGCGCTACCGCGTGC
>CAZEIC010000014.1:0-41007 GCA_964512175.1 uncultured Oscillospiraceae bacterium | reverse complement strand
GGACGCGCCGACGCGCCGCCCGCGATGGTGTGCAGCACCGGCGTTTCGACCTCCAGAAACCCGCGCGCCTCGAGGAAGGAACGCAGCGCCGTGATGATCTGCGAGCGCTTGCGGAACGCGTCGCGCACCTCGGGGTTGACGATCATGTCCAGATAGCGCTGGCGATAGCGCAGGTCGGTATCCGTCAAGCCGTGGAACTTTTCGGGCAGCGGCTTCAAACACTTCGCAAGCAGCGTCACCTTGCTGGCGTGCACCGAAATCTCGCCCGTCTTGGTCTTGAACACATAGCCCGTCACGCCCAGCAGGTCGCCCATGTCGTCGTCCTTGAAGGCGGCGTACGCGTCCTCGCCCACGTCGTCGCGGCGAACGTACACTTGGATCTCGCCGCCCGCGTCTAGGATGTGCGCAAACGACGCTTTGCCCATCACGCGGCGCGAAAGCATGCGCCCCCCGATCGTGACTTCCTTGCCCTCGAGCGCGTCGTACTCGGCGATCACGCGGTCGCTGACATGCGTCACCGGAAAGCGCGTGATGGCGTACGGGCTCTCGCCAGCGTCCATCAGCGCCTGTAATTTCTGCCTGCGGATGCGCTCCTGTTCGGAAAAATCAACCGCCTGCGCCGGTTGCTGGTCGGGTCTGTCCTGCATGCGATGTGCTCCTCTCTCGTAATGAAGAAATCACCTGTGGATGTCGAGGATGTGCAGCGTGATCGTGCCCGACGGCACGGCGACCTGCACGTTCTCGCCCTTTTTCTTCCCCAGCAGCGCCGCGCCGACCGGGCTTTCATTGGAGATGATGTTATGCAGCGGGTCGGACTCGCGCGCGCCGACGATGGTGTATTCCGCCTGATCGCCGCTTTCGTACCGCACGACGACGCTGGTACCGATATTGACCGAATCGGTGCTCACGGTATCCTCGTCAATGACGATGGCAGTGCGGATGGTGACTTCCAACTCGAGGATCTCCGCCTCGAGGCGCGACTGTTCGTTTTTCGCCTCGTCATACTCGGCGTTCTCGCTCAAATCACCGAAGCCGCGCGCGACGGCGATCTGCTCGGCGATCTCGGCGCGCCGCGTGGTCGTCAAATACCGGAGGCGCTCCTCGAGCTTTTTCATGCCCTCGGAGGAGACGACGGTTTTATTGCTGTGTTCGTGTAATTCTGTCATGATGATTCCCCTCTGCTTGATTGTCAAAATTTGGGTTGTCGTCCGCGCGGGCGCGACAACACGCCCGCATACGCTGTATTATACTGCATCGGCGGTCTGTTTGCAACAACGCGCGGGCTTTTATTCAGCCGCAAAATGTGTTATAATCCGCACAACATTACGACGGCGGAGGGGTACCCGATGAAAAAGCGAATCGCGCTGCTGACGACGGGCGGGACGATCGCCAGCGTGGACATGGAAGGCAGGCTCGCGCCCGGCATGCGCGCCAAGGACATCCTCAAGCGCGCCCCGTGGCTCGACAGCCAGGCGGACATCTTCGCGCGCGACGTGTTCTCGCTCGATTCGAGCAACATCCAGCCCGAGGAATGGACGCAGCTTGCGGACGCTGTGCGCGAGGCGGCGCAAAGCGCCGACGGCGTGCTGATCACGCACGGTACCGACACCATGGCGTACTCGACGGCGGCGCTCTCCTTTTTGCTGTCCGACCTTGACACGCCCGTGGTTGTGACCGGCTCGCAATTGCCACTTTTGCACCCGCTGTCCGACGCGCCCGCCAACCTGTACGAAGCGCTCTCCTGCGCGCTGTCCGCGCCGGCGGGCGTATACATCGCCTTTCATCATAAGCTCATCTGCGGCGCGCGCGCCGTCAAGCTGCGCACGACCGACTTTGACGCGTTCGACAGCGTGAACGCGCCGCTGGCGGGCGTTGTGGATTCCGACGGCGTGCACATCCTGCGTTCCGCGCTCCCGCGCGGGAAACGCCGCGACGGGCTGGACGCGCGCGTCTTTTTGCTCAAGCTCGCGCCCGGAACGCCGCCCGAGGCGCTGGATTGGGTGGCGGATTCCGGGCAAAAAGGGTTGGTGCTCGAAGCGTTCGGGCTGGGCGGGCTGCATTATATCAGACGGAATCTGGTCGATAAGCTCGCGTCGCTGTCGGCGCGCGGCGTGAAAACGCTCGTCACCACGCAATGCCTGTATGAAAAGACGGACTTTTCGCTCTACGAGGTCGGCAAAAACATCCTCTCCGAAAGCGTGTTTTCCGGCAGAGACATGACGACCGAAGCGGCGGTCGCCAAGCTCATGTGGGTGCTGGCGGACTGGGAGGAGCGCAAGGGGCTGCTCTTGGAAAACGTGTGCGGGGAAATGACGGTGTGACGGAGAGACGGGGAAGGAATGAGAGACTTTGACGCTCCGGCATTGTTCAGCGGGCGGAGCAAAGCCCCGCCCCTACGCTCCCTATTCCCTTTTCTAATCCATTTCTTATGCGTCTATCATTGACCTACATGTGAATTCATGGTATCCTGCCGCGTGAGGTGAGGCATATGGCGGCGGACAGACAGAAACGGTACGGGCTGCTCGATTTTATCGGGCTGCCTTTTCGCTGCGCTCCGGCGCAGACGCTGTACACGCTGATCACAACGGGCATACAGGCGCTCATTCCCTCTTTTGAGGTGCTGGCGGTCGCGGCGTTCATCGACACGGCGCTCAAGGCGTTTTCAGGCGAAGCGGCGCTTTCGGCGGTCTGGCCGCCGATGCTCGCGCTGGTCGCGTTCGTGGCGTTCCGCTATATCGACTGGACGGTGGCGACGCTCACCAACACCAGCATGGAATTGCGCCTGAACAAGACGTTCCGCGCGCAGACGTTTGAAAAGCGCGCGAGCCTCGCGTTTTCACACATCGAAAACAACGACGATTGGGATTTGATCGGCCGCGTCTGCAAGGACCCCGGCGCGCGCGTGCGCACCGGGCTGGGCAGCACGCTCACCCTGTGCTCGCAGATCGTGACGCTGGTATCGGTGCTGGCGCTCGTGATGGCGCAGGTCTGGTGGGCGGGGCTTTTGATTCTGGGCTTCACCGTGCCGCTGTTTTGGGTGTCGATGCGCGCGGGCAAGCGCCGCTATGAGGCGAACAAGGAAGCCGAGAAGCACTCGCGCCGCGCACAGTACCTATCAAAACTTTTGTCCGAGCGCGAGGGCGCGGAGGAGCGCGCGGCGTTCGGGTATACGGACGCCATGAACGAGCGCTGGAATGCGCGTTACGAAAAAGCGCGGCTCATCAACGCGCGCGAGGAGCTCAAGCAGTTCGTCCAAATCAAGGGCACGGGGCTGGTGCAGCTGCTCATTTCCTTCCTCATCGCGCTGGTGCTGCTGTTCCCGCTGCGCTCTGCGGAGATCACGGCGGGCATGTACATCGGGCTTGTGACGGCGGCGTTCAACCTTGTGCAGTCGCTCTCGTGGACGCTGCCCTACGCATTGAGCCAGCTTGCCGAAAACCGCGAGTACATGAAGGATTTGACGGCGTTCTTTTCGCTGTCCGAGCGCGAGGGCGCGCTGGACAGGCCGCAGTCCAACCCCGCGTTCACGCTCGCCGATATCCGCTTTGAGCATGTCTCCTTCCGCTATCCGGGCGGCGACCGCGAAATCCTCAAAGATTTGAACATGACGCTCAAGGCGGGCAGGCATTACGCGTTTGTCGGCGTGAACGGCGCTGGCAAGACGACCATCACCAAGCTGCTGACGGGCTTATACGATAATTACGAGGGCAGCATCCTCATCAACGGCAAAGAGCTGCGCGAGT
This sequence comes from uncultured Oscillospiraceae bacterium, assembly GCA_964512175.1. Taxonomy (GTDB): domain Bacteria; phylum Bacillota; class Clostridia; order Christensenellales; family Aristaeellaceae; genus CAZEIC01. The sequence continues at coordinate 37,264 of CAZEIC010000014.1, read as the reverse complement.
ATCCGCTGGCGCGCGTCAAAGCACTGTTTTCCGTGGCGCATCAGGATTTCGCGCGTTACGCCGTGACGATGCGCGAAAACCTTTCGCTGGGCGACCAGCGCGAGGGCGCGACGCCAGACGTGGAAGCCGCCGCGAGCGCCATCGGGCTTCAGGAGGCGATTGCCGCACTGCCCTCGGGCATGGACACGCCGCTTGGCAAAATCAAGGAAGACGGTATGGACATATCGGGCGGCGAATGGCAGCGCGTGGCGCTGGCGCGCTGCCTGTGCAGCCCCGCGCAGGCGCGCATCCTCGACGAGCCGACCGCCGCGCTCGACCCGATGGCGGAAAGCAAGGTCTACGAGCTGTTCGGACGCGTGAGCGCCGGACACACGACGGTGTTCATCACGCACAGGCTGGGCGCGGCGCGGCTGGCGGATGAAATCATCGTGCTGGACGACGGGCATGTCGCGCAGGTCGGCAGCCACGACGAACTCATGCGCGCGGGCGGGCTGTACGCCGACATGTTCGAGAGCCAAAGGAGCTGGTATGTATGAAAAAGGCTGAGAATACCAAGCAAAAACCCAAACTCGGCGTGCTCAAGGCGTTCTGGAAGCTGCAGCCGATGGTGTTCTTCGCCGCTCCGGGCATCGTGTCGGCGTGCATCGCGATCTCTATCCTGCACGGCTCGGCGTGGGGCGTGCTGGCGTTTTTCCAGCAGCGCTTTTTCGACGGCGCGGCGCGGCTTGCGGCAGGCGAAATCCCTTTGACCGCAGCGCTCTGGACGCTGGTCGTCTATGTGCTGATGCAGGTGACGACGCAGCTGCTCAACGGCGTGGGGAATTATCTGCCGGGACGCGCGGGCGGCATCGTGACCGGCAGGCTGACAAGCAGGATTCACGAGAAAATGGCGCGGCTAGACCCGATTTGCTTTGAGGACACCGACAAGCTCGACGACATCAACAAAGCCGAATCCGGCAAGGACATGAGCTTCTGGTTCGTGTTCCTCTTCTGGTTGGTCGCGCTGTTTTACATGCCCTATTTCGTCATCATGGGCGCGTACCTGTTTTCGCTCAAGCCGCTGCTCGCGCTCGCGCTGCCCATCATCTTCGTGCCGACCGCGCTGACGCAAATCATCCGCGCCAAGGCGTTTTCCAACCTCGAGGAAAAGAGCGCGCCCGAGCGCCGTGCGTATGACTACTACGAGAGCTGCGCGGTGGGGCGCGAGCTGTTCAAGGAGACGCGGCTGCTGGGCGGCTTCCACTTCTTCAAAAAGCTGTACCTCGAAACGCTGACGCTGCTTTGCCGCCTGCGCTTCCGCGCGTCGCTGAAGGTGACGCTGTTCGAGCTGGGCGCGCGCGTCGTGACCATCGCGGGGTACGCGGGCATCCTGTACATGACGGTAGACGCGTTGATGGCGGGCGAAATCTCGGTCGGCGCGTTCGCGGCGGTGTTCACCAACATCGGCATGCTCTACGGCATCATGGAAGAAGTCGTGTGCCGGCACATGGGCGCGATGTCCACGCAGTTCGGTCCAATCGGCAACTATCTGCGTTTTCTGGATTTGCCTGAGCGCGGCGGCGCGGCGCGCGACATCGACCGGAGCGCTGATATCGTCTTTGACGACGTGACCTTTGCCTACCCCGGTCAGGAAAAGCCCGCGCTGGCGAACGTATCCTTCACGCTGCATCCGGGCGAAACGCTGGCGGTCGTGGGCGAGAACGGCGCGGGCAAATCGACGCTCATTAGGCTGCTGACCGGGCTGTACACGCCGACAGGCGGCACGGTACGCGCGGGCGATACCGACCTGCGCGACGTGGCGCTGCCGTCCCTCTGGCGCGGCGCGTCGGCGGTGTTCCAGAAGTTCCGCAAGTATCAGCTGACGCTTCGCGAAAACCTCGCGCTGTCCACGGGACAGATGGACGCGGACGAGGCGCTGCTTGCCGTCGCGTGCGAAAAAACGGCGCTCGACCCGCACGGCGCGATGTTCCCCAAGGGCTTTGACACCGTGCTCTCGCGCGAATACTACGAAGAAGGCGAGACGGGCGTTGACCTGTCCGGCGGCGAATGGCAGCGCGTCGCCATCGCGCGCGCGTTCTGCCGCGATCACGAGTTGATCGTGCTCGACGAACCGACCGCCGCCATCGACCCGGTCGAGGAAACGCGCACCTATGACCGCTTCGCCGAGCTATCCAAGGATAACACCGCCGTCATCGTCACGCACAGGCTCGGCTCTGTGCGGCTCGCCGACAGGATCTTGGTGCTCAAGGACGGGCGCATCGCCGAGCTTGGCACGCACGAGGAACTGCTGGAATCGGGCGGCGAGTACGCGCGGCTGTACGAATCGCAGAAACAATGGTACGTATAAGCAAACAAAAACGCCTCGCACGCGCGGGGCGTTTTTCGATGCGCTTATTTCCCTGTGATCTGCGTCAGCCAGTATTTCCCCCATGCCAGCGTTTCGCGGAAATGGTTCTTGACCCAGTATTCCGGCTTGCACGGCGCGCCCACGCCGCTGGGCGAAAGCCCCAAATCGCGCGCGATCTGCATGCACCTTGGCAGGTGATAATCGCTGGTAACGATCAACACGCGCGTCATGCCCTCGGGCAGCAGCGCCTTGGCGTTTTCGAGGTTTTGCTGGGTGTTGAAGGAATTCGTGTCGAGCAGGATCCGTTCCGTCGGCACGCCGCGCGCCGTCAGCCAGTCGCGCATGATCTCCGCCTCGGGCGCGGGTTCATCCGCCCCCTGCGCGCCGCAGACGACCATCAGCCGATTCTGCGCTTGATACGCGTTGTACGCTGTGTCCAGCCGCCATTCCAACTGCACGCTGGGCGTGCCGTCGGGCAGCACCTGACAGCCCAATACGATGATCGCGTCCGTTTCTCCAGCCACCGGCACAGTCGCCTCCGCCCAACAAAGATAGCCCAGCGTGCCGCCGAACACCAGCACGCCCACCAGCACGCAAAACGCCAGCAGCCGCCAAAGCAGCCCGCCGCGCTTTCTTCTTCTTTGGTTTCTACGCACAAACGTTTCCTCCTTGGTTCTCCGTCACCGCAGCCCGTTCCAGAAAGCATCGTCCAGTTCTTGGAAAGACTGCTCGTTTAGCGCTTCAATGGGAATCTTCTTCTCCCATATCAACACGTCCTGCCGCCCTTCCGCCTCAGAATAGCGCGCGTCGTACATGCGCATATGGACGACGCTGTAGTTTTCGACCGTGGTATACAGGTCGCCCTCGAACGTGTACGTCTTCTCATAGTCCGATTCGGCGTAGCGCACGCACTGCATCTCCGCGCCGTCCCACCGGAAAATGGCTTTCTGGAACAGCGCGCCCGCCAGCCCGTTGCTCGCGCCGACGGAAACCAGCTTTTGCTCGGGATGCAGCGTATAGTTCGCCAGCCCGCCCGAAAAGCTGACATGCTTGGCAAGGACGTATGCAGAGCCGTCCCAGATGTAAAACTCGTTCCAGACGTTGGACGCGCCCAGCGCGTAGAGCACCACAATGTCGTCCGCGCCGTCGAAATTCACGTCTTCCATGCGCACGTTGCCGCCGTGCTCGCTGGTGGAAACATAGTAGATTTCCTGCCCGTTGGGCGCGACATAGCGGTAAATCATATCGTCGCCGAACTCCCCGGTGATACCCACGACCTCGGCGGCGCAGGCAGCGCCCAATAGCAGGAACAGCGAAAGCAAGCATGCGATCAAACGTTTCATCAGTCATTCCCTCCAATACCGTCTCTGTATATAGACGGATGCGCGCCGCCGATTCATCCCGGTAGCGCGCAATTTTGCGACGCGCCGCATCACGGCATGACTTCCCCCGGGCGATAACCGCGCGGCAGTTCCTCTTCTGTCAGAAAATGGAAGTTTTCGTCGCGCAAAGTCGGCAGGAACGCCTCGTAGGGCAGGTTCTCAAACTCGCTGCCGTAGCTGCTCGCGCCGAAGCACGCGCCCTCCTTGGCGCGGAGGTTGAGGTCGCGCGCGAACTTGGTGTGGTTACAGCAATCGTGCACGACGATGCCCCAGCCTTCCTCGGCGGCGATTTGCATGAACTTCAGCGTCAGCGCGCGGCTCCAGACGGGCGAGATGTACCCGTGACGGTGGCAGTACATCGGCTCGCCCAGATAATTGCCGATGTTGTTGGGGTTGAGGTGCAGCTCGGCGCAGTTGATGAAATCCAGCCCGGTCGCGAGGATCGCGTCCTTCTTTTCAAAGAAGCGCTCGAAAAACGCGGGGGTCATGGGCGTTTCGATGCCGACGCGCGGGATGAAGCGCTTGGCAAGCGCGATATTGCGAATCACCCTGTCCGCGCAGTCCGACGCGCCGAGGTTGAAGCGCAGCTCGTCCAGCCCCGCCTCGCCCAGCGCGCGCAGGTTGCTTTCATTGGCGGGCAGACCGTTGGTGTACAGGTGCTGATGCACCCCGGCGGCGTGAAAAATGCGAATCACATCGTAATACTTCTCGATTTCCATGAACGGCTCGAGGTACACATACGCAACGCCCGTCGGCTTTTTCTGGACGGTCAGCGCAAGCTGGATATCCTCCGTGCGCAGCTTGCTGCCGCCGATTTCCCACATGCCCTCGCCAATCGGCGGCTGGCAGTCGAGCTCGCCGTAGTTATAGCAAAACGGGCATTCGATGTTGCAGCGGTTGGTCTTGCGCACCGCGCTCAGCCCGTCGCCCAGCAGACACGAGCGACAGCCGCGCGGGAACTTCGCCGGGTCGCCGATATAGTACGTTCTGTCCTCCAGCGAGCGTAGACCGGGGATTTGCGCCATCAGCAGTTTGTTCTGCCGCTCGACCGCTTCCTCGATTTGCGAGAGCACGGCAAACACGATTTCCTGTTGATAGGGCATGAGTTCCTCGCCCTCGGGCAGCTCCGCGAAAAAGGTGAACCACGTCAGCGCGTCGCGCTTTGGGATTTTCATGGGCATTGCCTCCGGCTTCTTCTGCGTACCGCGCATTATAGCACGCATTTCGCTCGAGCGTCAAGGCGCGCAAAGGGGCTGCCGCGCGCGCGGCAGCCCCATATCGGTATGATATGCGATTACTTGACCGTCACGGTCTTGGTCGCGGGATCGAAGGAGATATTGTACGCGCCGGGGGCGACCATGATGTTGTCGCCCGTCTCGCTGCCGAACCAATACTCGTTCGCCACGCGCCCGCAAGCGCCGTAGACCACCTTGAAGGCGACTTTGCCGTCCGTCCACGTATCGGTGTCTTTGTCGGTGAAGGTCACATCCAGCGCGAACGTGCCGTCCGCCTGCTCGACGAGCTTGAACGCCTCGTTCTCATCCTTGGCGTCCGCAGCCCAGCCCTTTGCGCCGCAAGTGCCGACGACGTAGTACGCGGGCGTGCCGACATCGAGGAAGGTTTTCACGTTGTCCTGCAGACCGATGTACACGATATACTTGCCAGCCGCGACCTTGACGTTCGAGCCGTCGTCATTGGAGAACCACGCCGTCGTGCCGAAGTTTTTCACGCCGAACTCGCCCTCTTCGGTCGGCTCGATGAGCGTGTACCACATGTAATCCTCGCCGTTGCGCGTCATGGGGATGCAGTTGGCTTCGTCCCAGCCAAGGAACGAGGCGTGAATCTTCAGGTCGTAGAAGAACTCCGGCGCGGCGGCGTCGCCCAAGCGCTCGACGTGCAGCTTGCAAAGCTCGAGCGTTTCCGCGTCGGTGACGAACGTCAGCTTATACAGACCGTCTTCCTGCACCTGGCAGTTCGCGCCGGTAGCAAACGCATCCTCGCCGCCCGCGACATAGGTACGCTCGGCAAGGCAGGAAGAACCGAGGTTGTCGCCCCAGACATAGTCTTGATCGATGACGGCGATCTTGAACTCGTCGCCCTTGTAGAGGTTCAGCTCGATGGCAAATGTGTTGAATTCGCCCTCGACTTTTTTGAGCAGGAACTCGTCCTGCGGCCAAGCGTGCCCCCAATTGTTGGCGGGATAGCCCGTCAGAGAGCCGGCGATCATCCACGGACGAGCGTCCTCGACTGTCGATTTCCACGCCACGAACAGCGAGGTGTCGGCGTTGATGGGCGTGCCCGCATAGGCGCGCAGCAGCGCGGGCGTGACGTACACGCCCGACAGCGAATAGCCTTCCTTGGCAACGCCCAGATCGGCTTCGGTCAGCGTCTTGCCCTTTTCGATCTTGAACTCGTTGAGCACGGTCAGCCCGTCGGAATCCATGACCGTAACGGTCACTTCCTCGGCGAGCGCGGAGACGGTCAGCGCCATGAGCAGCGCCAGCAGCAACGCGAAAACCTTTGTTTTCATGAGATAAGTACCCTCCTTGTGATGTATTTCTCAGCCAAGCGGCTTTGAATCAACGCAATACGGCAATGCCATACGCCGGGAGGAACAGCTCGCCGCCATCAAAAGCGGCGCTGCCCCATACCTCGATCTCGCCCGCGAGCGCGGTATACCCCGCCGCCGCTTCGGGCAGCGTGATGGTCTTATCGTCGATGTCGAGGTTGACGGCGACCAGCAGCTTTTCCTCGCCCCACGTCTTTTCCATCAGGCACACCTGCGGGTCGTCCTGCGAAAGCACGGCGTTCTCGCCGCGCGCGATGGCGGGCAAGGCGCGGCGCAGGTTCAGCGCGATCTTATAATAGCTATAGATGGAAAGCGGGTTCGCCCGCTGGCTCTCCAGCGAGCTAAACGGATACTCCGCCGCCGTTGCGCCCTGCGGCACGCGCGTGATGGTGTTCTTTTGATCCCAGAAAAAGCCGATGCGCTTGTTGGGGTCGTTCCCCGCGCCGACCATGCCGATCTCGTCGCCATAGTAGACAAACAAACTGCCCGAGAGAATCGACGCAAGCCCCAGCGCCATTTTGCAGTCGGTCGCCGATTGATAGCCCACGGCGTTGGCGATACGCACGGTGTCGTGGTTACCAAGGAAGGGCGACGTCAGCACGTCGCCGAGGTATTCGTCCATGAGCGTCACCGCGTTGCCGAGGCTCAAGCCCTTTTTGTCGGCTTCGTTGAGGATTTTGGCGATGTATCCGCCCTGCTGCGATACGGGGAACAGGAAAAAGCTGTCCAGCCCGCTTTGGTAGTATTCGTCGATGACGTACAAGCTTTCCCACGCCTCGCCCACGATGAAGCAGTCAGGCTTGATGGCTTTCGCCGTCTCCGACACCCACGCAAGGAAGCGCGTGTTCTTCTCGACGCTGCCGGTGTAGTAGCTCGTCACGGCGTCCAGCCGGAAGCCGTCCACGCCCATGTCGAGCCAGAAGCGCATGATGTTCTCCAGCTCGGCGAGTACTTCGGGGTTATCGAGGTTCAAGTCGGGCATGGACGCGACGAATCGGCTCTCGTAATACGCGTCGCCGCCCTTGTTATACCCCGAGCGCGAAGTATCCGACCAGTTGTACCAGCCACGATAAGCGCTGCCTTCCTCGAAGCGCGCGCTCTGAAACCACGGGTGCTCGTTGCTCGTGTGGTTGAGCACAAGGTCGATGATGACGCGGATATCGCGGTCATGCGCCGCCGACAGCAGCTCGCGGAAGTCTTCCAGCGTGCCAAACTCCGGGTTGACATTGTAATAATCGGTCACGTCGTAGCCGTGGTAGCTCGGCGACGGGTGGATAGGCATCAGCCACAACCCGCCGATGCCCAAGTCCTGAAGATAGTCCAGCTTTTGCGTGACGCCGTCAAAGTCGCCGACGCGGTCGCCGTCGGAATCGTAAAACGAGCGCACGAAGATTTCGTACCAGTTATCGGTCATGTCCTCGCGCGAATCGGCGAGCGAAGGCGCGCAGCAAGCCAGCAGCGCGAGGCAGGCGAGCAGACAGACGAGCTTTTTCATCAATCGCATTACCCTTTCACAGCGCCCGCGGTCAGCCCGCCGACGATGTATTTCACAAGGCAGAAGTATAGAATCACGATCGGCACGGCGATGAACACGCTGCCTGCGGCAAACCGCGCGAAGTACGTTTCGTCCATCGAAAACAGCCCGACAGCGACCGTCCAGTTTGCGCGGTTTTTGAGCAGCAGCTTGGGCAGTAGCACGTCGCTCCAGGGCCACGCGAACTGCATCAGCGCGGTGTAAACGATGATGGGCTTGGACAGCGGCAGCGTGATTTTCGAGAAGATTTTGAGATTGCTCGCGCCGTCGATGCGCGCCGCCTCGTGGATGGTGTACGGGATGGAGTCAAAGTACCCCTTTTGCACGAGGTAGCCCATCGGCGCCGTGCCCGCGTAGAGGAAAATCAGCGATTCGAGCTGGTTGACGAGCTTTAACTGGTTCATGATGATGTAAATCGCCGTCATGCCCATGAACCCCGGGAACATGCCCAGCACGAGCGTCAATTGCTTTACGCCGTTGCGCCCCTTGAAGCGGAAGCGGCTCATGACATAACCCGTGAGGACGACGAGCACCGTGCCCAGCACGCAGCTCAGCGACGAAACGTAGAGCGTGTTGAGAAACCACGTTTTGTACGGGTACAAGCCCTGCACGTCGTCGGTGAACAAATCAACGAACGTTTGCAGGCTGTATTCCGGCGGGAAGAACCCGCGAAAGTCGTACAGGCTGCCGGACTTGGACAGGCTCGAGAGAATCAGCCACAGGCACGGGAACACGAAAACCGCCGATATCACGATCAACACAAGGTAGGTGTGCGCGTTGTCAAACCAGCGCCGGAAGGCGCGGTCGGAAAGCGCGAGATGCAGCGCCGCCCACGCCAGCAGCCACGCGCCGATACCCGCGAGGATGCCCGTCACGAACGCGGGCGCGGCGACCAGCCGCGACAGCGCGAAGGCGACCGCCGCCGCCGCGAGCAACAGCAAAAACCTTGGTGCGGCAAGCTTTTTCATCATTGGAACGTGTCCTCCTGCTTATAGGCGGCGGTGCGCACGTACACAAAGAGCGACGCCGTGCCCGTGATGAGGAAGATGATAAGGCTGATGGCTGCGCCGATGGAGTAGTAATTATTGCTGACCGAGAGATTATAGAGCCAGTTGATGAGCAAATCGGTATCCGACGCGAGGAAATAGTCACCGTAGAGCGAGTACACGCCCGAGCGCATGAAGAAGAAGATGCCGAAGTTGTTGAAGCTCCCCACGAACATCGAAATCAGCACGGGCGTGAGCGAGAACACCACGAACGGCAGCGTGATCTTCACGAACTTTTGCAGCCCCGTCGCGCCGTCGATATCGGCGGCTTCGTAGAGGTCGGGGTTCAAATTGCCGAGGATGCCCGTCGCCATGAGCATGACGGACGGGATGGAAATCCACGCGTTGACGAACAAGCCGATGCCGCGCGCCCACCACTTGGCGGAAGCGTCGTTCGTCAGGAAGAAGATTGCGTCCTTCCCGGCATCGGTGATCATGGCGTTGATGGGGCCGGACTGCGAGAACATGAACTTGAACCCCACCATGCTGATGAACCCCGGGATGGCATAGGCGAGGATGGGAAACGCGCGCCAGATACGCTTGCCGACGACGTTCTTCTTGTTGAACAGCAGCGCCAGCGCCAGCCCGCCGAAGAAATTGACGACCGTTGCGAGCACCGCCCAGACGACGTTCCAGCGCAGGATCTTGCCGAACGTCGCGCCCAATTGACCGACGGAAAAGAGCTTTTGCCACGCGGAGAACGACCAGTTCCCGAGCTTGGGATAGACCGTCGTGCCGCCGATGTCGGTGAACGCGAGAAGAATCATAAACACGATGGGTAGCACCGAAAACACGACGACGCCCACCATCGGCAGCGAAAGCGCCGTCACATGGAACTTTTCATCTGCGAGCGCACCCATCGTGCGGCGGATGTGCTTCACGCCCTTGCCTGCGCGAATGTCACTCGCGGTCGAGAGCGCGTCGCGGATGTTGGCGATATACAGCACGACGAGCAGCGCCAGCATGATGATGGAGAAAATGCCGAGTATGAGCATGCTCATGGAGTTGTCGCCCGGGATGCCGAGCCAGAGGTTTTCCTCGCGCGTACCGAGCGTGAAGAAGCCGATAAAATCGTTAAAGCCGCGCGCGATGAAATAGCCCACCAGCGCGCCCTCGCACGCGATGAAGAACAGCCCCTTGACGATTTGCCCCCACAGCAGCTGCCCCAGCCCCATCAGCAGCATCGAGCACTTGACCTGATAGGGCGAGGACAGCAACGCCCGCGGGCGTGCCTGCGCGCCGGTCATGGCGTGTTCACTTCCTTATTGCAGGGTGAAGATGGCGTCGTAGATCTGCTGCACCATCTTTTCCAGCCCCGCCTGTATCTTCTCAATCGTGTCGTACAGCTCGGTTTCGCCTCGGTCTAGCCGGTACGCGTCCGTCGCGAGGTCGACAAAGAAGGACTCGCTGGGCGTCCAAATCTGCCCGACCTCGGTGATCGCGGGCATGATGTCGATATGCCCCGCGTCGAGGTTGTCAAACATCACCTGCACGGTCGGGTCGGTCTTGCCGATTTCGGCGGCGGCATCCGAGCGCGCCGGGGTGATGCCCAGCGTCTTGTTGCGCGCGAGCACCTGTTCATACCCGCACGCGAACTCCACAAACGCCAGCGAGGCGTTGGGGCACTGGGTATAGGCGGAGATGCCGTAGCCGTTGATGCCGCCCATCATGACGGTGGTCTGGGCGGCGGCGGGGTTTTGCACCGTCTCCTGCCAGTCGTCCGCCGTCAAATCGCCCGAAACGGGCAGGCGCGGCACGTTCACCATCTTCAGATCGGCGATCGCCGTCTCCTCCGTCCACTTGCCGGTGTTCACCATCGCGCGGATGAACATGCGGTATACGTCGGGCGTGGTGACGGTGCAGAGCATTTTCCCGGCCGCCATGTAGGCATACGCGGCGGCGGCAAACGCTTTGTCGAGGCACTCGGTGTTGTTCATCAAGTCCGCCCACTGCCGCAGCATCCACGCGCCCTTGGCGGCGTTCCCCTTTGCAAAGCCGATGTCGGCGGGGTCGGTATCCTTGTTGCCAAACACATAGCCGCCGAAGGTGAACAGATACCCGGACGAGAAATAGGTGTCCACCAAATCGTCCAGATAGCCGTACTCCGTCTTGCCGCCGGGGATCTGCTGCGTCTGCTTGCTGAAGGCGTACAGCGCGGTGTAGCTCTCGAAGAAGTCGGGCGTGCCGTTTGCGTTCACGTCCCAGTTTGCCTGCCAATCGTCGGGCAGCATGCTCTCGATGTAGTAGAGCATGCCCGCCTGCACGTTCAGGGGAACGCCGCAGAAGAACGTCTCGCCGTTCATATCGACGGCGTACGCGTCCCACGCGTTGGCGGGGATCTTCTCGTAGCACTCCATGTCGTACACCGGGAGCGGCAGCAGGTGCTGCTTGGTGGCGTATTTCATGAGGATGTCGTTCGCCTGATACCACACGTCGGGGCCGTAGCCGTAGGGACCGTCGGTCGCGAGGTCGGAATACTGGTCGATGTCCATGATGACGGCGGACACGCCTTTGTCCGCATAGGCGGCGTTGAAAGCGTCAATCAGCGCCTGCACATAGCCCAGCTCGATGGCGGTGTTGTTTTCCAGCACCTGCACCACCGCGCCTTGTTCGAGTTCGCCCGTGAAGCGCGCCATCACGGCGTCGTACATCGCGCTTTTTTCGGCGAGCGCGGGCGCGGCGCAGAGCGAGAGCAGCAGCGCGAGGACTGCAATCAGGGAAACGAGCTTCTTCATGGTTCATCCGTCCTTTCATGATTGGCTTCTATCATACGGTAGCTGTCGGGCGCGAGCGTGTATTCCTCTCCGAGGCAGCGCGCCGTCTTTTCGCGGCGCGAGGGATTCAGCAGCAAACAGTAGTCCTTGGTCTTGCCCCTGCGGTATAGGCAAGGCACGCCGTTTTGCACGTCGATGGAGAACGCGGCGGTGGCAAACTCCGGCTCGCGCTTGAGCGTGGCGAGCGCCTGAAACGCCGGGCGCGGGCGCGCGCTCGCGTCGTAATCGTCCCACGGGAAACCCTTGCGGCAGTCGGGGTCACCCTCGCCCGTCATGCCGATCTCGTCGCCGTAATACACACAGGGCATACCGGGAACGAAGCACGCGACGGCATACGCCATCTCCAGCCGTGCCACGTCGCCGCGCGCGCGCGTCAGGAAGCGCTCGGTGTCGTGACTGCCCATCAGGTTGAGCATCATGGCGCTCGCCGCGTCGGAATGCCGCCAGACAAGGCGGCAGAGCCTGTCGCGGAAGGCTTCGGCGGTGATGGTTCTGAACGCGAGATAATCCAAGCACGCCTTCGTCAGCCCGTAGTTCATCACGCCGTCGAGCATGTCACCGCGAAGCCAGTGCGCGCTCTCGTGCCAGACCTCGCCGATGACGACGGCTTCGGGATCGGCTTGCTTGACCGCCTTGCGCAATTCGCGCAGGAAATCATCGGACAGCTCGTCGCACACGTCGAGCCGCCAGCCGGAGATGCCGTATTCCCTGACCCAATGCGCCGCTACGTCGCAGAAATACCGAATGACCTCGGGATTCCCGGTGTTCAGGCGCGGCATGTACGCAACGTCGGAAAAGGTCTGGTAATTGCGCGGCTCGACCGTCGGGCGGTCGCCGTCGATGAAGAACCAATCGTGATAGCGCGACTGCGCGCCGCGCGCGACGACGTCCTGAAACAACGGATTCCTGTCGGAGCAGTGGTTGAACACGCCGTCCAGCAGCACGCGCATACCGGCTACTTTCACGTCGCGCATGAGCGCGGAGAACGCTTCCTTGCCGCCGAACTGCTCGTCCACGCCGTAATAGTCGATAACATCGTACTTATGGTTGCTGATCGACGGGAAAATGGGCGTGAGGTACAAGCAAGTCACGCCGAGGTCGCGCAGGTACGGCAGCTTTTGGCGGATACCGGGCAGGTCGCCGCCAAAAAACGAAGTCGGCGTGGGCTTGTCGCCCCACGCGGCGGTGATGTACGGCTTGTCGCCCGCGCCGTTGCAAAAACGTTCCGGGAAAATCTGGTAGACGAACGCGCTTTTCACCCAGTCGGGCGCAATGTGCCGATCGCAGGCGTAGGTCGAAGGGTACTGGAAATGTGAGAAAAACGCGGTCTTGGGGTCGAACGCGCGGCTCACGCCCTCCTCGGTGTAGTACCAGACAGCGCCTTTCGCATCGGTCAGCTCGAAAATGTACGCAAAGCGCGACGGTTCGCCCGAAACGGTCAGCGCGAAATAGTCGTACTCGCCGTCGCGCAGAACAAGCGGCATATCGGCTCGCAGAAAGCCCAAATCCAGCCTGTATTTATTGAAGGTGTGCGTGAGCAGGACGCGCTCGCACGCGCCGCGCTTTGCGCGCAGGCGGACGGCGTATGTCCCTTCCGCGACGGCGGCGCAATCCACGTCATGCGAGGCATGGGACAGCTCGGCGTTTTTCACTCGCGCTTGCCACCACCCTTTCTTTTCCATTAGTATACTACAGTTTGAACGCTTCTGTCAAACCTTTTGGGTCATTTTATGTCAACATGAACAAAGGCGCTGCGTCAAGCGACGCGCACCGGCAGCCGCCCGCGCGCTTCCCCGCGCCCGGTCAGCGCGTCGAGCGCGGCGCGAACGGCGGCGGGCGTCAGCGAATAGACGCACACGGCGGCGCAGCCTTGCGGCAGCAGGTTCGCGCCGTAGGGCGCGCCGGTCAGTACGAACGCCACGCGCTTGCCGCGCGCGAGCGCGCCGTTCGCCGCTCTGATTTCCGCGCAATCCGCCGAGAGCTTGGACGCGCCGAGCAGCAGCGTGTCATACTCCCGCGCGCAATCGACCTCCTCCAGCGCGCAGCCGGGTACGCCCAGCGCGCCAGACGCAAACTGATAAAACGCCGTTCGGCGCGGGTCGCCGTGCGTCAAGCCGTAAGCAACTTCCGCGCCGCGCGCGGACGCGCACAGCACGCGCCCGGTCAGCGCGCCCGAAAGCGGCGTCAGCGCCGTCGCCGACGCGCGGCAAACATGCGCGTTGAGCGCCTCGTGCGCCGTGAAATCGGGCGCTTCCGCTGGCGTTCGCGCACAGACCTTGCGTTTGGCGGCGGCGACGCGCGCGACCGCGTCGTCAATGCGCGCCATCGGGATTTCACCAGACGCGGCGGCTTCATACAGCGCGTCGAGGCATTCCTTCTGCGCCTCCAGAAAGCCCGCGCCGCCCGTGCCGACACACAAGAGATCCGCGCCCGCTTTGAGCGCTTCCACGCACCCACACGCAACGCCGAATTGCGCGGCGATGGCGCGCATGTGCATGCCGTCGGTGACGATCAGCCCGTCAAAGCCCATCTCACGGCGCAAAAGCCCGGTCAGGATGGCATGGGACATCGTGGCGGGCACTTCCTCCTTTTCGAGCACCGGAAAAAGGATGTGCGTCGTCATCACGGCGTCCGCCGCGCGCGCCGCAAGGATGCGGCGGTACGGCAGCAGCTCGGTCGCCTCCAGCGCGGCAAGCGGCTTGTCCACGCGCGGCAGCCCGAAATGCGAATCGACGCTGGTGTCACCGTGCCCGGGGAAGTGCTTGAGGCACGCGAGCACCCCGGCGCTTTGCAGCCCGCGCGCCAGCGCCATGCCGTGCGCGGCGACCGCCTCGGGATCGTCGCCGAACGCGCGCGCGCCGATGACGGGGTTGCGCGGGTTGATGTTCACGTCGACCACGGGTGAAAAGCTGATGGTGAACCCGGCGGCCGACAGCTCCTCGCCCATCGCCGCGCCGACGCGCGAAGTCAGCGCCGGGTCGTCCGCCGCGCCGAGCGCCATCTGCGCGGGAAACCACGTCATGCCCGACGCGAACCGCATCACGCGCCCGCCCTCGTGATCGATGCCGATCAACGGCGGCAGCCCGCAGACCTCCGATATCAGCGCCGTCAGCCGCGCGTTGAGCGCCCTCGCGCCCGCAAAATCCCGGACATTGTTGCCAAAGTGGATGATGTTGCCGACGGCATATTCCCGCAGGAACGCCTCGGCGGGCGCGTCCAGCGTATCGCCATCTAAACTGACGAGCGCCAATTGCCCGATTTTCCGCCGCAGTTCGTTGTCCGCCATGCCATATCTCTCCTTCATGCAAGAAAACGGGCGGTTGCAATCGCCTGCAGCCGCCCGTTTCATTGTTGCTATCAGTCTTCCAGCCTGTCCTCGTACGTCTTGACGTTGCCCTCGGCGATCCAGCCCTCGAGCGCGGCGTTGAACGCCTCGTCCTGCTTGGCGGAGAGCTTCTCCGCATGCAGCGTGTCGCGCACCGATTCCAGCGCTACCGGGCCTTCGGGGATATCGGCGGCGTACTGCGTGATGTAGTAGCCATACGCGCCCTCGGAAGGCTCGGCGACATCGCCGATATTCTCCAGCGCCATAGCGGGCGCGGTGAACGCGGTGTCAAAGTAGATATAGCCGTCGCAGATGGCGTACCCGACTTCGGGCATGCCGGTGTCTTCGTTGAATTCCTTCGCCAGCGCATCGAAATCCTCTCCCGCCTTGGCGCGCGCGTACAGGTCGTCCGCCTTTGCCTTGATCGCGCCGTAACCCTTTTCCTTGGCGGCGGCAAGCTGCGCGTTCAGATCGTCCACCGTCTTTTGCGCCTCGGCGACGGCGGCGGCGAGTTCTTCCTTCTTGCCCTCGAGCGCCGCTTTTTCATCGTCCGTCACGTTCTCGGCGGTCAGCGCCGTTTCGTTTTCGGTCACGGCGGTGTTCGCCTCGGTCAGCGCGGTGTTGGCGGTCGTTAGCTGCTTGTTGATGTCGGTAATGGCGGTGTTGTCTTCCTCGAGCAGCTTGACGAGGATCTGCTTGACGTAGCGATACCCTGCCGGGGCGTAATACACGGTCGTGCCGTTGTTGACGGAGTAGCCGTAGGAGGAAAGCGTGCTGGCGTAGGTCGTCTTCGCGCTCTCGACCTTTTCATCCAGCAGCGTCTGAAGCTCCTCGTCGGTCACGGTCACGCCCTCGATGGCGTGCTCGCGGAGCTTGTCCATAACGCGCGTCTCGCGGACGGACTCGGTGATCTGCTCCATCGTTACACCATATTCGGTGAGCTTCTCGGCAAGCGCTTTTTGCAGTTCGTCGCCCTCGAGCGTCGTCTCGGCAAAGTCCATGGACTTGACCTGCTCCAGATAGGAGTCATACTCCGTCTGCGCGTCCTCTTGAATGTGCTCTTCGTCATGCTCGTCCAGCGCGTCCAGCCCAAGCTCCTTCGCCTTTTGCAGCCGCACAAAGCGCGACACAAAGGATTCGATGGTCTCGTGCAGCACTTCGTGTTCGTCCACTTCGTAGCTGCTGGTCAGCCCGTACTGATAATACATGTAGGCTTCCTGTTGGGCATAACTCAAATTGGTTTCATAAGCCGCGAGCACCGTCTGTTTGTCCGCCGTCTCGCCGTTTACGTCCACGATGACGCGCGCGTTGTCCACGTCCTGATCCTTGACGACCAGCGCGCACCCAGACAGCAGCACGGACGCAACCAAAATCAACGCCAGCAAAGCATGTTTCCGCATGATAAACTCCCCATTCCTCTCATTCCGTTTGCAACGAAGCATATTATACAGGAACTTGCGGAAAAGGACAAGTGAAAATTTTGTGAATGTATGCACGAAAGGCATCGCTTGCCAGACGGCGCGCGAATGTGTATACTACCCATGCAGACAAAGGGGGACTGGCTATGAGGGACATTGTCATCGGCGGCTGGGACGATTTGCAGAAGGCGATTTTCGACGGGGTATGGGACGAGAGCATCATGCGCTACCGCAATAACCGCGTGTTTCGCGGCGCGGCAAACAGCGCGTGGGGGCTGACGCCGTCTCTGCACCGCGCCTGCGCGCACAACCTCGCGCTCGAAAAGCAGATGCTCCGCAGCTTCCGTAAATACGGCTATTCCGATATCGCGCAATGCCAGTCCTTCTGGCAAGTGTTGGCGATGGCCCAGCAGCACGGGCTTCCGACCCGGCTGCTGGACCTGACCTATTCGCCGTTGGTCGCGGCGCATTTCGCCACAGAGGACGTGAGCGCCTACGACCGGGACGGCGCGATTTGGTGCGTCAATACCGAGCTTGTCAACGCGCAGCTTCCCCCCGCGCTCAAGGAACTGCTCGCGACCGAGCACGCCAACATTTTCACCATGGAAATGCTCGACCGCGTGGGCGACGGCTTCGAGGCGCTCGCCCAGCTCTCGGAAACGCCGTTCGCGCTCTTTTTCGAGCCCGCCTCGATGGTCGACAGGATCGCCAACCAATACGCGCTGTTCGCGGTGCTGTCCGCGCCGGAGAAGTCGCTTGCCGATCTGCCGGGCGTAGACGAAGCCATCGTGCGCATCGTCATCCCCAAGGAGGTCAAGCTCGAAATCCGCGACAAGCTCGACTACATCAACATCTCCGAGCGCATGATTTACCCGGGGCTGGACGGCGTTTGCAAGTGGATCACGCGGCGCTACGCTGCGCTGGGACCCGTGTACAACAAGAAACCGTAGCTTATTGCGGCAGCTTGATGGTCACGCCCGCCATGAAATCGTCGGGCGCGAGGCATGGATTGGCGCGCAGCAGCGAGGCGACGGGCAGGTTGTACGTCACGGCGACCGACGCGAGCGTTTGCCCCTCGGTCAATTCGACGGTCGCGGGCAGCGAACAGGGCAGGTTGACCGGCGGCACGCAGACGATATCGCCCGCCGCGAGCGCGTCCAAGTCGGTGTCGGGGTTGGCTGCCTCCAGCGTGTGGCGGCTCAAGTCGTACTGCAACTGTAAATCGCTCGCCGTCTGCCCCTCGGCGATGACCGCGCGCCGCCCCTCGGGGCAGGTCGTTTCGGTCGGGGGCGTTTCCTCGGCGGGCGGCTGCTCGGTTTCGCCGCTTTCCTCGCTCGGCGGCGTCGTCGGGCAGTCCTTCGCGGGCGTGAGCGCGTCCTCGGTGACGGGCAGGCAGAGCACGTCGCCCACCGTCAGCCGCGCCGGGTGAATGTCGGGATTGGCGGCGAGCAGGTCGCGCAGCGGCACGCCCAGCCTGCGGCTGATGAGGTAAAAGCTGTCGCCGCGCTTGACGACATAGGTGGCGGCGCAGGCGGTCTGCGTGGTTTCAGACATAGAAGAACACCCCTTTCATGCGATTCGTTAACATCGTATGTCAGGGGTGTTTATGTGGTGCTTGCGCGGCTACGCCAGTTTTTCCGGGCTGATGGAGAATTCCAGTTCCTTCGCGCCGACCGCGCCTTGCAGCAGCTTCTCAGATAGCGTCATGACCGCCATTTCGCCGGGCGTAAGGATGACTTTCTTTTGGCAGGAGAGCACCTTGCCGTCGGCTTTAACGACGAGGTAATGCCCCTGATACACGCGGTCGGGGCGGAACATCACGTCGATGGGCGCGAGGTTCTCTTTGTCCAGCAATAGGCTCTGCGGCACAGCGCCGCGCACGCCCGCGCCGTCGCGCACGGCGATACGCTCGCCGCGCCGCGCGCCGCCCATGACGAGCCGCGCCGCCGCCTCGCCCGCGCGGAAGCTCTCCGCCGATACGTGGTCGACCAGATCGTGCACATGCAGCACGTTGCCGCAGGCGAAGATGCCCGGAACGCTCGTCTCCAGATGATCGTCCACGACCGCGCCGCTTGTCAGCGGCGAAAGCTGCACGCCCGCGCCCTGCGAAAGCTCGTTCTCCGGAATCAACCCGACCGACAATAGCAGCGTGTCGCAGTCGAATTCGATTTCCGTGCCGGGAATCGGTCTGCGGTCGTCGCCGACCTTGGCGACCGTCACGCCCGTCAGCCTGTCGCGCCCGTGGATATCGACGACGGTGTGCGAGAGGTACAGCGGGATGTCATAATCCTGCAGGCACTGGACGATGTTCCTGTTCAAACCCGACGAATACGGCATCAATTCGACGCACGCGAGCACCTTCGCGCCCTGCAGCGTCATGCGGCGCGCCATGATCAGCCCGATATCGCCCGAGCCGAGGATGACCACGCGCCTGCCGGGCATGTAGCCCTCGAGGTTGACGAACTTCTGCGCCGTGCCCGCCGAGTAGATGCCCGAGCAGCGCGTGCCGGGAATCGCCAGCGCGCCGCGCGGACGCTCGCGGCAGCCCATCGCGAGGATGATGGCTTTCGCTTGGAACACCTGCAAGCCGTTTGCGCGGCTGATGGCGGTGACTTCCTTGTCCATGGAAACCGTCAGCACCGTCACGCCCGTGCGCACGTCGATGCCGAGGCGCTTTGCCTCGTCGATATCGCGCTGGGCGTATTCGGGACCCGTCAATTCCTCCTTGAACCTGTGCAGCCCGAAGCCGTTGTGGATGCACTGGCGCAGGATGCCGCCCGCGTTTTCCTCGCGCTCGAGCACGACAAGGCTTTCCACGCCGGCGTTGCGCGCGGCGATGGCGGCGGCAAGCCCCGCAGGCCCCGCGCCGATCACCAAAACGTCTACGAATACTTTATTTTCCATCGTTTTGAGCCTCCCGCGCGATATCCGACAGCGTCCCGGCGAGCACATAGCTATTGCCGCCGCATTTGGTGATCTCCAGTGGCGTTTTTCCCAATTCTTGGCAGAGGATCTCCAGAACGCGCGGGCTGCAGAACCCGCCCTGACACCTGCCCATGCCCGCGCGCGTGCGGCGCTTCACGCCGTCGATGGTGCGCGCGCCGCAGGGGCGGCGGATGCTCGCGCGAATCTCGGCTTCCGTCACCTGCTCGCAACGGCAGACGATCGCGCCGTATTCAGGGTCTTTTTGATATGCCGCGCGGCGCTCGTCCGCCGTCATGTGCGAAAAGGGCTTGGGCAGCGGCGTGGGCGCGATATACGCGTCATTCTTCGGCAGCTTCAGCGAGTACGCCACCCAGTCGCCCAGCTCCTGACCGATGGCGGGCGCGGCGGACAGCCCCGGGCTTTCGATGCCGATCGCCTCGAACGCGCCCTCGGGCGCGCCTTCGACCGCGCCGATGATGAAATCGCCGCCGACTTCGTGCGCGCGGATGCCCGAGAACGTCGTGATCACGCCGCGCGTGCTCGCCTGCGCCCACGTCCTTTTGCACCTGTCCATGACGAAATCCAGCCCCTGCCGCGTCGTCGCGGTGTCCCGCGCGTCGCCGATGTCCTCGGCGGAGGGCCCCAACAGCAGGTTTCCGTGCGTCGTCGGGCTGACGAGCACGCCCTTGCCCATCGCGGAGGGCACTTGGAACATGGTCATCGTGAACGGCGGCTTTTCCGTCCTGTCCAGCAGGTAATACTCGCCCCGGCGCGGGACGATTTCGACCTTGCGCGTGGAAATCTGGTTGTGCAGATCGCCCGCGCCCACGCCCGCGCAGTTGACGACGGCGCGCGCGCGAAGCTCGCCCTTGTCCGTGACGACGACCCACGCGCCGTCCTCGTGGCGCAGCGACGTTGCGGTCGTGTCCAGCAGGAATTCCACGCCGTTCTCGGCGGCGCTCGACGCGAGCGCGCAGGTAAGTTCGTATGGGCTGACAAGCCCGCTTGTCGGCGCGTACAGCGCGCAGGACACGGCGGGATTGACATTTTGTTCCATTTTAACGATTTCGTCGCGCTCGAGGATGTCCAGCCCGGGCACGCCGTTTTGCTCGCCCTGCTTGAGCAGCAAGCCCAGCGTGTGCCGGTCGTCCTCGGTAAAGCCCAGCACCAGCGCCCCGGGCTGACCGTAGGGCACGCCCAGCGCCTCGCAAAGCGCCTTATACATGCCCGCGCCCTTGACGTTCAGGCGCGCTTTCTCCGTCCCCGGATGCGCGTCGAACCCGGCGTGCACGATGCCGGAATTTGCCTTGCTCGCGCCGTCGGCGACGTCGGGCGCGCGGTCGCAAACGGCAATCGACCCGCGATACTTCGCCATGTGCTGCGCCAGCGCGCAGCCCACGACGCCCGCGCCCAGTATGACCACGTCGTACATGCTCATTCCTCCGTATCCTTGCGTTGCCGGGGCGCGCGAAAACGCCCGGGCGAGTGACCCGGACGCAGTATACCACAATCGCGGCGGTTACACAATGCAGGGATGTGACAAAATCTTACAACAAAGGTTTACAGAAGCTGAAACAGCGATACCTGACTGGTGTCCGCCATGCCCGACAGGCAACCGTGCGATTGCAGAAGTTCGACCACGGCGGACGAAATTTTCGCGCGGGTTTTTAAGTCCTCGACCGACACGTACGGCTGCGCGCGCGTTTCAATGATGCCGCGCGCCGCCGATTCCCCCAGCCCGCCGAGCGCGGTAAACGGCGCGCGCAGGGCGTTGCCCTCAATGGTGAAGCGCGACAGCTCGCTCTTGTACAAATCGACCGGGAGCATGGTGAAGCCGCGCATTTCCATCTCCAGCAGGATCTCCAGCGCAGTCACCATGTCCTTTTCCTTGCCGGAGAGCTGCTTTTGCTCGTCCTGCGCGGCAAGCTCCGCGAGCTTTTCGCGCAGCAGCTCGGGCGAGAGCAGCATGGTCGCCGCGTCAAAGCCGTCGCCGCGGATGGTGAAATACGCGGCGTAATAAGCGAGCGGGCGGTACACCTTGTACCACGCCACGCGCAGCGCCATCGTCACATACGCGACGGCGTGCCCCTTGGGGAACATGTACTTGATTTTCAGGCAGCTATCGATGAACCACTCTGGAACGTTATGTTCGCGCATGGCGCTTTCCATTTCGCGGGTCAAGCCCATGCCCTTGCGCACCTTTTCCATGGTGTCAAACGCCATCTTGTCCGGCACGCCGCGCGCAATCAGCGCGTTCATGATGTCGTCGCGCGTGCAGATGCAGTCGCGCAGCGGCGCGATGCCCTGCGAGATGATGTCCTTGGCGTTGCCCAGCCACACGTTCGTGCCGTGCGACAGCCCCGACAGGCGAATAAGCTCCTCCATCGTGGTGGGCTTGGTGTCGCCGAGCATCTGGCGAACGAAGGATGTACCAAACTCCGGGACGCCCAGCGTGCCCGTTTCGCAGTCGATATCCTTTGCCGTCACGCCGAGCGCCTCGGGCGACAGAAACAGCGACATGACCTGTCGATCATCCAGCGGGATCTCGCGGAAATTCACGCCCGTCAGTTCCTCGAGCATGTGCATCATCGTCGGGTCGTCGTGCCCGAGGATATCGAGCTTGACGAGCACGTCGTGCATCGAGCCAAAGTCGTAATGCGTGGTGACGATGCCGCTGCCCTGATCGTCCGCCGGGTGCTGCACGGCGGTGAACTCGTTGATATCGTAGCCCTTGGGCAAAACGACCATGCCGCCCGGGTGCTGCCCGGTCGTGCGCTTCACGCCCACGCAGCCCGCCGCGAGGCGGTTTTTCTCCGCCTCGGTCGCCGACTGCCCGCGCTCCTCGAGGTATTTCATGACATAGCCGTAGGCGGTCTTGTCCGCCAAAGTGCCGATCGTGCCGGCGCGGAACACCGAGCCCGCGCCAAACAATTCCTCGACATAGGCGTGCGCGCGCGGCTGGTACTCGCCGGAAAAGTTCAAGTCGATATCGGGCACTTTGTCGCCCTTGAAGCCCAGAAACACCTCGAACGGGATATCATAGCCGTCCTTGATGAGCGTCGCGCCGCAGTCGGGGCACTGCCTGTCCGGCAGGTCGGGCCCCACCGTGCAGCCCTCCGGCACGTCAAAGAACGCCTTGCGGCACGCCGTACAGCGGTAATGCGGCGGCAGCGGGTTGACCTCGGTGATGTCGCACATGGTGGCGACGAACGACGAGCCGACCGAGCCGCGGCTGCCGACCAGATACCCGTCCGACAGCGACTTGGTGACGAGCTTGTTGGCGATGGAATAGAGCGTTGCGTAGCCGTAACCGACGATGGAGGTAAGCTCCTTGTCCAGCCGCTTTTCGACAAGCTCGGGCAGTTCGTCGCCGTACAGCGCGTGCGCCTTCTTGCGCGCCATTCGCGCGATATCATCCGCCGCCGTTTCCCACAGCGGCGAGAACGTCGTCTTGCCCTCGGGGTGCTTGGGGAACAGCGTGATCTCCCCCACGCGCGCGACGATCTTCGCGGGGTTGTCGATCACGACCTCGCGCGCCTTGTCCGCGCCGAGATAGGCAAACTCCTCCAGCATTTCCTCGGTCGTTTTGAAATACAGCGGCGGCTGCTTATCGCAGTCCTCATATCCCTGCCCCGCCTGCAAGATGGCACGAAACGCGCTGTCCTCCTGGTCGAGAAAGTGCACGTCGCCCGTCGCGACCACGGGAATACCGAGCTTCTCGCCGAGCCGGACGATCACGCGGTTGAGATCGCGCAAGCCTTCGTCGTCCTTGACGCGCCCCTCGCGCGTGAGGAAGGCGTTGTTGCCGATGGGCTGGATCTCCAGATAGTCGTAAAAACGCGCGATCTTGCGGAGCTTGTCCTCTGAAGCGCCCGCGAGCACGGCGGAAAACAGCTCGCCCGATTCGCACGCCGAGCCGACGATCACACCCTCGCGGTACTGCTGTATCAATTCGCGCGGCATGTGCGGGCGGCGCTTGAAGTATTTCAAGTGCGACGCGGACACCATGCGGTTGATGTTTTGCAGCCCCTTTTGCGAGGCGGCGAGCAGGATGATGTGCGAATTGGAGCCCAGCGCGTACTCGCGCGCCACGTCGTCGATGTCGCGCAGCGTTTGCGCGCCGCGCGTCTTGGCGACAGTCAGCATTTGCGCGAGACACAAAGCCGTCGCGCGCGCGTCGTGCACGGCGCGGTGCGCGTCCTTGAGCGACACGCCGAGCTTTTTGCAGATCGCGCCGAGCTTGTGGCTTTTCAGCTCGGGATAGAGCTTGCGCGCCATCGACAGCGTGTCGACGCGCGGGCATTCGTAGGTTTGCCCGAGCCGCGCGAGTTCCGCCTCCAGAAACGCGCAGTCAAACCGCGCGTTGTGCGCCGCAAGCGGACAGTCGCCAATGAAGCGCATGAGCTTGGGCAGCGCGCTATCCGCCGTCTCCGCGCCCGCGAGCATGGCGTCCGTGATGCCCGTCAATTCCACGATCTTCTCTTTGAGCAGCCTTTGCGGGTTGACGAGCAGGCTCAGGCTGTCCTTGATCACGCCGTCCTCCAGCCGCACCGCGCCGATTTCGATGATGCGGTCGGACTTCGCGTCCAGCCCGGTCGTCTCAAAGTCGAGCACGACGATGGGCGACGACAGCGGGCGGTCGTCGCCGTTTTCGACGACGCGCTCGTCCTCCGCCAGATACCCCTCCACGCCGGGAATCAGCTTGATGCCGTTCTTCTTAGCGGCGGAGAACGCGTCCGGGAACGCCTGCACCACGCCGTGGTCGGTGATGGCGATCGCCTTGTGCCCCCACGCGGCGGCGCGCGCGATCAGCGCCGCGACCGGGGTCGTCGCGTCCATGTTGCTCATCTGCGTGTGCGCGTGCAGCTCGACGCGCTTTTCAGGCGCGTTGTCCTCGCGTTTTTCCAGCGGGACGGTGAAAATGTCCTGCGCCATGAGCACCGTTTCGCGGCTGAACTTGTCGTACTGACACGCGCCGCGCACCAGCACGCCGATATCGAGCTTGAGCATGTCGATCGCGTCGTTGACGGTCTTGCGCTGCGCGGGCGTGATGGGCGGCGGCTCGCTCGTATCGTCCTTGCGGCGGCGTTCGCGGTAATAAAAGAACGCCTTGCAGGTGACGGTCGCGGTGAAGTCGGTCACGGAAAACTTGACGAGCCGCGCGTCGCCGTTCGAGATATCGCGCACGTCCACGTCCAGCACCTTGCCGCGAATCGTCGCTTGCCCGCAGTCGTCGGTCAGTTCGCCGATGGCGACGGGCGGGCTGGCGATCTGCCGTCCCTTGACGCGCGTCTGCCCTTCGCCCTGCTCCTTCTTGGACTTTACTTTGGGCGCTTGCATCTCGCGAAGCGCGCGCTCGCGCGCCATCTCCGCCTCGCGCGCGCGTTCCTCGGCGATGCGCGCCAGCCGCTTTTCGCTGTCGCCGCGCAGACGCAGGAGGACGGGCGGTTTGTCGCGGAAAATGTCGAATATCGCCGTGGACAATAGCTCGGGCACGTTTTCTTTTTGGTAGAACTCCAGCGAAAATTCGTCGGGCATTTCCAGTATAATACGCCCGTTTTCCGACAGCCAGCGCATGTCGAACTCCCACGACGCGG
Source organism: uncultured Oscillospiraceae bacterium (assembly GCA_964512175.1). GTDB lineage: Bacteria > Bacillota > Clostridia > Christensenellales > Aristaeellaceae > CAZEIC01. The sequence goes on along the minus strand of CAZEIC010000014.1, from coordinate 12,347 downwards.
TCGCGGGGTGAGCGCGCAAAAGCAGCGACGAAAAGATGTGCGCGTACTTGTCGGGATGCGCGATGAAATCGTCCTTGAGCGCAGGGCTTGCCACGCGCAGCGAGAACTGCAAACCGGGAAAAACCTCGGCGATGATTTGTTTGATGGTGAAAAAGGCGCGGTCGCCGATGATCGTCTCCGACAGGAACGAAAACAGCGCGCGCTTTTCGGATTTCTTATAGAGCACGCGCTCTACGGTCAGTTTGCCCGCCGTCTCGGGCAGCGCCTGCGCGATGCGCCCGATCAGGTCCTCATAGCTCATCGAGCACCTCCCGCACGCACGCGCAAAAGCCCGCCGCAAGATCGCCCGTCAGCTTTTTGACGAATTTTCCCTTCACATAGACCGCGCCCGCGTCCTTCCCGCCGCACAGCGCGATATCCGCGTCGCGCGCCTCGCCCGGACCGTTGACCACGCAGCCCATGACCGCCACGCGGATGGGCTTTTCGATTCCCACCAGCTCCGTCTGCACGGCGCGCGCCACGCCCTCCACGTCGATTTGCGTGCGCCCGCAGGTCGGGCAGGAGATGAACGTCACGCCGCGGCGCAGCCCGGCTGCGCGCAGGATGTCCAGCGCCGCCTTGGGCTCTGCAAGCGGCGAGCCCGTCAGCGACACGCGGATGGTGTCGCCGATGCCGTCCATCAGCAGCGCGCCCAGCGCGACCGCCGAGCGCACGCGCCCCTCCTCGGGCAAGCCCGCTTCCGTCAGCCCGATATGCAGCGGGTACTCGCACGCGCGCGACGCGAGCCGATACGCGTCCACCGTCAGCCGCACGTCGGAGCACTTGAGCGCGAGCACGATATCGGAAAACCCGCAGTCCTCCAGCATGCGCGCGTGCGAAAGCGCGCTCTCGAGCATGCCCTGCGCCGTCACGCCGCCGTGCTTGGCGAGGATGTCTTTTTCCAGCGACCCCGCGTTCACGCCCACGCGGATGGGCGCGCCGTGCGCCTTCGCGCAGTCGGCGACCATGCGCACGCGCGCTTCGCCGCCGATGTTGCCGGGGTTGACGCGCACCTTGGCGATACCGTTTTCCAGCGCGGCGATGGCGAGCCGATAATCAAAGTGGATATCGGCGCACAGCGGCACGGGACTGCCGTCCACCAGCGCGCGCACGGCGCGCGCGCAGGCTTCGTCGTGCACCGCGACGCGCACCAAATCGCACCCGGCGTCCGCCAGCGCGCGAATCTGCGCGAGCGTGGCGGGCACGTCGCGCGTGTCGGTATTGGTCATGGACTGCACTGAAACAGGCGCGCCGCCGCCAATGGGCAAGCCGCCCGCGAGCACCTTCTGTGTCATATCCTGCTCCTTACAACAGCCTTGCGATATCGCGGAACACCAGCAACAGCATCAGCCCCGCCAGCAGCACGAAGCCGCTCATGTGGATATACGCCTCGATTTTACGGTTGATGGGCTTGCGCCTGACCATCTCCACCAGCAGCAGCACTGCGCGGCTGCCGTCCAGCCCGGGAATCGGAAAGAGGTTGAACAGCCCGAGGTTGACGGAGATCATCAACATGATGTTGAGATAGCCGCGCCACTGATACGCCGCCGTTTCCTGCACGATGATCTGCAATATGCCCACGATGCCCGCCGTGTCCTCCAAGCCCCGCCCGGTCGTGAGCATCGTTTTGAAACCCGAGAGGATCGCGCCGCCGACCGACACGCACCAGCGCGCCGATTCGGCGATGATTTGCCCCACCGTGCCCTTTCTGTACTCCACGAACTGACTGACCGTCACCAGCACGCCCAGCAGGTTCGCCTTTTCCGCTTCGTCATAGCGCGGGCGCGCGGACAAAATCAGCTCTTCGTCGCCGCGCAAGACCGTCAGCGCCAGCGGCTCGCCGCCGGGGGCATACGCGCTCAAGTGCTCGCGCAGGTCGTCCTTGAGCGCCACGCCGTCCACCGCGAGCAGTTGGTCGCCCGCGAGCAACCCCGCTTCCTCGGCGGGGCTGCCTGCATTCACCTCGGTTATGGTCGTCAAATACTCGCCCGTACCCGTCTGGATGCCCGCGAGCGCGCAAAAGCAGCAGGCGACGACGAACGCGAGCACAAAGTTCATCACAGGACCAGAAAGAATGGTGACAAGCCGCTTCCACGCGGCGACATTGTTGAAATTGCGGGGATCGTCCTTCTCTTTTTCCTGCGTGTCGTCCTCGCCGTAAAACATGCAAAAGCCGCCCACCGGAATAAGCCTGAGCGAAAACAGCGTCTCGTGTTTCTTGCTTTTCCACTGCGCGAGCTTGGGGCCAAAGCCGATGCCGAACTGCTTGACCGCGATGCCGCAAAGGCGCGCGGCGGTAAAGTGCCCCAGTTCGTGCACCGTGATCATCACGCCCAGCATGAGCAGCGCGAGCAGGATATAGACCGTCGTGGTCATATGCGCCTCCTTCTTTTTTCCATATATTGGCAGGCGGCGGAACGCGCGCGCGCGTCCGCCTCCATGATGTCAGAAAGCGAGCGCGCGGGCAAGCACCCGACCGCGTCCAGCGCGCTATGCACGACGCGCGCGATATCGCCAAAGGGCATATCGCCCGCGAGGAAGCGCGCAACGGCTTCCTCATTGGCGGCGTTGAGCACGCACGCCGCCGCGCCGCCCGCTTTGAGCGCCGCATACGCCATGCCGAGCGCCGGGAAGCGCGCGGGGTCGGGCGCTTCAAACGTCAGCCCCGCCATCGCGGCGAAGTCCGGCGCGGGCACGCCCGTTTCCAGCCTGTCCGGGACGGAAAGCGCGTATGCGATGGGCACGCGCATGTCCGGCACGCCAAGCTGCGCGAGCACCGCGCCGTCCTTAAACTGCACCATCGAATGCACGACGCTCTGCGGGTGAATCAGCACCTCGATTTGCTCGGGCGCTACGGAGAACAGCCACTTCGCCTCGATGATTTCGAGCGCTTTGTTGAACATCGACGCCGAATCAATTGTGACCTTGCGCCCCATCGACCAGTTCGGGTGCGCGAGCGCCTGCTCGGGCGTCGCACGCTCGATCTGCTCGCGCGACCATGTGCGGAAAGGACCGCCCGAGGCGGTCAACAGCAGCTTTTCCGGCGGACATCCCGCTGCGCGCAGGCATTGGTAGATAGCGCTGTGCTCGGAATCGACCGGCACAAGCGTGCCCTCGGGGCAGGCGCGCATGACGAGCTCGCCGCCCGCCACGAGCGTTTCCTTGTTCGCCAGCAGCACGCGCTTGCCGCTTTGCCGCGCCAGCAGCACGCCGCGCAGCCCCGCCACGCCAACGACGGCTGCGAGCACGTCGCCAGCCGACACGTCCCGCGCGGCGATATCCAGCGCGTCCGCGCCGAACCGCCAGTCGCAAAATTTCAAGTCGTCCGGAATCGGCGCTTCGCCGCCCGTCAGCCCCGCCATGACCGGGCGGAACGCGCGCACCTGCGCAAACAGCAGTTCCGCGTTTTGATGCGCCGTCAGCGCGGCGACGCGGAACTTGTCTCTGTGCATGTCAAGCACGGACAGCGCCTGCCTGCCAATCGAGCCCGTGCTGCCCAAGATGGTGATATCGCGCATCGGAACTCCTTACAGAACCGTCGTGAGGCTATGGTATAAATATACGACGACCGTGGCAAAAAATACGCTGTCCAGCCGATCCATCATGCCGCCGTGCCCGGGGAAAATGCTGCCGTAGTCCTTGACCTTGCAATGCCGCTTGACGAGCGAGGCGAACAGATCGCCCAGCTGCCCCGCTACGCCACCGACCAAGCCGAGGATGGGAAAATGCCAGAAGGGCGGGAGCGCGCTCGTCCAGATGCTGCCGACCAGATAGATGACGACCGCCGCCAGCACGCTGCCGCATAGCCCCGCGACCGCGCCCGCGACCGTTTTGTTGGGGCTGACCTCGGGAATGAGCTTGGTCTTGCCGATGCGGCTGCCAACAAAGTACGCCAGCGTATCGCCCGCGACCGGGATGGCCCACGCCATGCACAGGTAAACGACCTGCAGCGCCTTGGGCTCGATCATCAGGAACGCGAGCATACACATACCGGGCAACGAAAGCGCGAACAGCGGCATCAATGATATGAGGATATCGGTCAGGCTCGGGCGCGCGCGGAACAGCACCAGCGCGGACACGATCATGCACACGCTCGCCATGATCGGCAGCAGCGCGCCGCTGCCGTAGAGCATGAAGCTGGGGATGCTCGCGACCATGCCCGCCCACACCGGCCACTGAATCGGTCTGTGCCCGGCGTGCGTCAGCGCGCGGTACATTTCAAAGACAGTCAGGCAAATCGCCGCCGTGCACAGCACCGCGAACACCCAGCCGCCCATGTACAGCGCGAACGTCAAAAGCGCTATCAGCCCAACGCCGGTCAATATCCTCTTGGTCATTCCTTGCGTCCTCCATAGCGCCTGTCCCGCGATTGGAAAGCGGACAGCGCCTCGCGATAGCGCGCCAGCGTGAAGTCCGGCCACAAAACGTCCGGGAACTCCATCTCGGCGTACGCGCACTGCATCAGCAGGAAATTGCTCAGGCGCATCTCGCCGCTTGTGCGAATCAGCAAATCAACGTCGGGCAATCCGCGCGTGTCCAGCGCGTCGGATATTGCGTCGTAACCGATGTCCGAAGGCGACAGCTCGCCCGCCGCGACGCGCGCGGCAAGCGTTCGCACCGCGCGCGCAAGCTCGTCCCGCGAGCCGTAATTAAGCGCGATGTTCAGCGAAAGCCCGGTGTTGCCGCGCGTGCGTTCCTCGGCGTTTTGCACCGCTTCGCGCTGTTTGTCGGGCAGACCGCTTTTATCGCCCAAGATGCGGATGCGCACGTTCTTTTCGTCGAGCTCGTCGATTTCGGAGGAGAAAAATTCCAGCAGCAGCCCCATCAGCGCCGAAACTTCCTGCTCGCTGCGCGTCCAGTTCTCTGTGGAGAACGCGTAAATCGACAGCGCTTCGATGCCGATGTCGCTCGTTTCGCGGATGATATCGCGCAGCGTTTCCACGCCGCGGCGATGCCCCAGCGCGACCTGCACCTTATGGCTTTTCGCCCAGCGACCGTTGCCGTCCATGATGATGGCGACGTGCCGGGGCAGCGGGCGCGTTTCCATTCAGCCTTCTTTCGGCGCGCCATCGTGAAAATACGCGCAAATCCATTCGTTTTCGCGCACGGCAACCACGCGCGCCGTGCCGCATTGCGGTCTCCCGGGCGCGCCGGTGAACGTCACGCGCGCGCCCTCGCCAAAGACGGCGAGCGCGTCTTCCAGCCGCCAGCCCAGTACGTCCGCCATCACACTTCCATGATGTCCTTTTCTTTGTCGGCGGCGATTTTGTCCATGTCCTTGATGGCGGCGTCCGTCACCTTCTGCATTTCGTCCTCCGCCTTGCGCTGGTCGTCCTCGGTGATGGAAGAATCCTTCTTGAGCTTCTTGATTTGCTCGATGGCGTCGCGGCGCACGGCGCGCACGGCGACCTTGGCTTCCTCGCAGCCCTTGCGAACGATCTTTGTTAAATCGCGGCGGCGCTCTTCATTCAGCTCGGGAACGACCAGCCGGATGAGCTTGCCGTCGTTGGACGGGTTCAGCCCGAGGTCGCTTTTCTGGATCGCCTTTTCAACCAGCGGGATCGCCTTGGGATCCCACAGCGAAATCGTCAGCAGGCGCGGCTCGGGGGACATGACGTTGCCCATTTGGTTGAGCGGCGTTTGCGTGCCGTAATAATCGACGAGGATCTTATCCAGAAGCTGGGGGTTGGCGCGCCCGGCGCGAAGCGAGAGCATGTCTTTCTTATACAGTTCTTTGGTTTTGCCCATCTTTTCCTTGGCGGTCTCGATCACACTGCGATACATGTCGTTTCGCCTCCCATCATTTCATTGGTGTTATTGTACCCGTTCGCGTAGGATTGCGCAAGGGGGTTTTTGCGCGCTCAATCGAGCTGAACGGGCAAATCGGTGTCGGAAAAGGGGTCGCCCTCGGCATACGCCCGCATTTCGCAGTCCGAATCGTCCTGTGGCGGCGCGTCCTCCACGCCGCGCGGCTCCAGCCTGCGCACAACGAGCTTGCCGTCGTCCGCGATCGAAAGCTCGGCGCTCTCCCATGTCCGCGTCAGCGCGACGACCTCGGTGTACTTGGTGCGCCCGCGCCGCGCGTAGTCGGTCGCCGCTTCGACCTTTTTCCACCAGTGCATGGGGATGAACACGCGCGGCTTCACCGCCATGACAAAGTAGTTCGCGCCCGCGTCGTACAGCCCGCCCATGCGCGGGTCGACCGGGAACATCGCGATGTCCACGCGCTCGCGCTCGATGGGCTTGACCGCCGCGTAAAACGCGCGCTCGGCTTTCAAAATCTCGTGCGAGGTGCTCTCCTCGCGCCAGTGCCAGAGGTTGAGATCGCCCGCGTGGAACACCGTCAAATCGCCAACGGTCACGAGGTAGGAAACGCCGGTGTCGGTCGAGCCAAACGCCTTGACCGTGATATCGCCAATGGCGTATACGTCGCCCTCCTTCATGCGCTTGCCGCGCACGCCGATGGGCATATCTTCCGACACGACGTAGCTGATCGGCAGCGATTTGGGGAAGGCGTAGATCGCCGGGTCGAAATGGTCGGGGTGCTTGTGCGACACAAACATCACAATGCGCGCAGCCTTCGCCATCTCCTCCGCCAGCATACGCGCCGAGGCCTCGGAAAATTCGCCATGATCGCCCTGCCAATAATCAAACAGCAGCAGCGTGTCCTCCACGGCGACCAGCATGCCGGAGTGGTACAGGTACGTCACCGTCGCGTTGCGCGTCACGTTCGCCGCCTCCTTTTGTTTTATGCTATCAGCGCTTCCCGCAGCACGCGCCCGTCGGCTTCCGGGAGCGTAAGCCCCAGCAAGTAGCAGACGGTCGGCGCGATATCGACGAGCGCCGCCTCGGCGAGCGTTTCACCCGCGCGCACGCTGCGCCCGCAGAGCCAGAGCAGGCATTTCGCCGCCGGATGCTGCGCGCCAAAGCCGTGCGTCGCGCGCGATGTGTGCGCGCCGTCGATGAACTCCACGCCGGGCGCAGCCTCGACCGCGAGCGCAACGCCCTCGGGCGCGCGCAGCGCGCGAAGCGCCGCGTCGTCGTACACACGGGAGATGGAATATTTTTCCATATGCTCCGCCAGCGCGCGCGCGACGGCGTCCGTCCGGCTCGGCTCGCAGAAGATGTACGCGCCCATGCCGAGCGTCTGCGCGCGCGCCGGAATGCCCGCGCCGCGCAGCAGCGCATCCAGCGGCACGCTCTTTTGCACGTCCGCCTGCCCGTGGTCGCTGGCGACGACGATCAGCGTGTCCTCCAGCAGCCCGCGCGCTTCATAGGCGTTGAGCACGGTGGCGACGTTGTTATCCAGCCGCGTAAACGCCTCGCGCGCCTCGGGGCTGAAAACACCGTGCGCGTGGCGCATGCTGTCGCAGTCGGTCAGGTGCAGAGTGAGCATATCGGGCGCGCGTTTTTGGACGAGCTTTTGGCACAGGAACGCCGCGTACTCGTCCAAATCGGGCTGGCGAAGGCTCTTTCTGCGCTTGCCGTAGCGCAGTTCGTCGCGCAAAATCCACGCGGCGCTGCCGTAGCGCATCATTTTGAGCGCGGCGTTCTCGCCCGGAAGCGGCAGTACTTCGGGAAAATTCCAGCGCACGCTTTTTGAGAACCCCGACACCGGCCAGAGCATCGACGCGACGCGCATACCCTTTTCCGCCGCCGCCTGATGCAGCGTTTTGACCTTGATATCCCGCGCGTCCCAGTTCCACGCGCGCATGTCCTCACGCGCGTCGGGCTGGAACGGCTGGTTGTGCGCGATGCCGTGCCGGTCGGGATAACAGCCCGTGAGGATGCTCGCGTGCACGGGGTACGTCAGCGTGGGATAGACCGTTTGCACGTTGTCGCAAAAGACGCCCCGGCGCGCGAGCGCCCCGAGCGTCGGAAGCGCGCGCAGCGCCTGCGCGTCGTCATGGAAGGTCGCGTCCAATGTGATGAGCAAAACCCGCATACGATTACTTCTTTCGCAGACCGAACAGGTCGGCAAGCCCGAATGTGCCCAGAATCCAGCCGATGGGACCGCAGCCGCAGCCGCCCTTGTTTTTCTTGCGCCCGAACAGGAAGTACAGCACCAGTCCGATGACCACCAGCCTGCCGAAGCTGAACCCCGTGTTCTTTTCCTCGTCGCGCAGCCAGTTTTCGTCGGGTTCGTCCTCTTCCTCGGCGGCTTCCGTCCAGCCGCGCCAGCTATCGGAGAAGAACCCCGCCCAGCTCCCGCCCGTCACGTCCTGCACGGGCGCGGGCGTGGACTGCGCGATCTCCTGCCCGAACAGCCCGAGCGCCGATACGTCGGCGTCCAGCTTTTTGACGAGCGCGGGCAGGAACGCGGACAGCGCCGCGTCGTACTCGCGCGCCATGAACTTGGCGCGGAACTGGCTGGACAAAAGCGCGTCCGCCGATTCCCTCGGCAGCAGCGACCGCGCGCGCTCGCCCATGTACAGCGCGTAGCTATCTTCGCCCACAACCATCAGCAGCAGCGCGCTGCTTTCATCCAGCGTCCATGCCGAAAACAGCGCTTCGGCATAGCCCTTCGCGTCCGCGCCGCCCAGAAAGTGTCGCGTCACGACCGACAGCGTGCCGCCCGTTTCCTCGGCATAGCGTCCGGACAGCGCTTCGATATCCGCGACCGTCGCCGCGCCCAGCACGTCGGCAAGGTCGGTCGCCGCGCCCTGCCGCACGGGGTATTGCTCGGCGTTGACGCAGGGAACAAGCGCAAGGCAAACGACCAGCGCGCACACGAACGCCCAAGTCCTCATCTTCATCATTTCGCGATAAACTCCTCGGCTTCCTTAACGCCCATCAGCCGCGCCAGCGCGCCCGACAGCCCCCTTGCGAAGCGCTCGTTGTACGAGCGCGCCTCTTGATTGTACTGCGCCTGCGCCGTGCGCTCGAGGCTTTGCTCCAGCGCCTGCGGCAGCATTTGACCGACGTACATGCTGTCGCGCTCGTCGCTTTGCACGCTGCCGAGCGCCGCAAGCGCGGTAAGCAGCGCGCGCGCATCCTCCGTCAGGCGCTCGTTGGCGGCGGCGCGCTCGGCGAGCGAGCCCGATTGCAGCGCCGCGCGGTCGGCGGCGAGCGCGAGCACGCCCGCGTCCGTTTCCGGCAGGTGGCGCTTGGCGACGGTCAGCACGTTCGCGGCGACCTCGGCGCGCGCCGCGAGCATGTTCTCCAGTGATACCAGCGTCTTCTCGACCGCCTCGCGCTCGTGCGTCCAGCCCTTTTGCGCGCCCCAGCCGACGGCAAGCGCCAGCAGCACGACCATGATGATTGCGGCGAACACCGAACTAAACTTTCTTTGCATTGGCTACTCCGTTACATGTCCAGCAGTTTTTTCTTGAGCTCTTGCTCCATGCTTGCAAGCGTCTTCTCCGCCTCGGTGCGCTTTTGCCGCCCCTCGTCCTGAATGCGGATGACCTCGTTGATGGTGTCGATGAGCGATTGGTTGGTCGTGACGAGCGTTTCGATGTCGACAATGCCGCGCTCGGATTCCTTCGCCGTCTCGATCGTGCCCTGCTTGAGCGTTTCGGCATTTTTCTTGAGCAGTTCGTTCGTCATGTCCGTTACAGCGCGCTGCGCGCGCATCGCCTGTTCGGCGTGCTGCATGCCCAGCGCGAGCACCATCTGATTTTTCCAGAGCGGCAGCGTGTTGACGAGCGTCGATTGGATGCGTTCGACCAACAGCGCGTTGTTGTTTTGCAGCAGGCGAATCTGCGGGCCCATTTGCAGGGAGATCTGCCGCGTGAGCTTGAGGTCGTGCAGCTTTTTCTCGAACCGGTCGCACTGCGCGTCCAGATCGCTCGCGCGCTGCGCGTCCATCGCGTCGCCCGTCTTCTTGGCAAGCTCGCGAAGCTCGAGCAGCTTGGTTTCGCGCACCTGCTTTAGGCGCTTCTCGCCCGCGAGGATGTACATCGTCAGCTCCTTGAAATACGTCAGGTTCATTTCGTAGAGCGTGTTGAACATGTTGATGTCTTTGAGCAGCTGGATCTGGTGGTCAGACAGCGAGCTCGCGATAGCGTCCACGTTGACCGACACCGCGTCAAACCGCGCCTTGATTTCGGTGATCTGGCGCTTGGCGCTGTGGAACAGCCCGCGCAGCCCCTTGGGTTTCTCGGTCGCGCCCTCGAAGCCCTTCAACTCGGCGACGAGCTTGACTAGCATGTCCCCCACGTCGCCCGAATCGCCCGTCCGCGCGTCCGCCAGCACCTTGTCGGCAAAGGAGGACACCTTCTTTTGCGCGTCCGCGCCATAGAGCATGACGTGGTCGGGGTTGAGCAAATCGATTTGCCCTGCGAAGCGTTCGATGGCTTCCCTGTCCTCGTCGGTCAGGGACGCGTCCATCGCTTCGACCGCCGCCTGCGCGTCCACCTCGGGCGGGGCTTCTTCCATGATCGCCGCCGCCGCGTGCTCGAGCTTAAGCTTGTCGGCGGCTTCCGGGGTGAGCGTCAGGGTCGGGGTCGGTTTCGCGGATTCGGACATGTCAAACGCCTCCTTGTGTTCTGCCGGTTTCCCCGGTTTGTTTCTTTGGCTCTGTCTGCATATGCAGCCCGGAATCGATCAGCCCGTCGCGCTTGAGCAGCGTCTCGAGCACGGAGATATCGGAGGAAATATCCAGCATATCGTCCTGATACATGGTGTCGAGCTGCTTTTCAAAGGCGCGCAGCACGATGTCCATGCTTTCTTCGATGCGCGCGCGCGTCGCGTTCGCGTTCTCGCCCTTGACCTGACGCTCGTCCATGCGACGATAGCCTTTGAGCATTTTGAGCGTGGTCGGCAGGTAGTAATCCATGAACAGGCGAATTTTGGGCGCTTTCTCGGGCTGCTCGACGACCGTGCGGAAGATGCGGTTGGCGATGTCCTCCAAATCGTCCATCTGCTTGGAGAGCTTTTCGTCCGGGATGCGCCTGTTTTCCTCGCGGATGGCGGCGAGCATCTCGCACCCCTGCGATATCAGCGCGTCCACCGCCTCGTCGCCCGTGACGGGCAGTTCTTCCTTCTCTTCATTGGGGTTTTTCGAGGTGTCCAGCCCCGACGCCATGATGTGCACCACGCGCCCGATGAGCAGCATCAGCGCCAATAGCACCGCGTAATCGCCGATGCGGTACAGCGGCAGCAACCATGCGTAGAGCAGCGCGACCGCGCCGGACGCGACCAGCGCCGCCGGAAGCCCCTTCTTGCCGACCGCTGATTTCTTGCTTTTCTTTGCCATAAACCCTCCCACAGACAGGAAGTATAACACATGCCCCGGCGAAAAACACAGGTTTTCGCTCAAATGTCGCGCGGAATGCGCGCAAGGCATGATATTGCGCCCCATTCGTCAAGAGTATAGCATACATGGCAGGCGTTTTCAAATGAAATTCACATTAAAAAGGAATAAGAAAACCCCGGAAGGACGCGCCTTCCGGGGGGCTGTGATGCCTTAACGAGTTACGCTTTGGGACCCGCGTCGATGATCTCCTGCTTCATGTTCGTGTACTTGGCGAAGTTCTTCTGGAACAGCCCCGCGAGCATGCGCGCGGTCTTGTCGTATTCGTCCTTGTCCTGCCAGACCGCCTTGGGCGTGAGCACCTCGGACGGCACGCCGGGGCAGGAGGTCGGCACGAGCACGTTGAAGATGGGGTCGAGCACGAACTCGCTCTTTTCCAGCTCGCCGTTGAGGCAAGCCGTGACCATCGCGCGCGTCAGCGGCAGCTTCATGCGCGCGCCGCCCTTGCCGTAGCTGCCGCCCGACCAGCCGGTGTTGACGAGGTAGACATTCGCGCCGAACTCGTCCACGCGCTCGCCGAGAAGCTCGGCATACCGCGAGGCGGGCAGCGGCAGGAAGGGCGCGCCGAAACACGTCGAGAACGTCGCCTGCGGCTCGTTCACGCCGCGCTCCGTGCCCGCGAGCTTGGCGGTGTAGCCGCTGACGTAATGGTACATCGCGGCTTCACGCGTGAGCTTGGAAACGGGCGGGAGCACGCCGAAGGCGTCCGCCGTCAGGAAGATGACCGTCTTGGGATGCCCCGCCACGCCCGGGATGCGCGCGTTGCCGATGTAATCGACCGGATAGCCCACGCGCGTGTTCTCCGTCAGGCTCGCGTCGTCAAAGTCCAGCTCGCGGGTGTCGGGATCGATAATGACATTCTCGACCAGCGCGCCGAAGCGGATGGCGTTGTAGATGTCCGGCTCATGCTCTTTGGAGAGGTTGATGCACTTAGCGTAGCAGCCGCCCTCGACGTTGAAGATGCCGTTCTCGCTCCAGCCGTGCTCGTCGTCGCCAATGAGGTCGCGCGCGGGGTCTGCCGACAGCGTGGTCTTGCCCGTGCCCGACAGCC
>CAZEIC010000013.1:25738-42130 GCA_964512175.1 uncultured Oscillospiraceae bacterium | reverse complement strand
ATTGCTCACTAGAACCTGAATCTAGCGCGTCTGCCAATTCCGCCATTCCCGCAAGCAGGCATTTCTGCTCGCGAGGGATATAGTATCACAGGTCTTGTCCGGTGTCAAGCCCGAGAAACGAAAAAAGTAGCGAACAAAAGAGGCAAAAATTTCACCAAACCTATTGACATGGAGCAAACTCCATGGTGTATGCTTGTAGTGACAAGCAGGAGCATATGACGACCGACGGACAAAAACGGCATCAGACAGGAGGCGACCCCATGAAGTATTTCCAGCTTGGGAACATCGACACCCCGGTATCCCGCCTATGCGTGGGCTGCATGAGCTTTGGCGACCCAGCCAGCAAAATGCACGCCTGGACGCTCGACCCGGAAAAGAGCGAGGAGATCATCCTCCGCGCGCTCGACCTTGGCATCAACTTCTTTGACACCGCCAACACCTACTCCGCCGGCACGAGCGAGGAGTACCTCGGGCGGGCGCTCAAAAAGCATGTCGCGCGCGACAAGGTGATCATTGGCACGAAGGTGTTTTTCAACGAAGGTCGGCTCTCGCGCGCCGCCATCCTCCGCGAGATCGACGGCTCGCTGCGGCGCTTGCAGACCGACTATGTAGACCTCTACATCATTCACCGCTTCGACCACGGAACGTCGATCGAGGAGACGATGGAAGCGCTCGATAGCCTTGTGAAGGCGGGCAAGGTGCGCGCGCTGGGCGCGTCGGCGATGTACGGGTATCAGTTCCACAACATGCAGATCGCCGCCGAGCGAGGCGGCTGGACGAAATTCGCCGCCATGCAGAACCACTACAACCTGCTCTACCGCGAGGACGAGCGCGAATTGATTCCCGTTTGCGAGCAATACGGCGTCGCGCGCACGCCCTACAGCCCGCTTGCCGCGGGGCGGCTCTCGCGGCTTGAATGGAAGACCGACACCGCGCGCAGCCAGACGGACAAGACCGCCGTGAGCAAGTACGACGGCACGCAGGAGACGGACTACGGCATCGTCCGGCGCGTGCACGAAATCGCGCAAAAGTACGGCGCTACCATGACGCAGATCGCGCTGGCGTGGCAGCTCTGCAAAGGCGTCGCCTCCCCCATCATCGGCGCGACGAAGCCGCAGTATATGGACGACGCGGCGGGCGCGATGGATATCGTGCTGACAGCCGAGGACATAGCGTATCTCGAGGAGCTCTACGTGCCGCACAAGGTCGTCGGCGCGCTGTAAAGGCAAACAAATCCGGCTTGAAAACGCGCGCGCGGGAGCGTATACTGTCACCGCGCGCGTTTTTCGCGCGCGGAAAGCGAGAGAGCATGTACAAGACCGATTTGCATGTGCACACCGCGCCCCAGTCGGCGTGCGCGCACGCGAGCGCCGAGCAAACGGCGGCGTGCTACGCCGACATGGGTTACAGCACGGTGGTATTGACCAACCACGTCAACGGCGCGACGTTCCGCCTGTTTGAAGAAGCGCCGTGGGCGGACAAGGCGCGCTATTTCCTCGCGGGCTACAGCGCCGCGCTGGCGGCGGGGCGCGCGCGCGGGATAACGGTGCTGCTGGGCATGGAAGCGCGGTTTCCGCAGCACAACAACGACTACCTGATTTTCGGCATGAACGAGGAGTTCCTGCTCAGCGCGGGCGACCCGCGCGAATACACGCTGGAAGAATATTCCAAACTGCTGCATCAGGCGGGCATGCGCATTTATCAGGCGCACCCGTTCCGCATCGGCATGACAATCGTGCCGCCCGAGCATCTGGACGGCTACGAAATCAACAACACGCACCGCAACCACAATTCGCACAACGCGATCGCGGCGGCGTGGGCGCGCGAAATGGGCAAGCCCGGCATTTCGGGCTCCGACCATCACGACCCGGACGGCAGCATCGCGGGCGGCATCGCGACCGACACACGCATCGAAACCAACGAGCAACTGCTGGAAATTCTGAAAACGGGCGCGTATACGCTGCTATGAGGCGTACCACGTCGGCACGGGGTCGGTAAAGCCCTTATACCACGCCGACACATCGCGCGCCTGCGTCAGCATCACGTCCACTTCTTGCTGCCCGAACGGGATCGCCCACGGGAGGGACGAGAGCGTGTTGCTCGCGATATACAGCGCCAGCAGCCGCCAGAATGCCTCGGGCGGATCGCCGCCAAAATACCCGCTGACCATGCCGCGCGCGAACGGCGGGCATTTTTGCGCGCACCAGACGATGCGGTTGAACTCCTCCCACGGGTCGCCGGAATCAAAGCGGTCAAAGTCAATCAGCACGAGCGCGCCGCTTGCATCGAGCATCATGTTGCCGATGTGAAAATCACCATGCTGCGCAGCGCTCGGTCTGCCCCGCAACAGATGGCGGTTGTTCTCGATATAGGCAAGCAGCGCGCCGTCGCCGTCAAAGCGCATGCCGCAGTCCCGGTACATTGCGATTTTGCGGTCGATCTTGCGATTGAAGCGTTCCTCCCATAGCGGCTGACCCTCGGGCGCGGGCAGGGAATGGATGGCGCGCGCCATAACGCCCGCCTGTTTTCCATATTCCTCCTTTTTATTGGGCGAAAGCGGCGGCAGCGCGGTTTCTGCGTCCTCGCCGTCGATCCACTCGATCAGCAGGTATGCGCCGTCTTTACACAGCCCGCACTGCACGGGCTGGCACATGCGCACGCCGAGCGCTGCGACCCGCCGCATAAACGCAAACTCCGCCTGTTTCCTCGGCAGCGCTTCGGCGGGCGCGAGGCGCAGCAAATACGCGGTATCTGCATGGACAACGCGGTATTTACGGTCGCCCGACCAGCCCTTGTCGATGGGCGTGCGCGAAGTCAACGCGTCAATATCGATCACGCGTTTTTGAGCGCTTCGCGTTGCTCGAAACAGCGCTGGATGCGCGCGCCGTCGTCGCCCTGCTCCTTATCGTAGGAAAAGCTGGTCAGCAACGCGCACGGCAGTTCGTCGCACGCCGCGCAGCACGGCACGCCTTTCTCGTTCGCGCACGCGGCGACGCGACAATGCCCGTGAAACGGGTTGCCCTTGGTGGCGATGCAGCCGCCGCAGTGCATCTTCTCGCGATACTCGCAGTCCGTGCAGGTCAAGCCGCAATAGGTGTCTATGTCCATCGGTCGTCGCTCCTTACTTTTTGACAATCTCCCAATCAAACGCCAGCAAGGCGGCAATATCCTCCGCCGTTTGCGCGTCCATGCGCGTGAACGTGTAGCCGTAGCCCGGGAAATACGGGCAGAGCGCGCCGACCGCAGTCTTGATATTCGCCAGAGGACGCGCGCCCGTTTTGTCGGTCTGCACGCAGTAGCGGCAATTGTCGCAGCGCTTGGTGTGCGCGGCGACGAACGCCCGGACAGGCTCGGGCATTTCGCCGAACCGTTCGAGGATGGCTTTGTATTGCAAGATGCGCAGCACGCCGTGTTCGGGCGCGCGCACGTCGAACCGATAATCGAACCGGAAGCCGATGTGCCACGGGTCGCCGTGCTTGGGGTCGCCCAGCGGGTGCTCCTTGCCGTCGATGGGCTTGAAATAATCCAGCGAGCAGCGCCCGCCCGCGCGCTCGACGCGCGTATACCCGGCGGACAGCAGCGTATTAGACAGCGCGGTGATCGCCTCGCCGCCCAGCAGGCAGGCGTAGGCGCGCTCCAGATACGAATACGTCTCATCAAAGCGGCACTGCCAGAGATCGTCCGCCGTCGCGCCCTCGCGCTTGCAAAGCGCGCAGAGCGCTGTCTCCATGCCGGGGTACGCGCCGCACAGCACATTCTCGCCGCTTGCCGTCAGCCCGAAAACCGCATACGCCGCCTGATCGCGCTTGTTGACCTTCGCCAAGGCGCGAACGCCGCCCGCGAAGGCTTCGCCGCTTTGCCCGAGGGCGAAAAGCTTGGTAAACAGCCCGTCCAGCTTCTTGACGGCGCGCTGCATGTCCAACAGTAGCTGCGGCTTGCCGTAAGACGCGCGGTTATAGCGGTTGGGGTAAGCGTCGTCCTCGTGAACGGGTGAGAAAAGCGTTTCGGGCGCGATGAACGCGCGGACGAGCATATCGCGCACGCAGGCATAAAGCGCCCTCTGCGCGCCCTCGTCCTCCCCTTCCTTGGGATGGAACGGCGCGAGCATATCGATGTAGAACTGCGTCACGCGCTGCTCGAGCGAAGCGTACCGCCCCGACAGGAACGCCGCGAGCAGGTGCTCCGCGCGCTTGTCCAGCGCTTTGAGCCGGCAGACCGCGCGCGCGCCGGCGGCGCGCCCTTCCTCGGACGCAAGCGCCTTGTACCCCTTGCCGCCCGCCGCCGCGTCGGCTTGCCAGCAAACGTCGTGCATCTCGGTGAAGCAGCTCGCCAGCCGCGCGGCCCCCGCCTCGAGCGCGAAATCCGCGCCCCAGCAGCGCAGCTCCGCGAGGCTGAACAAGATATCGTGATGGTACTTGTACAGCGCCTTTTGTTCGTCCTCGGGCAAGTCGCCCGCCTTTTCCAGTTCGCCGATCCACGCGTCATACGCCGCCTGCCCCGCCAGATACCCGCTCAATTCCGTCGCGCGCAGGATGGCAAGCCCGTTTTCGAGCGCCGTTTTCACATCGAGCGTCGGCGCGGTCTTCTCGCCCGGAATGGCGACATACCAGCCGTCTTGCCAGTTTTCCAGCCGGAACATACCGTTTTCCTCGCGCGGAAGCCCGGCGACGTCCTGAAAGTGCGAATACCCCAGCAGCGTCTCGCCGCCATCGTCATACCCCGCGACGAGCGCGCATTCGGGCGGCTCGAAGAACCCGAACGCCAGCACCGGCGCGCCGCGATCGACGCTCGCGACGATCTTTTGCTTCAAAAGCTCACGGTCGGTATCGGCGACTGGCACGATATCGCAGGCAAGCCCCGCGAACGCGAAGCAGCGGCGCACCGTTTCCACATCGTCGTTGACCTGCGTCAAGTCCAGCGCGCTCGGACAATGCGCCTTGTCCCACAGCAGCCCAAACGCCATGCCGCTTGCCGCCAGAAACCGGGAATTGGCGGGGCGCTTCATGAGCGCGCGATCGCTTGCGCGGATGACGACGCGCTCCTTCTCGCCCGTGACCGCCTCGCACAGCGACGCCATGCACGCGGGCAGCGGAAAGCTCTCGGGCGAACGATCGTCGCCCGTGTTGCCATAAAAACCGACCTTGGTAACGTCCAGCATTCTCTTCATGCGCAGCACTCCTCGGGAACAAACTTTCGCATATCGTTATGGGCATTATAGCGAAGATTGGCGAAATTTGCAATATGGAAATCCCGCCGATATGGGCGGGATGGATTTGTTTACAAATTGTTCACATTTATTTATACGGTGATTTCCATGACGGCGGCTTCCTCGGGGTACTGGGCGAGCATTTCCTCGGCTTCGCGGACAAATTCTTCCGTCTGCATCGCCGCGCAGCCGGTATACGCCGCCGGGTCGAGCGCCGCCTCCAGCTCGGGCAGCGTCTGGGAGAACGTGGGGTCGTCCGCGATGCGCGCAAGCAAATCGCACGCCGCGCCCTCCATCTTCACGCGCGCGCCCGCCGCCATCGAATGCACGCGGATACGCTCGTGCAGCGTCTGTCGGTCGCCGCCGCGCTTGACTTCTTCCATTAAAATATTCTCTGTCGCCATGAACGGAAGCTCCTCGCGCAAATGCCTGTCCATCATTTGCGGGTACACGACCAAGCCCTGCGCGACGTTGAGGAAGAGCGTCAGCAGCCCGTCGCACGCGAGAAAGCCCTCGGCAAGAGCGAGGCGGCGGTTGGCGCTGTCGTCCAGCGTGCGCTCGAGCCACTGCTCGGCGGCGGTCAGCGAGGCGTTTTGCGCGCCCGTAATGATGAACCGCGCAAGCGCCGCCATGCGCTCGGTGCGCATGGGGTTACGCTTGTACGCCATAGCCGACGAGCCGATTTGCTTCGTTTCAAACGGCTCCTCGATCTCCTTCATGTGCGCCAGCAGGCGGATGTCGTTGGAGAATTTGTGCGCTGTCTGCGCGATTTGCGACAGGACGTTCAGCGCGCGGCTGTCGACCTTGCGCGAATACGTCTGCCCGGACACGGGCGTGGCGCGGCGGAAGCCCATGCCCTCGGCAATCATGCTATCCAGCGCCTTGACCTTCTCGTAATCGCCGTCAAAGAGCGCGAGGAAGCTCGCCTGCGTGCCCGTCGTGCCCTTGGAGCCAAGCGGCTCGAGCGCGGACAGCACATAACCGACCTCGTCGATGTCCGAGAGCACGTCCTTGAGCCAGAGCGTGGCGCGCTTGCCGACGGTCGTGGGCTGCGCCGCCTGAAAATGCGTGAACGCGAGCGTCGGCAGCGCGGCGTTCTCGCGCGCAAACGCAGCCAGCGCGCGCCCGACCTGACACAGCCGCGCGCGGATGAGCAAAAGCGCGTCGCGCAGAATCAGAATGTCGGTATTGTCGCCGACGTAACACGAGGTCGCGCCCAGATGGATGATCGCGCGCGCGCCGGGGCACTGGTCTCCGTAGGCGTGCACATGCGCCATCACGTCGTGCCGCAAGTCCTTTTCATAGGCGGCGGCGCGCTCGAAATCCACATCCTCGATGTGCGCGCGCAGCTCGTCCACCTGCTTTTGCGACACAGGCAAGCCCAGCTTGCGTTCGCAGTCCGCCAGCAGCGTCCACAGCCTGCGCCACGTCGTAAACTTATGCTGCTCGGAGAAAAGCCGCTGCATTTCCTTGCTCGCATACCGCTGCGAAAACGGCGAAACATAGCCCGTCCTCTGTTCCATGCGCGCCTCCCGATTGCTTGAAAAATACGCCGTCAGTATACCATACCAAGCGATACATTACAACCCGATTTCCGTCGATAATGGGCGATTGACAGAACGCATGTTTCCTGTTACCATAGGGCGACAAGCAGGCAATGCGGAGGCGTTCTAATGAAAAAGCTCGCGCGGTGGCTGGAGAGCACGCTCAGTTCCGAACAGTTCACCTACAAGGCGATCAAGGACATGTTCGTGCCGCTGGTGGTCGATCAGCTGTTCATCTTCATCATCGGCATGCTCTCGGTCGCCATGGTGTCCTCCTCCGGCGAGCAGGCGATGGCAGCGGTCAGCCTGGTCGGCTCGCTGGGGTATATCGTGTCGGGGCTGTTCACCGCGCTGGGGACGGGCGGCGCGATCGTCGTCGCGCAGCTCAAGGGCGCGGGCGACGCGCTCTCGGTGCGCAAGGCGGCGGGGCAGACCATCGGGTTGTGCGCGGCGGCGGCGCTCGTGATGGACGTGATCTTCATCGGCATGGCGGACGGCGTGGTGCGCACCATCTACCCCAAGGCGGAGCCCGTGCTCATCGAGTACGCCATCCACTACCTGCAGGTCTACAGCCTGTCCTATCTCCCCTACGCCGTGTATTTTGCCATCTTCAACACCTACCGCAGCATCGGCGAAACCAAGTCCAGCCTGCTCATGAGCGTCGTCATCAACACGGCGTATCTGATTTGCAGCGTGCTGTTCGTGGGCGTGCTGAAGATGGGCGTGACGGGCGCGGGGCTGGCGTTTCTGGTGGCGCGCGTGATCGGCGCGGCGCTGGCGTGGGTTTGGATGTTCAAGGTGCGCAACGTCACGGGCATCCGCTTTGCCGACGTGACGCGCTTTACCAAGGACATCGTTTCGCGCATCATGAATCTGGGCGTGCCGTTCGCCGCAGAACAGCTGCTTTTTCAGGCGGGCGCGCTGATTGCGCAGGTGTACCTCGCCACGCTCACCACGACCGACCTAGCCGCGCACGGCGTGGCGACCTCGCTGACCAGCCTGTATTACGCGACCGCCTATTCGCTCACCAGCCTGACGACGACCGTCTGCGGGCAGGCGTACGGCGCGCGGAACATTGCGCTGGTACGGCGGTATTGCGCGGCGTTCGTCAAGGTCGGGCGGCTGGTGATGCTCGTTACGGTCGTGCTGTTGCTCCCGCTGACGCCGCTTCTGATGCTGCTCTATTCGCCAACCGCCGAGGCGACGCCCATCATCTGGCAGGCGCTTCTCATCACGGCGCTGCCGATGCCGCTTTTATGGTGCGACGCGTATGTCACGCCCGCCGCGCTCCGCGCCTGCGGCGACGCAAAATATACCACGGTGGTATCGCTGCTCGCCATGTGGATCTGCCACGTAGGCGCGGGGTATGTGCTGGCGATCCCCTTGGGGCTGGGCGTGCCGGGCGTGTGGCTGGGCACGGCGCTGGAATGGGCGGTGCGCGCGCTGGTGCTGCCCGCGCGCATCAAGGGGCATCATTGGGTGAGAGTCCATGAATAAAGCATTGGAATGGTTTTACCGCGAGGTCGGTCAGCCCACGCCCGTGCAGCAGGCGGGCTGGCCCGCCATTCGCTCGGGCAGGGACGTACTCATCAGCGCGCCGACCGGCTCGGGCAAGACGCTGGCGGCGTTTCTCTCGTTCATCGACGACCTCAAAACGCGCGCGGACGCGGGCGAATTGCGCGACGAATTGTATGTAATCTACATATCGCCATTAAAGGCGCTGGGCAACGACATCCGCGAAAACCTGCGCAGACCGCTGCGCGGGCTGGATTGCGAGAACACCGTGCGCGTCGCCATTCGCACGGGCGACACGGAAAACAAGGACAGGCAGGCGATGCTCAAGCGCCCGCCGCACATCCTCATCACCACGCCCGAATCGCTCTTTTTGCTGCTGACCGGCAAGGGCGGGCGCAACATGCTCGCGACGGCGCGCGCGGTCATCGTGGACGAACTGCACGCCGTGCTTTCGACCAAGCGCGGCACGCACTTGTTTTTGTCGCTCGCGCGGCTCGACGCGCTGTGCGGGCGCAAATTGCAGCGCATCGGGCTGTCGGCGACGGTGCAGCCGCTTTCGCTGGCGGCGCAATGCCTCGCGCCCGATTCCGACGTCGCCATCATCGCGCCCGCCATGCGCAAGGACATGCGCATTTCGGTGGAAAGCGCAGCGGGCGACATGCGCGTGCTGCCGGAAAAGTCCATCTGGCCGGAGATCGCGCGCGCGGTGTACGCAAACTGCGAAGGGCGGCGCGCCGTGCTCTGCTTTCTGGAGGGGCGCGCGCAGGCGGAGAAGCTGGCGTATGCCATCAACCTACTCGAGCCGGGGTTCGCGCGCACGCACCACGGGTGCGTGTCCAAAGAGCAGCGCATGGAGGCGGAGCACGATTTACGCTCGGGCAAACTGCGGCTGCTCTGCGCCACGTCCTCGATGGAGCTGGGCATCGACGTGGGCGATATCGACCTTGTAATTCAAGTCGGCTGTCCGCGCACGATTTCCGGCGCGCTGCAGCGCCTCGGGCGCGCGGGGCATAACCCCAGGCGCGAAAGCCTGATGATCGTCTACCCCAAAACGCCGTCGGACGCGATGTACTGCGCGCTGACCGCGCAGGCGGCGCGGCAGGGCGCGATCGAGAAAGCGCACCCGCCGGAGATGTGTCTGGACGTGCTCGCGCAGCACCTGACGAGCATGGCGGCGGCGCGGGATTACGACGTGACCGAAGCGCTTGCCGTCGCGCGCGCGGCGTACCCGTTCAGGAACGTCACGCAGGAAGATATCGAGAGCGTGCTGCGCATGCTCGCGGGCGACTGGGAGCGCGACCTAGATAAGCCCGCGCGCGCGCGCGTGCTGTACGACCGCATCCACGGCAAGGTGTCGGGCGATACCTACAGCCGCATGCTCGCGGTGTCCTCGGGCGGGACGATTCCCGACCGGGGCTGGTATCACGTGACGCTCGCGGACGGCACGCGCCTTGGCGAGCTGGACGAAGAATACGTCTTCGAGGCGCGGCTGGGCGACACGTTCATGCTGGGCGCGTACGCGTGGCGCATCACGCAGATCTCGCGCGACCGCGTGGTGGTGGTGCAAGCGCCGCCGACGGGCGCGCAAACGCCCTTTTGGAAGGGCGACATGGCGGGGCGCGCGTTTGAAACGGGCGTGCTGTTTGGCAAAAGCCTGCGCGCGCTCGCCGACGCGGGCGACAGGCGCGAGGCGGCGCTCATGGCGCTCGGGCTGGACAAGGAAAGCGCGCGCGCGGCGGGCGGGCACATCAAGCGGCAGATGGAGATCACGGGCTGTCTGCCGGATGACAAGACGATCATACTGGAGCATTTCAAGGACGACGCGGGCGAGCATCAGCTGATGGCGCACTCGGTGTTCGGCAAGCGCGTGAACTACCCGCTCGGGCTGCTTTTGCAGCGCGAGGCGACGGCGGTCACAGGGCTGGACGTGCGCGGCTTCGAGGACGACGACGGCTGCCTGTTGTACCTCATGGGCGCGCGCGAGCTGCCCGAGGGGCTGCTGTACCGGCTCGACCCGGAAAACGCGGAAGCGCTGCTGCGCGCCATGATGCCCGCGACCTCGCTGTTTACCATGATCTTCCGCTACAACGCCGCGCGCGCGCTGATGATGGGCGCGCGGACGGGCAAGCGCCAGCCGCTGTGGGTACAAAGGCTGCGCGGCGCGGAGGGGCTTTCGACGGCGGCGGGCGATCTGTCGCACCCGCTGATGCGCGAATCACTGCGCGAGTGCTTGGAAGATGAAATGGACATCCCGGCGCTGGCAGCGCTGCTGCGCGATATCCGCGCGGGCGTGGTGCGCGTACACGAGCTGCATGCCGATACGCCCTCGCCCATGTCGCTGCCGCTCAGGCGGCAGGTCGAGGGGACGATGATGTACGAATATTTCCCCGTCCCCAAGGCGGCGCATGTCGCCGCGCGCGATGCGGAAATGACGCTCGCGCCCGAGCGCGAGGAGCTGCAAAAGCGCCCGCAGAGCAAAGCGCCTGCGAGTGCTGAACGCCTGCACGCGCTGCTCTTACAGGAGGGCGATATCCGCTTTGGCGAAATCGACGCGCCGCTTGCGTGGCTGGAGGAGCTGGCAAACGCCGGACGGTGCTTGTACATCGAGCCGGGGCTGTGGATCGCCGCCGAGGACGCGCCGCAGTATGAAAAAGCGCTCGCGCAGGGCAATACGGACGCGCTGGAGAGGCTCGTCCGGCGCTGCCTGCGCTATCGAGGCGCGCAGGACGCGGGCACGCTTTCGGAGCGCTATTTCCTGCAAGAAAGAGCGTGTCAGGCGGCGCTTTCGGCGCTCGAAAAGCGCGGAGACGCCATGCTGGACGACGGCGAATACCACCACAAAGACAATTACCGCCGCGCGCAGGCGCGCACGCTGCAAAACCGCCGCGCGCAGGCGCAGACCTTCGCGCCCGAGCGCTATGCCGCGCTGCTTGCGCGCAAAACGCGCTTCACGGGCAGCGCGCAGGAGCAGCTTTCGCGCGGCATGCGCGCGCTGCTCGGGCTGCCGCTTGCGCCCGCCGTGTGGGAAAGCGCCTTGCTGCCGCTGCGCGCGCCCAATTACCGCCCCGCCATGCTGGACGCGCTGCTGGCGCAGGGCGAAATCATGTTCCGGCTGGAAACGCAGGACGGCAAGCAGCAGCTTTCCTTCCACGACCCGGCGGCAATCGACATGACGCGCGAGCTGCCGGCGGACGGGCTGACCGAGGACGAACAAGCCGTGCTGTCGCTGCTGCGCGCGCGCGGCGCGAGTTTCGCCAGCGCGCTGTCCCCCGCGCTCGCAGGGCGGCCCGTGCTGCCCGCGCTGCTGTCGCTGTGTCAAAAGGGGCTGTTGCACGCGGACAGCCTCGCCCCGGTGCGGCATTTGCTCTCGGGCGACGAGCCGACCGCGCGCAGGACGGCGCGCGCCAAGGTCGCCGTGCAAAGCGCGGGGCGCTGGGAGGCGGCAAGACCGCTGCTCGCGCCGTCGCCCGAGGAAAAGCTGCTGCGGGCGTTCGCGCGCTATGACATCGTGACGCGCGAAACGTGCGAAGGGCTGCCGTGGGCAGAAGCGCTGTCCATCCTGCGCGCGTGGGAATACGAAGGCCGCGCGCAGCGCGGGTATTTCGTGCGCGGGTTCTCGTCGGGCGCGCAGTTCATCTTGGAATCGGAGCACGCGCGCGTGCAGGCGGCGCTGCTCTCGCAGGACGGCGAGCCCATCTGGCTGCCCGCGTGCGACCCCATGCAGGCATACGGCGCGTACCTCCCCAATCCGCACGGCTTCCTGCGCGTCCCGGGCACGCTCGTGGCGCTCGAAAGCGGCGAGGTCGCGGCGGTGCTCGAACAGCAGGGCGCGAAGCTGCGCGCCCGCGACGACCGCGCCATACCGGCGCTCGCGCGCGATTTCCTGCAAAAGCGCGTCTATCCGACCCTCCAGCGCATCACCCTGCGCGAATACCCCGAAGCGCTGCGCCCCGCGCTGCTCGCGGCGGGGTTCAAGCCCGAAATGAACGATTTGACGCTCTGGCGCTGACAAAATATTGCAAACTTTGTGCTTGACAAACGCTCCCGGGCGCGGTATGATGTTATAGGTCAAAGAAAGTCAGTCTTCTTGACCGCCATCATCCACCGGGAGGGTTTTTATATGAACGGCAATCAATACACACAAAAGAGCATCGAAGTCATCAACGCCGCGCAGGCGTTGGCGGCGGAATATAGCAACCAAACGCTGGAACAGGCGCACCTTCTGCGCGCGCTCACGAGCGCCGAGGGCGGGCTAATTCCCCAATTACTGGAAAAAATGGGGAAGGACGCGGAGGCGATTGCCCGCGACGCGCTTTCTGCGGTCGAGAAGCTGCCGCGCGTGCAGGGCATCGCGCGCGAGCAGGGCAAGACCTACGTCTCCGCCGACATGGACAAGGCGCTGCGCGAGGCGGCGAGCGAAGCGGCGCGCATGAAGGACGAGTACATCTCGGTCGAGCACCTATTCCTGTCGCTCATTTCGGCGGCGGACAGGCAGACGCGCGAGCTGCTGTCGCGCTACCACATCGACCGCGACGGCTTCCTGACGGCGCTTTCTTCCGTGCGCGGCGCGACGCGCGTATCGTCGGACAACCCAGAGGACAGCTACGACGCGCTCAAGAAGTACGGAACGGACTTGACCGAGCTGGCGCGCAAGCAAAAGCTCGACCCGGTCATCGGGCGCGACGAGGAAATCCGTAACGTTATCCGCATTTTGAGCCGCAAAACCAAGAACAACCCCGTGCTTATCGGCGAACCGGGCGTTGGCAAGACCGCCATCGCCGAAGGGCTGGCGCTGCGCATCGTGCGCGGCGACGTGCCCGAGGGCTTGCTCGGGCGCACGATTTTCTCGCTCGACATGGGCGCGCTGATCGCCGGCGCGAAGTTTCGCGGCGAGTTTGAAGAACGGCTCAAGGCCGTGCTTGCCGAGATCAAAAAGAGCGAGGGCAATATCCTGCTGTTCATCGACGAAATGCACCTGATCGTCGGCGCAGGCAAGACCGAGGGCAGCATGGACGCGGGCAACCTGCTCAAGCCCATGCTCGCGCGCGGCGAACTGCACTGCATCGGCGCGACGACGCTCTCGGAGTACAGGAAATATGTGGAAAAAGACGCGGCGCTCGAACGGCGTTTTCAGCCGGTGCTCGTGCAAGAGCCGAGCGTCGAGGACGCGATTTCCATCCTGCGCGGTCTGAAGGAGCGCTACGAGGTGTTCCACGGCGTGAAGATTCAGGACGGCGCGTTGATTGCCGCCGCGACGCTCTCGAGCCGCTACATCTCCGACCGCTTCCTGCCCGACAAGGCGATCGACCTCGTGGACGAGGCGTGCGCGATGGTGCGCACCGAGATGGACTCCATGCCGTCGGAGCTGGACGCGCTCTCGCGCCGCATCATGCAGCACGAAATCGAGGAAGCGGCGCTCAAAAAGGAGACGGACGCGCTTTCGAAAGAGCGCTTGGACACGCTCACGCGCGAGCTTGCCGCCATGCGCGAAGAATTCGCCGAGATGAAGTCCAAATGGGAGAACGAAAAGAACGCCATCGGCGGGGTTCAGAAATTGCGCGAGGACTTGGAGAACGTCAACGCGCAGATCGCCGACGCCGAGCGCAAGTACGACCTGTCGCGCGCCGCCGAGCTCAAATACGGCGAGCTTCCGCGCCTGCAAGCGGCACTTGCGCAGGCGGAAAGCGCCATCTCGGAGCGCAAGGGCATCCTGCGCGACCGCGTGACGGAGGACGAAATCGCGCGCATCGTCGCTCGGTGGACGGGCATCCCGGTGCAAAAGCTCGTCGAGCGCGAGCGTGAAAAGCTGCTGCGCCTGCCGGACGAGCTGCACGCGCGCGTCATCGGGCAGGACGAGGCGGTGGAAAGCGTGTCGGAGGCGATCCTGCGCAGCCGCGCGGGCATTTCCGACGAAAACCGCCCCATCGGCAGCTTCCTGTTCCTCGGTCCTACGGGCGTTGGCAAGACCGAGCTTTGCAAGGCGCTTGCCGAGGCGCTGTTTGACGACGAAAAGAGCCTGATTCGCATCGACATGTCGGAGTACATGGAGAAGTTCTCCGTCAGCCGCCTCATCGGAGCGCCTCCGGGCTACGTGGGCTACGAGGAGGGCGGGCAGCTGACCGAGGCCGTGC
Source organism: uncultured Oscillospiraceae bacterium (assembly GCA_964512175.1). Taxonomy (GTDB): domain Bacteria; phylum Bacillota; class Clostridia; order Christensenellales; family Aristaeellaceae; genus CAZEIC01. The sequence goes on along the minus strand of CAZEIC010000013.1, from coordinate 27,734 downwards.
GCCGCAAGCCGTACTCCGTGGTGCTCTTTGACGAGATCGAGAAGGCCCACCCCGACGTGTTCAACGTGCTGCTGCAAATCCTCGACGACGGCCGTGTGACCGACAGCCAAGGGCGCACAGTCGACTTCAAGAACACCATCCTCATCATGACCTCCAACCTCGGCAGTCAGGACATCCTCGCGGGCATTTCGGAGGACGGCGAGCTGTCCGAAGGCGCGCGGAACGCGGTGCAGATGCAGCTCAAAGCGGCGTTCCGCCCCGAATTCCTCAACCGCATTGACGACACCGTGCTGTTCACGCCGCTGTCGCGCGCGCAGGTCGCGAGCATCGCGGGCTTGCTGCTCAAACGGCTGGAAAAGCGGCTTGAAGACCGCAGGCTGTCCCTCGAGCTGACCGACAGCGCCATGTCGCGCATCGTCGCGCAGGGGTACGACCCGCAATACGGCGCGCGCCCGATGAAGCGGCTTTTGCAGGGCAAAATCGAAACGCTCGTCGCCCGCGCGATCATCGCGGGGCGCGCCATGCCCGGCGACACGCTGGTGGTGGACGCGCAAAGCGACGGCGACGGCTGGGTCGTGACGGAAAGGACGTAAAGGGCGACGGGAAGGGAATAGGCAATAGGGAATAGGGATTAGGGGTTACGAGGGATTAGAGGTCGCGAATTGAAAGCCCCGCCCCTACGCCCCCTATTCCCTAATCCCTAATCCCTAATCCCTACTCCCTCGTCCCCGCATTTCCCCCTTTACAAATCCCGTTTCCTGCGCTATACTGACGCATGCAAGGATGGGGACGGAGCTTCCAAACGTCCGAAAGCGAGCCGGGGAGGGTGCGAGCCCGGCGGGGCGCGAACGCTCGGATCACCCCGGAGCATCCCGGCGAAGGCTGGGCGGGCGCTCCCGATACAGGGCGGCAAAGCGGACGCGCGAGCGTCAATTTGGGTGGTACCGCGGCATTGTCCGTCCCAATCACGGGGCGGTTTTTTTGTAGGCGGGAAGCGAGCGAGGAGAGAGAAGCATGTATCAGAAAGTCCCGACAGACCAGAAATTCGCAGAGCGCGAGCGCGAGGTCGCGGCGTTTTGGCAGGAATACGGCGTGATGGAAAAGAGCTTCCATCACCGCGACGGGCGCGAGAAGTTCACCTTTTACGACGGTCCGCCGACCTCCAACGGCTTGCCGCACATCGGGCACGTTTCGACGCGCGCCATCAAAGACTTGATCCCGCGCTACCAGACGATGAAGGGCAAGAGCGTGCTGCGCGTCGCCGGGTGGGATACGCACGGGCTGCCGGTCGAATTGGAAGTCGAGAAGCGGCTCGGGCTGGACGGCAAGCCGCAAATCGAAAAATTCGGCATCGAGCCGTTCATCAACGAGTGCAAGCAGTCGGTCTGGCGCTACCTGCACGAGTGGGAAGACATGTCCAAGCGCGTCGCCTACTGGGCGGACATGGAGCACCCCTACGTTACCTACCATGACGAATACATCGAGTCGGTCTGGTGGAGCTTAAAGAACATTTTCGACCGCGGGCTGATTTACAAGGGGCACAAGGTCGTGCCCTACTGCCCGCGCTGCGGCACGGCGCTGTCCTCGCACGAGGTCGCGCAGGGCTACAAGGAAGTGACCGAGTATTCGGCATACGCCAAGTTCCCGGTCAAGGACCGCCCGCTGTGCTACATCCTCGCGTGGACGACCACGCCCTGGACGCTGCCTTCCAACGTCGCGCTGTGCGTCAACGCGCACGAGGACTATTGCGAGGTAGCGCTGGGCGACGTGACGTACATCCTCGCAAAGGCGCTCATCCCCGCCGTGTTTTCGGACGACGACCAGAAAGCGCTGGCAATCACGAAGGTGTTCAAGGGCGCGCAGCTCGCGGGCACGGAGTACGAGCCTTTATACCGCGTCGCCTCGCCCAAGGAAAAGGCGTGGTACGTCGTCTGCGACGATTACGTGACGCTGACGGACGGCACGGGCGTTGTACACATCGCGCCGGCGTTCGGCG
>CAZEIC010000013.1:5419-25728 GCA_964512175.1 uncultured Oscillospiraceae bacterium | reverse complement strand
AGGACGACGCGCGCGTCGGGCGCGTAAACGGGCTGCCGTTTGTGCAGGTCGTGGACACGCAGGGCAAGTTCACAAGCGATACGCCGTGGGCGGGCGTGTTCGTCAAGGACGCGGACGATACCATCCTCTGCGATTTGCGCGACCGCGGGTTGCTATTCAGGAAAGCGCTCTACACGCACGAATACCCCTTCTGCTGGCGCTGCGACACGCCCATCCTCTACTACGCGCGCGCGGGCTGGTTCATCCGCATGACGCAGGTGCGGGACGAGCTGGTCGCCAACAACCGCGGCGTGAACTGGTACCCCGACAACATCAAGGACGGGCGCATGGGCAACTTCGTGGAGAACGTCGTCGATTGGGCGCTCTCGCGCGAACGCTACTGGCACGCCGCTGCCCATCTGGGTCTGCGAGTGCGGACACATGCACGCCGTCGGTTCGAAAGAGGAGCTGGCGCGCATGAGCGCGCATCCCATCGACGGGCTGAAAGAGCTGCACCGCCCGTACATCGACGAGGTGACGCTGGTTTGCCCGGAATGCGGAAAGGAAATGCGGCGCACGCCCGAGGTCATCGACTGCTGGTACGACGCGGGCAGCATGCCGTTTGCGCAGTGGCACTACCCCTTCGAGCACAAGGAAGAATTTGAAGCGACGTTCCCGGCGAACTTTATCTCCGAGGCGGTCGACCAGACGCGCGGGTGGTTCTACACGCTGCTTGCCATCGGCACGCTGATGTTCGGGAAAGCGCCGTTTGAGAACTGCGTGGTGCTGGGGCACGTGCAGGACAAGGACGGGCGCAAAATGTCCAAGCCTACGGAGCCGGTCTCTCCACCCCCTGACACCGTGGATAAGCAGGGGGCCGACGCCATCCGCTGGTATTTCTACGTCACCGCGGCGCCGTGGCTCCCCAGCCGGTTCTACGCCGAGGCCATCGGCGACGCCCAGCGCAAATTCATGGGCACGCTGTGGAACACCTACGCTTTCTTCATCTTATATGCCGACATCGACGGCTTCGACCCCAAGAAGCACCCGCTGGACAACGTTTCGCTGACGCTCATGGACAAATGGGTGCTCAGCCGCCTGAACGCGACGGTCAAGGCGGTGGACGAGGGGCTGTCCTCCTACAAAATCCCCGAGTCGGCGCGCGCGATCTCGGCGTTCGTGGACGAGCTGTCCAACTGGTACGTGCGGCGCGGGCGCGAGCGCTTCTGGGGCAAGGGCATGCAGGGCGACAAGGAAGCGGCGTTCGCCACGCTGTACACCGTGCTCGAAACGCTGTGCCGCTTGATCGCGCCGTTCACGCCGTTCATGGCGGAAAGCATGTACCAAAACCTCGTGCGCACGGTGGACAAAGCAGCGCCCGAGAGCGTGCACCTGTGCGATTTCCCGGTCTGCGACGAACGCCGCGTGGACGAGGACATGGACAAGCAAATGGACGCGCTGCTTGCCTGCGTGCAGCTGGGGAGGGCGTGCCGCAACCTCGCGAACATGAAAGTGCGCCAGCCCGCCGCGTGCGTGTACGTCAAGGGCGCGGCGTTCGGCGAGGAATACGCGGCGCTCGCGCGCGACGAGCTGAACGTCAAGAAGGTAGAATTCGTATCGGACGCGCGCGCGTTCACGGGCTACAAGCTCAAGCCGCAGATGCGCACGCTGGGCCCCAAATACGGCAAGCTGCTCGGCAAAATCGGCGCGCATCTGCTCACGATGGACGGAAACAACGTGATGGACGCGTTCGCGCGCGGCGAGACGGTCTCCTTTGAAATCGACAGCACGCAGGTGACGCTCGGCAAGGACGACGTGCTCGCCGAAAGCGCGCAGAAGCCCGGGTTCATGGCGCAGGAGGAGCGCGGCGTGACCGTCGCGCTGGACACCAACCTCACGCCCGCGCTGATTGACGAAGGCTTCGCGCGCGAGCTGGTTTCCAAGCTACAAACCATGCGCAAGGACGCGGGGCTTGACGTGACCGACCGCATCGCCGTGACCGTTCAGTGCGGCGAGCGCCTCGCCGCCGCGCTCGAAAAAGGGCGCGAATACATCGCCGCCGCCGTGCTCGCGGACACGCTCACGCTTTCCGACGCGACGGGCGATTTCGTCAAGGAATGGGACATCAACGGCGAGACGGCGACGCTTGGGATCACAAAGCGCTAAAACGAAATGAGAACAAAGCAAGTGCGCGTGGTCGCCTACGACCCGCAGTGGTCGGATGATTTCGAGCGCATCCGCGCGGAGCTATGCCCCGCGCTGGGCGACCGCGCGCTTGCCATCGAGCATGTCGGCAGCACGTCCGTGCCCGGTCTTGCAGCCAAGCCGATCATTGATATCGACGTGGTGATCGCAAGCCGGGACGACCTGCCCGACATCATCCGCCTGCTCGCCGCCATCGGCTATACGCACGAGGGCGACATAGGCATTCCGGGCAGGGAAGCGTTCAAGTATGCCGGGAAAGAGCATTTGCGGCAGCATCACCTGTACGTCTGCGCGCGGGACGCGGAGGAATTGCGGCGGCACATCGTCTTCCGCGATTATCTGCGCGCGCATCCCGACGCCGCCGCGTGGTACGGGCGCGTAAAAACGGAAGGCGCGGCGCTGTATCCGGACGATATCGACGGGTACATCGCGCACAAAACGCCCTGCGTGCAGGCGCTTTATAAAGCGTGCGGGCTGGAGAAATGACCCGACGCAAAAATCGCCGCGCCTTTGACCGGCGCGGCGACAAAGAACCTACTATTCAGTTGCCTATGTATCCCCTGATCCCGGATGACTCCCTTGCGTTGCGACCGACCGGAGGGGTCCACTGCCCCGATATGCCGCGACCGATGTCCGAATTCCCATGATACCGATTGTCTGATGACCGAATATCAAACCGATGCGTGATATACGTGATGCTCTGGCTGCTTCCGGCGGGACTCCGGCGACGGTGGCCGTCCTTTGTATGGCTCGGCTCTGTGCCGGGGAAGACCGTTGACAGTGACAGTTTTCGGAGCGCCGCCTGATTCCGATGCGGCGCGAATGACCACATGCTCCTTTCACACATCCGCCGGACAGCGTTTCCCCTAATCTCCGTGTATATTCCGGGATGGAATGCTTGCCTCGCGCGTGCCAGACCGCGATACCCATGTTCGGGAGCGAGCGTGAACGGCGACCCTTCTGGTCTCATCCGTCAAGCGCTCAAAAGCTGGATGGCAATTACCCGAGGCGCGACAAGCAAGCGACGACCTGTGGACCCTCCGAAGAATGGTACATTGGAATCGCCCCCTCAAAGCCTATTTGGTCTTGCCTTAGCTCGCCCTTACCATACCACAGACGCGCGCATTTGTCAAGGGGTTTAGCCGATTTTGACCGGATTTTTTCCCGATTTTACATGCCGGAGCGCGACGCCGCCGCGCACATGAGCAGGAACGCGCCCACGCCGTGCAAATCGTTGACAGAGGTCGGGCGCGCGCAATAGAAGGCGTAATCCCCCACGCCCGTGCCGATGCAGATGTTGCCAATCAGCAAGCCGTTCTCGTCGCGCTCGAGTCGCTCTATCACGCCGGCAAATCCGCGCCGGGCGGCGTGCAGGTATTCCTCGCTCAGATAGCCTTTCTGATGCCCGCGGAACATGGCGCTCGCGAACAGGCAGGTGCACGAGGATTCCAGCCAGTTGCCCGGCTGCTCGCCCTTGTTAAGCACCTGATACCACAGCCCGCTATCCTCGTCCTGAACCCGCGCGACCGCCGACAGCAGCTCGCGCAGCAGCGCGATCAGCGTCTCCGCGCGCGCGTCGCCCTCGGGGAACGCCGCGATATCGTCCATCAGCCCGACCGGCACCCAGCCCATCGAGCGCCCCCAGAACTCCGGCGAGCGCCCGGTTTCCTTGTCCGCCCACGGCATGACGCGCGCTTCGTCATAGGCGTGCTTCCACAGCCCGGTCGCCTCCTCGCGCGTGTTGTCGCGCATCATGCGCGCCTGCTCGACCACCAGATCATAGTACCATTCGTCGCCCGTAAGCTTGGCGTACTGCGCGCAGATCGGACCGCCCATGTACAGCCCGTCGAGCCACATTTGATTGGGGCAGTTCTCCTTGTGCCACAGCCCGCCCTGCTTGTTGCGCGGGTACTCGCGGAACGCCCCGCAAAGCTCGTCCAGCGCTTTGCGGTAGCGCGCGTCGCCCGTTTCGGCAAGGATGGGATAGAGCAGCACGCCGGGCTGCAAATCGTCCATCTCGCGGCGGTGATAACCGCGCACCGAGCCGCTTTCGTCGATCAGCGAATCGACCCACGCCTTGGCGTACTCGAAATACCGCCTGTCGCCCGTGAGCTTCCATGTTTCCAGCACGCCCGACAGGAACACGCCCTGATGATAATGAAACCGTCCCTTGGGCGGCAGGTCCTCGGGCGCGAATTTGCGCATCATGGTCTCGCATGCCTCGCGGGCAAGCGCAAGCGCTGTCTGCATAGCGTTTCCCTCCTGTGTTTGTTGCGTCCAGTATACCGCCATTTGCGCGGGATGGCAAGAAAAACAAGACGAATGCTGGACTTGCGGGCAAATCGGCGGTATACTGTTTCGCGCAAGGAGGCATTGCATGGACCGCATTTTTGACTGTCACGCGCACATTTATCCCGCGAAAATCGCGCAGCGCGCGTCCCAGACCATCGGTGATTTCTATCAGATCCCCATGCGCTTTGATGGCACGGCGGACACGCTGCTCACGCAGGGCGCGGCGGATGGCATATCGCGCTTTTTGGTGCATTCGGTGGCGACGACCGCGCGGCAGGTCGCGTCTGTCAACGATTTTATCGCGCGGACGGTGCGCGAGAGCGACGGGCGGCTGACGGGCTTTGCCACGCTGCATCAGGACTTTGAGCGCCCCGACAAGGAGCTGGAGCGCGCGGTGGCGCTGGGCTTGCGCGGCGTGAAGCTGCACCCGGACTTCCAGAAATTTCAAATCACAGACCCTCGCATGGACGCGGCATACGCCGCCATGCAGGAAATGGGGCTGCCCGTGCTCATCCACACGGGCGACAAACGCTATGATTTTTCGTCGCCGCGGCACATTCCGCCGCTGAAAAAGAAATTCCCGCGCCTGACCGTCATTTGCGCGCATCTGGGCGGATACACCGAGTGGGACGAGGCGCTGCGCGCGCTCGCGGGCGAGGATGTGTACGTCGATACCTCGTCCTCGCTGCCGTTTCTCGGCAAGGAAAAAGCGCTTGCCATGATCGAGGCGTTCGGGTATTCGCGCGTGCTCTTCGGCAGCGACTACCCGATGTGGTCGCCGGGCGAGGAAGCGCGGCGCGTGCTCGAATTGGGCTTGCCGGAGGAGGTCAACCGCGCGATCTTCTATGACAACATGGCGAGAATACTAGGTGAATAACAGAAAAAGAGGGGCGCGTTTGCCCCGGTTCTTATTGCTGTTTACTTGTAGTTCACGTCCTCGTTTTCGTCCATGCCCATGCCCAAGTCGAGCGCGTTTGCCGGGATGAAGCCGCGCACCGTTTTGCCGTCGACCGTCGTTTCGACATACGCCCAAGTGTAGCGGTTCTGGAAGCTCGTCAGGTACGTGACCTTCTCGCCCGCCGCGAGCGTACGGACGGCGGTGAACGAGGTCGCCGGGTCGTCCGTTAGGCTGACCGCGCGCGTGCAGGCGGCGGTCGTATACGCAAACGTCAGCATGGGCGCCGTCACGCGGTCTTTCATGCTCTGTGCGCTGGCGTAGCCCACGCGCACCGCGCCGTTGTTGGTCTCGTACATCAACAGCAGCCAGCCGCCGTCCCAGCCCGCGACGTAGACCGAGCCGTTCGTGCTGACGACGGCCTTGCCGTTCGCGCCGCGCCATGAGGACGTGCCGGGCGCGGAATAGACGGGCCATTTCTGCCCCGCCTTGACCTGCGTGTACACAAAACCGGACAGCACGTCGAACACGCCCCTCTCGATGTAGTCCAGATAATGCTTGCCGTTGGGGTTCGTCGTGCCGAGCGCGCGCATCTGGGCGCGCACGTCCTTGCACAGGCGCTCGTTGTCCCATTCGATATCATTCAAACGCGGGTAGCACGCGTCGGTGTTGTTGGGGTTGGCATTGGGCGCGTACCACGGGCGCGTCTGGAAATAATTGTAATACGGACCGCCGACGATGAAGTTGTACCCGTGGCGGGCGAAGATCTCGTTGAAGATGAACCCGATGGATTCGTAATCCCACTCCCACAGCTCTTCCGCCGTCAGGTAGCGCGTGTTGCTGTCGGGAACGATGTACTGCCGGTTGCCAGCGCCAAGCGCGCACGCGGGCGCGAGGAGCGCCGCGATCAGCAGCAGCGATATCAGCCTGCGCTTCATAGACCCCACCCCTTTTGCTTTCATTTGCGGAACGATATTCGTCGTTTACAATTGTAACAAAATCGCGCGCGGCTGTCAAATGATTTGATGTAATATCTGATCAAGTACTGGACAAATATTACTATATGAGTTAAAATATGCGTAAGTGGTCTGATGAGGGTTAACCTTACTCCGTTAATCTCACTGGCATCTGCGGAAAAATTGGAGGTAGCACAATTGAAACGATACCGCGTACTCTTTATCGTCGTTTTTCTCGCGCTTCTTCTATGCGCCAGAGGCGCGTTTGCATCGACACCCCAAAAGGTTCATGAGACATATATTGTTGACCGTCTACAGAATATGACGACGCTTCTCAAAGGGCGTTACTTTACGACGACTGGAAAATCCTGTACGACGTCCTATATAAGTGGGCATGGTTGTTCTTTGTGCAGTTTCTTCAACGTCTGCAACAACAACACCTATATCAGAGCAAATTTTAGCATACTCCCTATCGACGCTCATAGTATTGATATGATTCATTGCAGACCAAATTGGAAGTATGTTGTGCAAGACTGTAGATCATGTGCTGCATTTGTAAACTTTGCTGGTTGGTACCTATTTGCGCAGAAATCTACAGATAATGTTGAATACTATCGTTTCTATGATGGATACTATGATTATGACACCATGAAGCATGCTAGACCTGGTGATATTATCGCAGCATCTAATCATTCTGGAATAGCTGTTCAAGTATACGATTATGGTATCAAGAAATTTGATTGTAATAATACTCCTAAGAAGTACAAAAACTGCTATATGCAGTTCTGTACGACGGACTACTCCGCACGCAACCGAAAAACTCAAGTAACGATCAGCCGCGCAAAAAACTATGATGCTGATAACAATATTTTTCTGCTCGATGAAATTGAATACAACGGACATAAATATAGATTGTATGCGGGGCATGTGGACTGGAACACGGCAAAAACATATGCTTCCAACTTGGGCGCGGATTGGTCGCTTGCCGCCATTACAAGCGAGGATGAGCAGAGCATTGTACAAAAGATGGTATCCAAATCTAAACGTCTTTGTTGGCTTGGTGGAAGGTACGGTTCTTCCGGTTGGGAATGGGTGACAGGCGAACAATTCGAGTATGCCAAATGGGAATCTGGCGCGCCTCAGAATACTATTGGTGAGAAAATGTACCTTTGTTTGAATGGGACTACACTTGATTCGAGCGAGAACAAAAAATCATTTTCTGCTATAGATGGATTCTGGAATCACAGAGCTTTCTTTCCGTTGAATGCTCTTGGCGGTTTTGTTGCCGAGTACTCGCCAGATTTACATTTAAAACGTACGAATCAGTATAATCTTGTAACGCCCTTGTTATCAGGTTATATCTACGAAAAACCTGATATTTATGCAGAGAAGACACAGGTGAATTTAACGACGCCGGCGCACTTTTTATCTTCTTTTTCATACCTAGATGAACGCATGGTTACATGGTACGCGATACCATATCATAATGGTATTGCGTATATGAAATCTACTGATTTAAATGTGCTAATGACTGTGAATACGATCATGCTGCCAGATGTTACTGATGATACCGGTGCTATTCCGTTGCGTGTACAGTGTGATTTCCGGAATGAGCAAACGACGAAAGATGCGATTCTACAAGTTGATATCTATGCGAACAAGCAATTATCAACGCCTGAATATAGTGCAGAGGTCAGATCGCGAGAGACTTGTTTTGATTTTGATGGAACGCAGACACTTGTAGATCACGGTCTACCATTCGGTACGTACTACCTAACAGTATCCGTCGGGCTTTCGGGACAAGCAATATTTCCAATTACTAGTATGCACCCAATTACTGTGATTCCAAGTGATTCTGATTCCGGTTGGAGAGAGTATACTGTTCTGTACGCCAATGGGCTGCGCATTCGCCAACAACCAAACACGGATTCCGCGATTATGGACGTCATGTATGCCAATGATCGCTTTTTCGCGTATCTTCCGGGCGTTATTCAATCGGATCCATACTTGTGGGCGCCAGCGCGCTTTGGAGATGTGGTTGGTTATGTTGCGATTGGTGACTCTTCGTTGTGCATGCCATATCAAGAAGCAGATATCATTTGGACACGTTATAGAGTGGTATATTCCAATGGTATCAAGATTCGTTCATACGCCGATTCTAACGATAGTGGCAACATTGTTGAGATTATTCCTCAAAACGCCTATGTTTGGGTTGATTTGTCCAACACGGCCGTTGAACCAAAGTTTGGAGATACTTGGGCATATGCGCATACGGAAAGCGGACAGTACGGCTGGGCGATTATAAGTGACCGAGATTATACAGTGCGGGATGATGAGGAAAACACCATCTGGACGGAATACCTAGTCGTATACCCGTCCGGCATAAATTTACGGAGTGCAGCGGACGCGTACGACGCGACTAATATTCTTGCACGAATCCAAAGCGGAGAAGTCGTGTATGTTGATTTGAGCCAAACAGCGATTGAGCCCAAATTTGACGAAGTTTGGGCGTATGCGCATACCGCCGACTACCTCTATGGCTGGGTTATTATTAGCGACGCAGACTATACGATTCCCAACGCAACACAAAGTCGCTATACTTTATTCAATGCTGCCTCGATGGAGGATGGCAGGCAATACGCATTATATAAAGGGAAGGGAACGTGGCAAGACGCGAGTGATTTTGCTGCAAGCCTAGGCGAAAACTGGCATCTGGCGACTATTACCTCGGCAGATGAGCAGATGCTTGTAGACAATATGGTTTCCGCATACGGCGGTACCTGCTGGTTGGGCGGGTATTATGATGGCGGCTGGACGTGGGTGACTGGCGAGGGATTTTCTTATTCAAATTGGGATGCAGGCGAGCCTAGCAGTATCAATGGTACGACCTGTACAGAACCGTATATTGGGATATACGGAAACTCGACACAGACTAGCTATGCGACAGATAAGAAATGGAACGACTTTAAAACGACTACCTCAACCATTAACGGTTTTGTTGCTGAAAGCTCTGATGCGTATTATGGTGATTATGATATGTTTGTCGATCCGCGTGGTCTTGTTTGCATGTTACCCAATTCGCAAAAACAAGTTGCAGTGGCGTTCCTTCCTGAGGAGGCGGAGTACACAATCGTCAGCGTTTGCTCCTCGAATGACAGTGTTGTTTCCGTTTCATATGATAGATCGACGCGTCTTTTAACGCTTAACGCACATACTGAAGGTATTGTGAGCGTGTATGACACTGTGACCGCTCGTGAAATATGTCTTGTATCCGTTCAAAATGATATTACGCCTGTGATTCGCGAACTGCAGTTGGATTTCGAGGGCGCGCCATTAATTGCTGGTCAATCTGTTTATATGGATTCAAAAGTCTGGGGCGGGGAGGGGGTGTTAACATTTCACTATACAGTTTACCGTGATGGGTTACAGGCATATACATTGACATTTGAGATGTGTGATTATATGTACAACCTATTCACTGATTACTCAACATCACCTGATGAACACTACCAGCTTTTGTTCCATGAAGACGTTTTTGATACTGCAGGTGAATACTATGTTGAGCTATTTGTTACGGATGAAGCGGGGCGCACGAGCAATATCATTCGTTCTAATACGGTTGAATGTGAAAGCGTACTATTTGACACTTCCACATTCAACAATGTACTCATGCTTCCTGCTGGGCTCAAAATTATACAATCGCAGGTTTTTACTGCATCGAATATTGAGAGCGTATGCTGCCCAGAAGGGCTTGAAAGCATCGGAGAGTATGCGTTTGCCGATTGTTCTTCATTGGAAGCCTTATATGTACCCGACAGCGTGATATGGATTGCTGATAACGCGCTAGATAATGTAGATGCATGGCTTGTAATTTATGGTAAACCAAATAGTTATGCGGAGGAATACGCAAGCATGCTAGGCTATCGTTTCTACGCGCAGTAGTCGCTTATTCCTTGATCTTGGGCTTGAAGCACAGCGCCGCGATCAGCCCGAAGAAGATGGCGGCGGTGATGCCGCCCGCCGTCGCGGTAAGCCCGCCCGTGAGCGCGCCCAGCAGCCCGATTTCCTGCACCGCGCGAATCGCGCCCTGCGCGAGCGCGTTGCCAAAGCCCGTCAGCGGCACCGCCGCGCCCGCGCCCGCAAAGCGCAGGATGGGCGGATAGATGCCCGCCGCGCCGAGCACCACGCCTGCGACCACGTAGGCGACCAGTATGCGCGCGGGCGTGAGCTTGGTTTTCAGCAGCAGGATCTCGCCTATCAGGCACAGCGCGCCGCCGACCAGAAACGCCTTGATATACATCAAAAACATAGTTGCCTCCTTACCCTTCCGCGTGCTCGAGGACGACCGCGTGCGCCACGCCCGGGATGGTCTCGCCCTGCTGGTTCGCGGTCGGCGAGAGCAGCGCGCCCGTCGCCATGAACAGCACACGCTTCCATTCGCCCGACGCGACGCGCGGCAATATGTACGCCGACAGCACGGACGCCGAGCACCCGCAGCCCGAGCCGCCCGCGTGCGTGTCCTGCTCGGGCGAGAATATCAGCAGTCCGCAGTCCATGTGTTTATCGCGCGATAGTTCGAAGCCGTTCTTCTCGCATAGCTCCAGCAGCAGCGCGCTGCCGACCGCGCCCAGATCGCCCGTGATCACGCGGTCGTAGTCGTTTTGCGTCCGATCGGTGTCGCGGAAGTGCGCCTTGAGCGTCGCGGCGGCGGCGGGCGCCATCGCCGCGCCCATGTTCGCCGCGTCCGATACGCCCAAATCGACGACCAGCCCGACCGTGCCGTGCGTGATGCGCGCCGCGTGCTTGCCCGTCGTCACGAGCGCCGCGCCCGCGCCCGTCACCGTCCATTGCGCGGCGGGCGGGCGCTGGGCGGCGTATTCCAGCGGAAAGCGGTACTGGCGCTCGGCGGTCGCGTAATGGCTGCTGGCGGCGCACAGCGCGTTTTGCAGGTATCCGCCGTCCGCGAGCGCCGCGCCCAGCAGCAGGCTTTCCGCCATCGTCGAGCACGCGCCGTACAGCCCAAGAAAGGGAATCCGCAGTTCGCGCGCCGCGAGCGACGCCGCCATGATCTGGTTTTCCAAGTCGCCGCCCAGCAGCGCGCCGACGGCGGTGCGGTCGACGCCCGCCTTTTCCATGCACAGCGTGCACGCCTGCTTGTAGAACATCGTCTCCGCGCGCTCGAAGCTGTCCTGCCCAAAGAGCGCGTCCTTGGCGATCAGGTCAAACTGCGCGCCAAGCGGGCCCTCGCCTTCTTTCTTGCCGACGCAGCTCGCGTGCGCGGCAATTCCGGGTTTGTTGGAAAACACGAGCGTTTGTGCGCCCAGCCTGCTCTTTGCCATGTCCGTCACCACCTAAAGATGTAATAGAGCACGCCCGCGAGCACCGAAAAGCTCGCGCCGTAGACGATGACCGCGCCCGCCAGCGACATCAGCTTCGCGCCCACGCCCAGCACGTAGCCCTCGGGCTTGTATTCCATCGCGGGCGACACCATAGCGTTGGCAAAGCCCGTGATCGGCACGACCGCGCCCGCGCCCGCGTACTTGCCGACGCGGTCGAACACGCCGATGCCCGTGAGCAGCGCGGTCAGGAATATCAGCGTCACGCTCGCCAGCGTCATCGCTTGGTCGAGCGTCAGCAGCAAAAGCTCCGTACCGATATCGGTGATCGCCTGCCCGATCACGCAGATGACTCCGCCCACCCAGAAGGCGCGCAGGCAGCCCTGCCCGAGCTTGGACTTGGGCGTGAGCCTCTCGACCATCGCGGCGTAGCGCTCGCGCGTTGACTTGGTTACGTTTTCCATTGGTTGCCATCCTCCCCGTGCCCGTCCGCGTTGCGCGGAATGGGCGTTTGCGGCGCGTCCTTGCGCCGGATCTCGCGGCTGCCCGCCCTCGGCAGCAGGATCAGCGGATGCGGGAACGCCGCCCCGCGCGGTTGTTTTCCGGTCATATCTCCATCACCCCCGCCATCAGCGCGCCAAGCGTTTTGCCGAGCATCAGCGCCAGCGCGGGCATGCGCATGTCGTGCGTGATGTCCAGCCGATCGAGCATGATGGGCACAACGTCGAGCACCTCGGTCAGCGCCGACGCGACTGCGCCCACGAATACGCCGCCTATCAGCGTCGCCAGCACGCCGGGAATGTTTTGCCATACGCCCGCCATCGGCAGGCTGGCAGGCAGCGCGAGCGCCAGCCCCGCCAGCATCGCGCCCAGCGTCAGCGCCCAGCCCAGCGAGCGCATGCCGCCCGCGTCCAGCAGGTCGCGCGCGCGCTGCGGCAGCTTGAGCACCGTCAGAAAGGAGGCGAGGCACAGCCCGACCGCGCCGCCCGATATCAGCGCGATCACGGCGCTTTCCCGGCGGTTTCCTCCGCCGCGCTGCGGTACTCCGACAGCTTCATGTCCAGCGGCGATACCGCGCGCCGCTTGCCGATGAGCGCGTAGTATCCGCCCACGCCCAGCCCCACGCCCAGCGTGTACGGCGCGACAACGAGCCACTTGTTTGTAGGCTCCGCGCCCGTCAGCAGCGCATAGAGCGCGTACTGCGCGTCCATCATGTTCACGTCGGCGTGAAACCACGTCAGCGCGAGCGCGCCGCCCACCGTGAGCAGAACGAACGCCAGAACCGCGCGGAGATTTCGCGATACGCCTTGCTTCCCGCCGCGCGCGACGTGCACATAGCACGTGCTTTCGCCCAGCAGCGTCCAGTCTTTGCCGTATGCCTGCGTGATCGCCTGCGCCACCGCCGCCGCCGCGATGGTCCACACGCCGAGCTCGCGCGAGCACGGCACGACGGCGTTTGCCGCGCGCTCGTCCGCGGGCGCGAGGATCGCCACGTCGCCGACGGTCAGCGCCTGTCCCGGCGCGATGGTCGCGCGCCGCTTGATCTGCATATACAACAAAAGCGCATGCCCTCCCTGTCGGGGAGAGTATGCGCATTCGTCGTCCGTTTTATTTGTGTTTCGCTATTTCCTTCGCCTGAACCAGTTGACGATCAGCAGCAGCAAGCACGCGCCGCCGACGGCGATTAGGATGCTGTACAGGTTGAAGCCGCTTACGCCGCCAAGCCCCAGCAGCGACGCCACGAAGCCGCCGAGCGCCGCGCCCACGATGCCGATGATGATGTTGACGATCCAGCCGCTCGCCGAGCCGCCTCCGCCGCGTCCGTTGACGATGACGCCCGCCAGCCAGCCCGCGAGAGCGCCCAGCACCAGCCATAGCAGTAAGTTCATTTCCGCACTTCCTTTCTCACAGATGGTCTCTCCACACCGTATGCCATTGTGCGCGGTTTGGTGACGGATTATCAGCGCTACAGCAGCGTCGCGAAATAATCCATTGGCGTTTCGGCGCGGCGAATCATCTCGATATCGCCGTTTTCGCGCAGCAGCAGTTCTTTGCTTCTGAGGCGTCCGTTGTATTGATAGCCCATGGAATGCCCGTGCGCGCCGGTGTCGTGGATGACGAGCAGATCGCCGATATCGACGGGCGGCAGCGCGCGGTCGATCGCGAATTTATCGTTGTTCTCGCAGAGCGCGCCCGTCACGTCGTAGGTTTCGGTGCAGGGCAGGTCGCGCTTGCCGCAGACGTGGATGTGGTGGTACGCGCCGTACATCACGGGGCGCATGAGGTCGGCGGCGCATGCGTCCAGCCCGATATACTGCTTATGGATGCTTTTGCGGTGCGTCGCGCGCGCGGCAAGCCAGCCGTGGGGACCTGTCATGTACCTGCCAAGCTCCGCCTTGATGGCGGGCTTGCCGCTTTGCGGCGCGCCGAACGCCTTGCGGTACGCCTGCTCCACGCCCGCACCGATGCGCGCGATATCAGCTTCCGGCTCGTCCGGATGGTAGGGGATGCCGACGCCGCCCGAGAGGTTGAGGAAGGAGAGCGTCAGCCCGGTTTCCGATGCCAGCTCTTTGCCCACGCGCATGAGCATGCTCGCCAGCAGCGGATAATAGTCGGGGTCGGTGGCGTTGGAAGACAGAAAGGCGTGCAGCCCGAAGCGCCGAACGCCGAGCGCTTGCAGCTTTTTCAGCCCGGGCGCGAGCTGCTCCCGCGTCCAGCCGTACTTGGACTCGCCCGGCGCGCCCATGATGGCGTTGCCGATGTGGAATTCCCCGCCCGGGTTATACCGCACGCAGACTTCCTCGGGCACGCCGCCATGCGCGCGCAGAATGTCGATATCTGTGATATCGTCGAGGTTGACGTACGCGGACAGTTCGCGCGCGAGCGCGAATTCCTCGGGCGGCATGGCGTTTGCGCTGAACATGAGCTTGTCGCCCGTCACGCCGATGGCCTTGGCAAGCAGCAGCTCGCACAGCGACGAGCAATCCAGCCCGCAGCCGTTGTCACGGAAGATTTCCAGTACGCGCGGGTTAGGCAGCGCCTTGACCGCGAAATACTCCTTGAATTCGTGCGACCATGAAAAGGCGCTTTGCAGCGCGGCAATGGTTCCTTTGATGCCGCGCTCGTCGTAGAGGTGAAAAGGCGTTCCGAATTGGTTGGCGGCGCGCTCGAACACCGCGTCCGGCAGCTTGAAGTTTGGCACTGGCGTACTCCTGTAAAGCGAAATTTGGTGGTACGCTGTCAGTATATGAGCAAAAAGCGCCCTTCGCAAGGGGCGCTCCCGTAAAATGCAGGAAAAGTGCAGGCGGCGGTTATAGCAATCGTGAAGTGCGACGAGATTCGGGCGGACGAGCGCTTGTGCAGCATCGATTGCCGCACAAACCGCTGCCCCGGCAAGCTGTGCTGGAAGTCAGATGGCGGCAGCTAAGCTCGTCCGCCGGTGCTCATGATGCCGATGATCCGACTGCTCTCCTTCCGTTATTACAAGGAGGAAAAGCAGTTTTGAGAACGAAGCGTTACGGCGGAAACCTTAAAGTATAATTTTGCAGAGCATTGTTCAAAAGCGAATTTGCTTCGTCTATTGGTTTGAAGGAGGTGAGCGGGAGGATGGAAGTTGTCATGGGCCCTGACAGCGCCATGGAGCAGGAGTTGATCCGTCTAGTTGAGCAGTATCAGACCTCCCTGCGTCGAATGTGTTATGCGATTTTGCGGGATGAAGATCAGGCGCAAGACGCGGTTCAAGAAACGTTTCTGAAAGCGTATAAGGCAATGACTACATTTCGCAGTGAATGCAGCGAAAAAACATGGCTGATGAGAATCGCTGTCAACACCTGCCGTGATCTTCGCCGCAGCGCGTGGTATCGCTATCTGGATAGGCGCATCACGCCGGAAGATTTGCCGCTGGCGGCGGGCATGGAGAACGAGGAACAGACAGAGCTGACGCTGGAGATCATGCGCCTGCCGCGGCATTTGAAGGAGGCCACGCTCCTTTACTACTATCAAGACATGACGACAAGGGAGATTGCAGAAGCATTACAAATACCGCAATCAACCGTGTCCGCAAGGTTAAAACGAGCGCGCGACAAGCTGCGCGCACGTTTGGAAAGGGGTGAGTCGGTGTGAATGACCGTAACGATAGGGAAAAAATACAGATTGCTCTTGACGCCACCTTTTCCGCCTTGAAGGACGACCCGTGGTTGGCTCAGAAAGTGCTGGTCGAAGCGAAAGGAGAAGTGAAAGTGAAAAAGAAACTATCTGTTGGTTTTGTTCTGGTGGTCGTATTGGTGCTGGCTGCCGTGACGGCGCTTGCAGTATCTTTACTAAGTTCCAAAGAATTTGTAGAACTAGTCATGAAACCTTCGGCAATGGAAAGCGCTAGTGAATACTGGACAACTGAAGATATCGATAGCATCATGGAATTCGCCCAAGAAAACGGTCTTGAGTTGAATGACGATATACGGAAGCAAGTTGCATCAACAAACGGCACAAGCAAAGAAGCGCTTATGCGTGCTTTTGCTAAACTCGAACTATCGCCACAGCCTGCGGCATGGAGCATAGAAGACCAAGCATGGTATGACGAATTGCTGGTTGCATGTGGACTTCGTAAAGAGCGTACTCGTTTTCTGCCATCAGGGAATGAAATCACCGAGCAAGAAGCTTTGAGCATTGCGGCGCAATTCATTGCTGCCACAATGGATAGTCATGCCGATGTAGCAGATTCGCTGGCCTACACTCGCTATGTTCAGTACATGCTTTCTGAGGATAAGGACGGGAGCAAGATGAAGGTATGGGATATAGAGTATGAGTCGGTGAACGATGTCGATGCTTCCTTCTATATTGTCGTTCGCTCTAATGGCACGGTAGTGAAAGATGCGTCTTACATGCGCACACCAGAGATTGCCGCAGAGCTAACACCCGTCGAAATGCTATCTATTGAGGAGCTTGCTATCCAGATCGATCAGAATGATTTCTTTTCGGTTGAGAACATGGCGCGCTTCGCAGAGCGGTATGGAATGATCATTAGAAACGCTGACGGCATGACAGGAACACGATATAGCGTGCTCCGAGGCTTGCTTGAAATCCCATACGGCGAGCCGCGTGCATGCGATATCAATGAGTCGGCAGCTTTGTCGCTTGCAAAGAACGCCATAAGAAATTATGGTTGGGCGGACAGTTGGCTGAGCCATTACAAACACACGATATCCTATCGTGTTTATGACGACGCATCTCCTATTTGGCGGGTATGTTTCAAAATCGACGGCAGTTCCGATGAAAACTATGCTCTCTTTCACAATGGAGAAATGCCTTTCGGAATTGTCGTATATCTTGATGCCCAATCCGGCGCTTTGCAAAGTATTGTGCAGCTGGATGAAATGGATAAATTTGATTACTACTGCGAGTTCCCGGATGCACATGATAATGGTCAATATCCTTCAAATGGTGTCGGTTGATTGATGGGTTGCCAAACAAAGGGGGCGCGGTGCATCGTCGTAGTTTTGCATGATTTGCTGGTCTTGCTCTAAAACGGCAGCTCGAAGAGCATGTCCCAAGCGTCGGTGTCCTTGATCTGGTCGCTTTCGGGCAGTTGCTCGTAGGGCAGCAGGCAGGGATGCAGGCGCTTTTGCGTATCCTTATTGTCAATGTCCGCATATGCCCAACCGTGCAGATAATGGTAGCGCATCCAGCGCTCGTGCTCGATGGCGTTGAGCCTGTCGCAGCGGTCCGCGCCGCGCTTCTCGCGCTCATAAGCGGTCTTGGCTTCCGCGACCGCCGCCGCGTCCAGAATACGGTCGCGGTCGCGCAGCAGGATGCGTAGCTTGACGGGCATGTGATCCGCCTGCGCGAGGTTGGAGTTTTGCGTGAACGCGTCCATGTCGTTCCAGCTCTTGCGGTGCTTTTCGCAGGTCAGGCAATCCTGCCAGCATTCCAGACAGACATGGTTGCGCATGTAGCGCCCGTCGATGCGCCGTCCCGCCTCGGTCATTTTGTCGAGCAGCACATTCTCGGGCGAGTACAGCTCCTCCGCCGTGCCGAACGGCACGATGTCCAGCCCCTTGGCGGGCAGCAGCGCGCGCAGCGTTTCGCCGCCCGCCGCGCGCAGGTAGACGCGCCCGCGCGTCAGCATGCCCGCAATGTCGCACAGCGCGCGCGTGTTGCGCTCGCCCTCGTCGTCGCAGAGGATGACGCGGTCGCACGCGGCAAGCACGTCCCGCCGCGCGCGCCAAGGCTCGGCATGGAAATATATGGAATCCCGATCGGGCGTTTGCGCGTTGATGGCGGCAAACTGGTCCAGCCCGGGATGCAGCGCGCGGAAGTCCGCGCCGTCGCCAAAGACGTGGTAGCAAACGGTGTCGCCGCGCTCAAAGACGTTGACGAGCAGCGCCTGATACAGCAGCGCCGAGCCATACGCGCCCATGCCGATCAGCGCGATAGCGCGCTCGCCCGAGGACAGGTGGTGCGCGCGCCAGTATTCCCGCGCGCAGGTCTGAGTCATGTTGCGCACGATGAATCCCTCCGTGCCAAGCCCGCTTGCCGGGATGCGCAGCGCGCACAGGTACGCCCTGTCCGCGCGGCGAAGCGCGTCGATGTGCGCGCCGAGATACGCAAGCATGCGCTCGTCGGAATCGAAGGCGAGCACATGCGTTTTCGCGAGGCATGATTCGTCCGACAGCACGGCGCGCTTGCCAAGCTGCCGCGCGAGCGCCGACAGGCACGCCGCGTCGCCGTGCAGCGATACCGCGTCCTTGCGGCCGGCGCGCGCGCGGCCGTTGAGCCAGTCGAAAAACGCCCTGCCCGCCGAGTACAGTACAGACCCCGTCAGCGCGACGCCCAGCCAGATGGACGCTTGAATCAGCCCGTTCATCTCGTGCCGGGCTGCGTCCACGTTGACGGTGAACACGCGGACGGCGCTGTACATCGCCGCGCCCCAGTCGCCGTCGAATACTTTGAGATACCCCGCCGTCCCCAGCGCGAAGGTCACGAGCGCCGCCGCCGCGCGAAGCCAGATGGAAAGCCGTCTGCGCATCCCCGACACCTCCAGTTTTCATTTCCGATTATACGCCATCTTCTGGCATTTGCCAAGAAAATCACGCTGCGAACAAAGGGGCGGGGGACGCCCCTTTGTTCGGTTCGCGATTTCCTCTCGGCTCCTGCGGGAGCCTCCCGGGCGGAAATCGCGCAAGGAAGCAGGCTGCCGCCTGCTCCTCGGGGCGGCAAACCCGCCCCTGCGGAATGAATCGGTGGCTTCGCCCCCGATACCCCTGAACAAATTTGTGAAAATCGCTGACCGCGATTTTTTCTTTTCGTTAGCGATAGCCCTGCGAAGTACAGAGGAAGTGCAAAAATGAATTGACATTCCACCCGTCTTGTCGTACAATACGCTAGACTGGCAAAATGTCCGGCGGTTTCTCCGGGCTGATGCTGTTTCAGATACATGCACGCAGTTTGAGGGCGGGGGATCCCGCTTTGCATGATACAGCGAGCGATCGCATGTCTGTGCTCTCCTGTATGCCCGCGGACGCGGGCGTCGCTTGCCTGTTGTGTCGGAACGCAGCGTCTTTGCCGTGCGGGAGTTTCCCGCGCGGTTTTTTGCTGGAAAACGGGTAAAAATGAGAAAGAACAAAAGAAAGAACGAAAGGGGGAACGGACGGCTTGGACCTTTTACTGGCAATCGGTATCGCGCTGCTCGCGCTCGTCGCGGGCGTTGGCGGCGGCTTTATGTATCGAAAGAACATCATCGAAAAAAAGATCGGGCACACCGAGGAGTACGCCAAGAACCTGCTTGACGAGGCGACCCGCAAGGCAGACGAGAAGAAAAAGGAGACCATTCTCGAGGCGAAAGAGGAGGTGCTCCGGCTCAAGGCGGAGCTGGACAAAGAAATCCGCAACCGCCGCAACGAGCTGCAGCGCTCGGAGCGCCGCGTCATTCAGCGCGAGGAAACGCTCGATAAAAAAATGGACAACCTCGAGGTGCGCGAGGACGGGCTGAACAAAAAGCAGGAGCAGATTCAAAAGCTCGAGGACGAGGCGCAGGCGTTTTACGGCAAGCAGACGGCGGAACTGGAGCGCATCGCCGGCATGACGCGCGACGAGGCGACGCAGGTCATTATCGACCGCGTGCAGAAGGACGCTTTCCACGACGCGGCGGCGCTGGTGCGCGACATCGAGGCGCGCGCCAAGGACGAAGCCGAGAAAAAGGCGCGCAACATCATCGCGCTGGCGATTCAGAAATGCGCGTCCGACCATGTGGCGGAAACGACGGTTTCGGTCATCGCGCTGCCCAATGACGACATGAAGGGCCGCATCATCGGGCGCGAAGGTCGCAACATCCGCGCGCTGGAGACGGCGACGGGCGTTGACCTCATCATCGACGACACGCCCGAGGCAGTCATCATCTCGGCGTTTGACCCGGTGCGCCGCGAGGTCGCGCGCATCGCCATCGAACGGCTCATCGCCGACGGGCGCATCCACCCCGCGCGCATCGAGGAAATGGTCGAAAAGGCGCGCACGGACGTGGACAACCAGATTCGCGAGGCGGGCGAGCAGGCGGTGTTCGAGACGAACCAGCACGGCATCCACCACGAGCTGGTCAAGCTGCTGGGGCGCATGAAGTACCGCACGAGCTACGGGCAGAACGTGCTCAAGCAC
>CAZEIC010000013.1:4948-5409 GCA_964512175.1 uncultured Oscillospiraceae bacterium | reverse complement strand
CGGACGTGCAGCTTGCCAAGCGCGCAGGGCTTTTGCACGACATCGGCAAGGCGGTCGACCACGATCAGGAGGGCACGCACGTGTCTCTCGGCGGCGAGCTCGCGCGCAAGTACCACGAGTCGCCCGATGTCATTCACGCCATCCTCGCGCATCATAACGACGTCGAGCCGCAGACGGTCGAAGCCGTGCTCGTGCAGGCGGCGGACGCGATCTCGGCGGCGCGCCCCGGCGCGCGGCGCGAATCGCTGGAGAACTACATCAAGCGGCTGGAGAAGCTGGAAGAAATTGCGAATGCGTTCACCGGCGTGGAAAAGTGCTTCGCCATCCAGTCCGGCCGCGAGGTGCGCATCATGGTCAAGCCCGACGACGTTTCCGACGAGGGCACGAAGATCATGGCGAAGGAAATCGCCAAGCGCATCGAGAAAGAGCTGGAATACCCCGGGCAGATTCGCGTCAACGTC
>CAZEIC010000013.1:0-4938 GCA_964512175.1 uncultured Oscillospiraceae bacterium | reverse complement strand
AAGTAATGATACCAGCAAAACCGCCGTTTCGTGTGAAGCGGCGGTTTTGCTATGGAGGAAATGCACGCGGCGTTTGAAGGGCTGTCGAGCAAGAAAAGAGCGCGCTCGCGATAGGTCGCGCGCGTCATGACTTCATTGCATCATTTTGCGTACTGCACGCCGTCCTCGTTGATGCCGTAATCGCCCTTGTTCATCAATTCTGAAACGGGCACCAGCGTAAAGCCGTTGTCGCGGTAATACGTGAGCACCTCGTCGAGCGCCTTCATGGTGTTGTGCCCGCCGTTGTGCATGAGGATGATGCAGCCCGGGGTCGCCTTGGTCGTCACGCGCTTGACGATGATTTCGCCGGTCGTCTCCGAGCGCGAGTCGGTCGAGCTGATCGTCCACATCACCAATTCGCAGCCGTGCATGCGCGCGATGGCGCGGGTGAAGTGGTTGCACTCGCCGTAGGGCGGGCGGAACAGCTTGGGATAGACCCCGCACGCCTCGTATATCAGGCGGTTGGTCTCCTCGATTTGCCAAGAAATGGAATTGTACGTCCGCGTCAGCATGTGCGGGTGGTTGTAGGAATGGTTGGCGACCTCGTGCCCGTGCGCGACGATGTCGCGCACATGCTCGGGAAAGTTCTTCGCCCATTCGCCGGTCATGAAGAACGTGGTCTTCACGCCGTATTCGTCGAGCTTGTCGAGGATCTTGTCCGTCTGCCAGTCGCCGTAGGCGCAGTCAAAGGAGATGGACATGCGCTTATCGTCCACTTGCACGCTCTTGAGCGCCTTGTTGTTCAGGTCGTCCACCGCGACGACCGTCGGCTCTGACACCCGCGTGTCGCCCAGCCACAGCGCGACCTCCTGCCGCGGCTGCCACTCCGCGGGCAGCACGATCTTCATGCGCCGCTTGGTCGTCGAGCGCGAAAAATCATAGGAAGCGACGGTGTTCCCCGCCTCGTCGCGCAGGTCGAAGCTCGTTTTCGCGGACAGCGAGGACGGGTTTTTTAGCTCGATGGTCAGCGTGACCTCGCGCCCGATGAAGCCCACGTATAGATCGCTGGAAAACTGGAAGCGCGGCTCGGCGGCGAGCGCGCACAGCGGCGACAGGATGAGCGCCAGCGCGACCAGCGCCGTCAGCAGCTTCTTTTGTATGTGCATGCGTTATTCTCCTTTGCTTACGGGCATGTACCCGCCCGCCGTTTCGATGGCAAACCGCTCGATGAACGCGCGCTTGAACGCCATTACCATAAAATCCATTACTCGAGCGCCTCCCCGTTTTCGATGCGCGATATCATACCGACGCGCCGCGCGTGCCTGCCGCCCTCGAACGCGGCGGTCAAGAACTCGCGCGCGATCATGGCGGCGAGCTTGCCGCCCACCACGCGCGAACCCATCGCGAGCATGTTCGCGTCGTTGTGCAGCCGCGCATAGCGCGCGGTGTACGGCTCGGAGCAGATCACGCAGCGGATGCCGCGCACCTTGCCCGCCGCCATGCCGATGCCCGCGCCCGTGCCGCACAGCAGCACGCCGCATTCGCATTCGCCGGACGCGACAGCGCTCGCGGCGCGCAGCGCGTAGATCGGGTAATCGCAGCTCTCGGCGGAGCATGTGCCAAAATCGCGGTATTCCATCCCCAGTTCATTCAAGACCCCGACGATCTCCTCCTTGAGCGCCAGCCCAAGGTGATCGCATGCAAGCGCGACCATACGCTCGCCTCCCTTCGTTTTCAGGAGCATTATACCAGCATGCGGCATGCTTTCGCAAGTCGGCGGGCATGATATTTTGCAGGAATGAGGGAGGACGCGGCATGAGGAATAAGGGGATCGGTCTGCTTGCGCTGCTGCTGTGCGCGGCGCTGCTTTTGCCCGGATGCGCGGCGCGCGAGGAAACGGGCGCTGTCGTGACCATCTGGCACACGTTTACCGACGAACAGGAGGCGTACCTGCAAACCGCCGCCGGGGATTTTTCGCGGCTGTACCCGAACATCGAGGTACGCGTGGAAAGCCAGCCCGGCGCGAACTTCACCGACGTCGTATACGGCGCTGTGGCGGGCGGCGTAGGTCCGGACATCATCTTCCACTACGCTTCCGAGGCGGCGCGCTATCCTTCCGAACGCTTGCTCGATCTCTCGCAGTACATCGACGCCGAGCAGCCCGAACTGCTCTCGCGGCTTGGCGAGGGACAGCTCGGCGAAGTTACGAGCCTGCCGGACGGACTTGTGCACTACCTTCCCGCGTACACGACGGGACCCGTGCTGTATTACAACAAGACGCTCTTTGACGAGCTCTCGCTGTCGCCGCCCGAAACGCTTGCCGACATGGCGAGCGTGTGCGAGACGATCTATGCGGAGAAGGGCGTGCCCGGGCTGGGGGTGGATTGCCTCGCCGACCTCGTGCAGATGTTGATTTTTGATGCGGGCGCTTCCTATATCGATGTGCAGGAATCGCGCGTGGGCTTTGACACTCCCGAAGTCCGCGAGCGGATCGCGTGGCTGTGCGAGCAGGCGCGCGCCGGGCGCTTTTTACTTCGCTCGACCGCCGATTACTTCTCGGACGATTTCTCGTCCGGGCTGTGCGCCGCCTACATCGGCTCGTGCGCGCATGTGCCGTACATCACGCCCGACGGCTTCGAATATGATATCGCACCCGTCCCGGCGAGCGCGTGGGTTCCCTCGTGGAACAGAGGCCCCATCGCCTTTTCCTATAACGACGATACGCGCGCCGACGCTTGCTGGGCGTTCATCCGCTATTTCCTCTCGCCCGACGTGAGCGCGGGCTGGGCGGTCGCGTGCAGCGCCATCGCGCCGTATGCGGACGCGCGCGAAATGCCACAGTATCAGGCGTTTTTGGCAAGCGAAAACATGCAGACCCGCGCCGTTCGCGCGGTGGAAGAGCGCCTGCCCATCGCGGGCACGCTGCCGTCCGTCCGGGGCGCGGCGCAGGTGCGCGCGGCGATTGAGAATGCCGTGATCAAGGCGGCGCTTGGCGATACGGCGGTCGACGAGGCGTGGGACGAGGCGGTGCTGCTGGCGAACGCCGCGCTTGCCGGGGATTGAAACCTGCCGAAAATCAGCCTAAAAATTGTACGCGCGCGCGGGCGGTTTTCGTATTTACAAGCATCGAAATTTGTACTATAATGATGTACGGACGAGACGCTCGGATGCGTCGAATAGAAATAGGAGGGAACTGGGAATGAAAATGCGCTCTCTGCTTGCCATGCTGTTGGCCGTCGTGATGGTCATGAGCTTCACGAGCTTTGCTATGGCGGAAAGCGGCAAAACCACCGTGACCATCTGGCACACCTTTACCGACGATCAGGAAGCCTATCTGGTCAAAGCCGCCGAGGACTTCAACGCCGCCAGCGAAACAGTCGAGGTCGTCGTGATGAGCCAGCCGTATTCCGGCTTTCTGGACAGCGTATACGGCGCGGTCATCAACGGCGTCGGCCCGGACATCATCTTTAACTACGCCTCCGAGGCTGCCCGTTATGAAATGAAATACCTGACCGACCTCTCGCAGTACATCTACGACGAAGAGATCGGCATCGCGAACTTTGACGAGCTGCTGGGCGAAGGTCAGATGACCGAAGTCAACGGCATGGAAGACGGGCTGATCCACTACCTGCCCGCCTACACCACCGGCCCCATCCTCTACGTCAACGAGACGCTGCTCAAGGAGCTGGGCCTCGAAGTGCCGACCACGTGGGAAGCGATGGTCGAAATGTGCAAAGTCGTCAAGGAAAAGAAAGCGGTCGCCGGCCTTGGCATGGACAGCCTGACCGACGTGATCCAGATGCTCATCATGGACGCGGGCGCGACCTACATCGACGTGGAAAACAAGCAGGTCGGCTTTGACACCCCCGAAGTCCGCGCTAAGATCGCGTGGCTGGTCGAGAACGCCAAGGAAGGTCTCTTCGCCATCCAGTCCACCGGCAACTACTTCTCCACCGACTTCAACAGCAGCCTCTGCGCGACGTACATCGGCTCCTGCGCGGGCTATCCCTACATCGAGCCCGACGGGTTTGAGTTCGGTATGTACGCCATGCCGGTCGAGAGCTGGTATCCGTCGTGGAACCGCGGTCCCATCGCCTTCTATTATAACGACGATGTTCGCGCCGAGGCGACCTATGAGTTCATCAAGTACTTCACTTCGGGCGAAGTGAACGCCGGCTGGGCGGTCGCGTGCAACGCGCTCGCGCCGTATGCCGATGCGAACGATGTTCCCGTGTATGTCGAGTTCCTCGCGCAGGACAGCCTGGCTGTCGACGCTATCTCCGCCGTGCAGGAGCACCTGGACATCGCGGGCTCGCTGCCCTCTGTCAAGGGCGCTTCCACCGTCCGCAACGCCATCCGTGACGCCGTCATCAAGGCGGTCACCAGCGATGTGACGGTCGACGCCGCGTGGGACGAGTGCGTCGCGCTGTGCAACTCCGCGCTCAAGGGTGAGTAATCTGTAACCGAACCTGAGGCTGTCACGCTGTCTTCGGACAGCGTGACAGCCTTTCGCCATTTTAACATACACCAAGGGGGAAACAGACCTATGCGTGTACGGATGGACGGGCTGACGAAAAAATTCGGCAATTTTACGGCGGTGGACGGCTTTACCGCCGAACTGAACGACGGCGAGCTGGTGGCGCTGCTGGGGCCGTCCGGTTGCGGCAAGAGCACGATCCTCAACATGCTCGCGGGCATCGTTCCGGTCACGGCGGGCACGATCCTCTTTGACGACGCCGACGTGACGAAAGCGCCGCCCGAGGAGCGCGGCATCGGGCTGGTGTTCCAGAATTACGCGCTCTATCCGCACATGACGGTCATGGAAAACATCTGCTTTCCGCTGGAAATCAAGAAAGTGCCCAAAGCCGAGCGCATCGCGCGTGCGACGCGCATCGCCGAGCTTGTGCATGTGGACATGCTGATGAACCGCAAGCCCAAGGAGCTGTCGGGCGGGCAGCA
>CAZEIC010000012.1:0-44218 GCA_964512175.1 uncultured Oscillospiraceae bacterium | reverse complement strand
GGCAGCACTGGCATAACAGCAAATGGGAGTTTTTCATCGTGGTGGCGGGGCGCGCGCTGATTCAGGAGCGCAGAGTCGGCGCGGACGAGCACGGCGCGCCGTATCCGGTGCTCAACTTCGAGGTGTCGGGCGATGCCATCGAGGCGGTGCACATGCTCCCGGGGTATACGCACAACATCGTCAATTTGAGCGACACCGAGAACCTTGTCACCGTCATGTGGGCAAACGAGGCGTTCGACCCCGAACGCCCCGATACGTTTTTTGAGAAGGTGGAGGAATGATTGCGCGCGGGCGCGTGACGCTGTCGCGGTTTGTGCTTTGAGAAGGAGAGAGTGCGCATGCTGGCGGTGCTTGTCGGGTTTCTCGTCATAGAATCGGGCTGTTTCTTTGCGTCCGCGCTGTTTGGGTGCAGGAACGAGCGCGTCGTGCCCGTTAGCTGTATTGGCATCGTCATGACGCTGCTCCTGTTTGGCGTGTGCGGCTGGCTGCGCGCGGGCGTGTACGCGCTGCTGTGCGGCGCGGCGCTGCTGTGCGGCGCGGGCGCGTACATGTGCGCTCGGCGCAAGCGTCTGCGCGAAACGCTGCGCGCTTTTGTAACGCCCGCCGGGCTGCTGTTTGCCGCCGGGTATTTCGCGCTCATGCTGTGTACGGTTGGTCGCATCGCGGTGGAATGGGACGAGTTCTCGCACTGGGCGGACGTCGTCAAGGGCATGACCTACACCGGCGCGCTCAGCACCAGCCCTGCGTCGGATTCGCTGTTTGCCAGCTACCCGCCCGCTATGCCGCTGTTCCAGTATTTCTTTCAGGCGCTGGCGGACATACTGGGAACGGGCAGATTTACGGAGTGGCTTTTATACTTCGCGTATCAGGCGTTCACGCTGGCGCTGCTTATGCCCTTCCTGTCCGGCGAGCGCTTCCGCAATCCGTTCCGGGCGGTTGCCAAGGCGGCGCTGCTGGCGCTGGCGTTGACCGCGTTTTCCCGCCAGATCCTCACCGACATCTACATCGACAGCTTTGTCGGCGTGCTCGCGGCGTGCGGCATGGCGGCGGTGATCCTGCAAAAAGAGCGCGACGTTCTTTCCGACCTGTATATTCTGCTGGTATGCGCCATGCTCGTGCTTACCAAGGACGCGGGCATGCTCTTTGCCGTCCTCATCGGCGCGGCATACGGCGTCGCGAACTTCCGCAAGTCGCCCGCCCAGCCGCAAAAGCCGGGGCGCTTTGCCGCGCTGCGGTCATTTGTTGGGGACGCTCGCTGTCTGTGGCTCGCGGCTGCCGCCATCGCGCTGCCAAAGCTCTTATGGACGGTGAACGTCCGCGTCAGCGGTGCGGCGGCGCTCTTTGACCAGCCGATCGACCTCGGCGTTCTGGCGCGGGTCTTGACGGGCGGCGACACGACGTATCGCGGCGAAACGTTTGCCTACTTCATCCGCACGTTGTTTTACAGCACGGTCGAATTGGGCGGGACGGGGCTTGTCGTCCCCGTGGCGGCGGCGATCGGGCTGCTCATGATTTTCGCCTGTTATGCCGCGCGGCATGCGGCGAAAGACGGCGGCGACGATAGACGCGGCGCGATCTGCGCGTTTGCATGCTGCGCCATGGCGGTCGTCTATACGTTCGGTCTGCTGGTGATCTACCTGTTCAAGTTTGGCGAATACGAGGCGACCATGCTCGCCAGCATGGCGCGCTATATGTCGATTCTGTACACGGCGCTCTGGCTGTGCGCCGTGCTGACGCTGCTCTCGCCGCCGTCCGACGGGCGCACGCGGGACGGCGCGGTCGCGGTCTGCGCGGCGCTGGTGCTGCTCTTGACCTCGTGGAGCGGCGTGTGCGACTACGCGAGCGGAAAGCTAATCGAGAACGCGCGGTACGACCGCGAGCCCTACGACGCGCTGTGCGACACCGTCCGCGGGGCAATCGGCGACGAGGACGCGCGCGTCTACATCATCGCGCAGGAAGACGAGGGCTACATGAAGTGGGTCATGAAATACCTGCTGCGGCCCTATGTCGTCAACCCGGGCGCGTGGAGCGTGGGCGAAGAACCCTTCTACGACGGCGACATCTGGACGCAGGTGATCACGCCGGAGGCGTGGTTCGCCGCCGTCGCGGCGGGCTATGACTATGTGCTGCTCGCGCAGACCAACGATTATTTTCAGGAGGCGTACACGCCCTTTTTCCCGGAGGGCATCGAGGACGGCGCGCTGTACCGGGTGGACGCGGAGGGCGGCGCGATCGTCCCGGCGGGGTGAGCTATTGCGCGCCCTTCCGGCAGTCGGCGCGCTTGTCCTTTGGCAGCATGTCGATCATCAGCTGCCAGATATCGTCCAGCGCCTCGCCCGCGACCTCGGCGGGCAGGATATACGCCCTGCCGCGCTCGATATACAGATAGATGTCCTTGGGGCGGCGGCAGACCATGTACACGTCCTTCCAGCGCGCGCGCGTCGTTTGCTTGCCCGTATCGACGGCGACGCCGTCCGGCGCGTCCGACAGCGTCACGCGGTAGGCGCGGCGCTTTTTGCCTTTGATTTGGAGCTTCTTGATTTTCTGTTCGAGGTTATAGAAATAGATGCCGAAATAGGAGAGGGGAAAGAAAAGCCCCACCGCCAGCAGCACGCCGCCCAGCAGACCGCCCTGATTCTCCGCTGTATCTAATAGGAAACAGGCGACCGCGAACGCGCAGAAAATGCCCGCGAACAGCGCCGGTCTGCGCCATTTTTTTGTTCTGATGATCGCGTCGAACACCGAAAACCGCCGGTAGATCGCACCGTCCACCCACACGTCCGTCACATAGGCGCGCGCGCCGTCCTCCATGCCGCACCCTCCCGCTTGTTTTTCCTTATCATACCGCAATGTGCCGCCGATTTCCATTGTGCAAAATATATAAAAAACACAGCACAAATTTTACTGGTATACTACTGGACAATTGCGTGCGCAAACAGTATACTTCATATTAATAGTCAACGTCGTTGACTGACCAAATATTACTAGGAGGCAATACCATGAGCAAGAAGATTCTGTCCATCGTTCTGTTGCTGGCGCTGCTGCTGGGCGCGACGTCCGCGTTCGCCGCCGAGCCCGTGACGCTGACCTACGCCGAAGTCAACCCGCTGGAGGGCACGATCGTCGGCAAGACCGCGCAGTTCTTCAAGGACACCGTTGAAAAGCTGTCGGGCGGCAGCATCCTCATCGACATCCATCACTCCGGCGTGCTGGGCACCGAAGCGCAGGTGCTCGACGGCATCCTCTCGGGCACGGGCACGGTCGACATCGGGCGCTTCTCGGCGTTCCAGTTCACGACCTACGGCTGCCAGAAGGCAAAGCTGCTGTCCATCCCCTACACGTTCGTGAGCCGCGAGCATTTCTGGAATTTCGCGAACAGCGATCTGGCGAAGGAATTCCTCAATGAGCCGCAGGAGATCGGGCTGCCGCTGCGCGGCA
Organism: uncultured Oscillospiraceae bacterium; assembly: GCA_964512175.1. Lineage (GTDB taxonomy): Bacteria > Bacillota > Clostridia > Christensenellales > Aristaeellaceae > CAZEIC01. Next base: position 40,780 of record CAZEIC010000012.1, on the reverse strand, counting down.
TCTGCTACGGCGAGGAAGGCTTCCGTCACTTCTTCTTCAAGGACGCCGTCGCGGGCATCGAAGACCTCAAGGAGCGCAAGATCCGCGTGTCGGACGACCCGGTCATGACCGGCATGGTCACCAACCTCGGCGCGAACCCGACCGTCGTTTCCTTCACCGAGCTCTATTCCGCGCTGCAGACCGGCGTCGTGGACGGCGCGGAGCAGCCGATCGCCAACTACAAATCCAACGCCTTTGACGAAGTCGCCCCCTACCTGCTGCTGGACGGACACACGCTGGGCGCGATCCAGCTCGTCATCACCGACACCGGCTGGAACAAGCTGACCGAAGAACAGCGCGGCTGGATCATGGAAGCCGGCAAAGCGACGCAGGAATTCAACGCCGGGCTGTCCGCGGGTGAAGAAGCCAAAGTGCTTGAGAAGCTCATCGCCGACGGCGTGACCGTCATCGAAGTGACCGACAAGGCGGCGTGGGCGGAAGCCTGCAAGACCACCATCGAAGCCAACACCGCGGACCAGGCGGAGCTGTACAAGAAAATCGTCGATATGCAGTAAACGATTTGCTGTAAGCGCGTCCTTTGGGGGAGTGCGGGAGGAAGCTCCCGCGCTCCCCTTTCTATTTTTTCCAGTCAAACAAAGGAGCTGATGCGTGTGCCCGAGATCTTCAATAAGCTCGACAAAATCAAGCCCATATACGACTTTACCGATAAGCTGTTTATGGTGCTGTGCAAGCTGCTGCTGATTGCCGACATCCTCATTTCGATCCTGACGGTCATGCAGCGCTACATCCCCAACTACATTTTCCCGCCCATGCCGTGGGGCGAACAGATGGTGCTGACGTTCATGGTGTATCTGGCGGTGCTGTCTGCGGCGCTGGCGATCCGCACGAACTCGCACATCCGCATGACGGCGTTTGACAAGTTCCTGCCTAAGAAGCTCGTCATGACGTCCGACGTGATCACCGACCTGCTCGTGATGGCGCTGGGCGTGGTGATGCTCATTTACGGCTGGCAGGTGTGCAACGGGCCGCTGGCGAAGTTCGGCAAGTACGAATCCATCCCGACGCTGAGCAAAATGTGGATGTACCTGCCTGTGCCCATCGCGGGGGCGGGCATGATCGTCTTTGAAATCGAGTCGCTCTACAACCACATCAAGGCGTTCTTCGTCCCGGCGCAGGAAATCAAGACGGAGGAGGTGCGCGCGTTATGAGCGGCGAAACGCTGTCAACCGTAATTTTGCTGGGTTCCTTCCTGCTGCTGATCGTGCTGCGGCTTCCCATCGCCTATGCGGTGGGAATCTCCACCGTGCTGTGCCTGCTCTCGATGGACACGCCGCTGACGACGCTCTCCATGCAGATCGTCCGCGGCATGTGGTCCTATAGCCTGATGGCTGTGCCCTTCTTCATCGCGATGGGCGGGCTGATGGGCTCGGGCGGCATTTCCGAAAAGCTCGTCGCGCTCGCTAATTCGCTGGTGGGTTGGATGCGCGGCGGGCTGGCGATGGTCAACTGCGTGGACAGTTATTTCTTCGGCGGCATCTCGGGTTCCGCCGCCGCCGATACCGCCTCGCTGGGCTCTATCGTCATCCCGATGATGGTCGAGCAGGGCTACGACGACGACTTCGCCACGGCGCTGACGATCACATCGTCGGTCGAGGGCATCCTTGTGCCGCCGAGCCATAACATGGTCTTGTACGCGACCTCTGCGGGCGGCGTGAGCGTGGGCGCGCTGTTCATGGCGGGGTACATCCCCGGCGCGATCCTCTGCCTTTGCCTGATGGTCGGCGCGTACATCATCTCCATCAAACGCGGCTACCCCAAGGGCGACCCCTTCAGCCTGCGTGGCTTCCTCAAGCAATGCCTTCGTTCCGTCTGGGCGCTCGCCGCGATTCTGATCGTGGTCGTGGGCGTGGTCGCGGGCGTGTTCACCGCCACCGAGAGCGCCGCCATCGCTGTCATCTACTCGCTGCTGGTCAGCGTGTTCGTGTACAAGGGGCTGGACTGGAAGGGCGTGTGGCGCGAGCTTGGCAACTGCATCAATACGTTGAGCATCGTGCTGATCCTCATTGCCATGTCGGCGGCGTTTGGCTACTGCCTGACGATCCTGCACGTCCCGGCGCGCGCGGCCGATCTCATCTTGAGCATCTCCGACAACCGCATCGTGCTGGCGCTGCTGGTCAACATCATCCTGCTGTTCTTGGGCTGCATCATGGACATGGCGCCCATCATCCTGATTTGCACGCCCATCCTGCTGCCCATCGCCGAGAGCATCGGCATCGACAAGATCCAGTTCGGCATCATGCTCATGCTCAACTGCGGCATCGGTCTTCTGACGCCGCCGGTCGGCTCGGTGCTGTTCATTGGCTCTGCGGTGTCCAAAGTGCCGATGGAGCGCGTCGTCAAGGCGACGATGCCCTTCTACCTGTGCATGATCGCCGCGCTGATGTTCATCACGTTCATCCCCGAACTCTCCACATGGCTGCCCGGGCTGTTCATGTAACGCAGAATACGGAGGAATGCTATGCGGCTGCTCGCTCCGCTGCCCGGCGAAACGATGCGCGATTTTTCGCTGCGCGTGCTGCGCGACAACATCGTCAGCCTTGAAATGGAGCCCGGGAAAATGTACAGCGAGAAGGAGCTGTCCTCCGCGCTCGACCTCTCCCGCACGCCCATGCGCGAGGCGCTTTTGCAGCTTGCCAAAATCAAGATCGTGGAGGTCCACCCGCACCGCGGCAGCGCGGTCGCGCTGATCGACTACGACTTGGTGGAGGAAGCGCGCTTCATGCGCGAGGCGCTGGAGTGCGCGGTGATCGGGCTGGTCTGCCAAAGCGCGACGGAGGATGACCTCGCCGCGCTGGAGGGCAACGTGCTCGAGCAGCAACGGGCGCTGGAGGACGGCGACCGCGAGGCGCTCATGCGGCTGGACGACGGCTTTCATCGGCTGTTGTTTTCCATCGGCAACAAAATGCAGTGCTACGACTTTGTCGTCGGCATGACGATCCACATGGACAGGGTGCGCCGCATGGCGCTGGCGACCGTCAAAGAGCCGGTGTTCGTTTCCGAGCATAAGCGCATGCTGGAGGCAGTCCGCGCGCGGGACGGCGCGCTGGCGGCGGAATTGATGCGCAAGCACCTCTCTGGCTTCCGCGTGGATGAAAGCGATTTGCGCAGGCAATACCCGCAGTATTTCAAGGAACACGCCTGACGCGATAGCCTGTCGGCGCGCGAATCGACCGTTTGTTGAAGCGGCGGCTCGCGCGCTGTTTTGTTGTCTTTTCCTTGGAAACATGGTATACTACTCCCCGGAATTGCTTGCAAGGAGGGCGCGCGATGCGCAGGGCGGTGTGTTTGCTGGCATGCGTGCTGATGGCGCTGTGCGCGGGCGCGCGCGCCGAGCACGAGGGGATCGCGGCGGCGCTCAAGCGCTACGACACGACGGGCGCGCAGGTAGCGTTCGCCAAGGACGGCGAGCTGCTGACGGTCATGCAGTACGGGCGCGCGGTCGGCGGCGGCAAAGAGCCTGTGACGGAAAACACGGTGTTCCGGCTCGCGTCGGTCACCAAGATGGTCTCCGCCGTCGGGCTGATGCAGCTGGTGGAACGCGGCGTGTTCGATCTGGACGCGGACATTTCGGAATACCTCGGCTTCACGGTACGCAACCCGCGCTTTCCGGACGCGCCCGTCACGCTGCGGCAGATTCTGACGCACACCTCGGGGCTGCAAGAGCCGTTCGCCTACACGCGCGCCAAGCGCGGCGAAACGGTGTACCTGCGCGACGTGCTCGCGGGCGACTACGCGCAAAAGGCGTTCGGCAAGAAAGCGCCCGGCGCGGAGTACGACTACTCCAACCTCGGCGGCGCGCTGATCGGCGTGTTCATCGAAATCGGCTCGGGTATGCCGGCGGACGCGTACATGACGCAAAATGTGTTCGCGCCGCTGGGCATCGAGGCGCACTACCACCGCGATTTGTTCCCCGAGGGCACGCTGTTTGCAACCATCACCGAAACCTTGCCGTCCTACGCCGCCGCGCGCCCGGAGGAGCTGGTCGTCAACACCGCCGGCAACCTCTGGATGAACGCCGAGGGGCTGGCGAAAATCGCCGTCTGCCTGTGCGGCGACGGCAGCTACGGCGGCGTTTCCATCCTCGCGCCCGAGACGGCGCGCGAAATGCGCCAAAACCAGTCTGGTCGCGGCTCGGTCGCGTGCGAAGTGGACTACGGCTTGAGCGTGCAGACGCTGCACGGCACGCCCGTCAAGGGGCGCGAAATGGGCGGGCATCAGGGGACGTGGGAGCGTATGCTGTGCGGCGCGTTCTTTGACGAGAGTGACCAAACGGTGTGCGTGGCGCTGACCAACCGTTCGCGCGAAATGACGCGCGCGTTCATCATCTATCCCGTGCTGCGCGACGCCGTGCGCGCGGCGTATGACGAATTCGTGAAATAGGAGAGTGGCATGCTCGACTTTTTGCAGAGCGATCCGCAAAGCTTTTTTCTGTTCATGCTCTACCGCGCGCCGGCGGTGCTTATCGCGCTGACGCTGCACGAGCTGGCGCACGGGTACGTCGCCTACCTGTGCGGCGACAACACCGCCAAGGTCATGGGGCGGCTGTCGCTGAATCCTTTGCGCCACCTCGACCCGGTCGGCACGGTGCTGATGTTCCTGCTGGGCTTTGGCTACGCCAAGCCCGTGCCCGTCAACCCCGCGAATTTCCGGCACGGCAGGCGCGACGATTTGCTCGTGTCCGTCGCCGGGGTGACGGTCAATTTCGTGCTGTTTGTCCTCGCGACGCTCGCGTGCGTCGGCACGCTGTCGCTGCTGTGGAAGCCCGAGCTGTTTGCGTCGGGGTATCCGCTGGCGACGCGGCTGGATTTCCTGTCGTTTGACGGGCGCAATTTCTGGAACACGCTCTATTCGTCGGACTTTGTGGCGCTGTACGCGCAGGGCGGCGAATTGTACGGATTGGATGCCGGCATGTACATGCAGACACCTTGGCTCCTGCACGTCCAGCGCTTTTTCTCGCAGTTCGCGCTGTGCAACCTCGGCATGTGCCTGTTCAACCTCCTGCCGATTCCGCCGCTGGACGGCTTCCATGTCGTCAACGACGTGCTGCTGCGCGGCAAGCTGCGTTTGTCGCCGACCGTTTTCCGCGTCTGCATGCTCGCGCTGCTGGCGGTGTCGTACTTTACGAACATCCTGTCGGGCGCGGTGGGCGCGGCGCTGGATTTCGTGCAGTCGGGCGTGCTCGCGCTGCTGGGTGTCTCCTGATGGCGCAGACGTTCAAGCTGTCGCAGTTCGAAGGCCCGCTGGACATGCTGCTGTTTCTGGTGGGCAAGGCGAAAATCGATATCCGCGACATTTTCGTGTCGGAAATCACCGACCAATACGTGCAGTCGGTACGCGAGGCGACCGATTTGGACATGGACGACGCGAGCGCGTTCGTCGCCATGGCGGCGACGCTGCTGGAAATCAAGTCGCGCTCGCTGCTGCCGCGCCCGCCCGCGCCCGAGGAGGAAGACCCCGAGCAGGCGCTGATTCGGCAATTGGAGGAATATCAGCGCTTCAAGGCGCTGGCTTCCGACATGCGCGGGTTCGAGAAAGCGTCGATGCTGATGTTCCGCAAGCTGCCCGAGGAATACCCGCTGCCGCCGCCGACGCTGGAATTGACGGGGCTGACGCTCGCGGGGCTGTGCGAGGCGTTCGCGCGCGTGTGCGCGCGGCTGCCGAAAGAGGAAGAAAAAACGCCCGAGGAGCGCCGCATACTGCGCGATGAGTTCACCGTGGCACGCGCGATGGGCGCGATCACGCGCGCGCTGCGCAAGGGGCGCGTGCCGTTCACCGGGCTGTTTTCCAAGCGCCCGTGCCGCGAGGAGGTCGTGGCGCTGTTTCTGGCGCTGCTGGAAATGATGCGGCTGGGGCGCGTGCTGGTCGCGCAATCGGGCGTGTACGACGAAATCATCCTGACCGCGCGCGAGGAAAGGGAGGCGCAGGGGGCTTGATACAGAGTCTTTCGCAGGTGTTGGAGGCGATTCTGTTCGTGTCGGGCGGCCCCGTGCTGCTTGCCGACGTGGCGCGCGCGCTGGACATCACGCCCATCGAGGCGCGCGCGGCGGCGGACAGGCTGGAGGCGGAATACGAAGCGGGCGGGCGCGGGCTGTGCCTCAAGCGCTTTGGCGAGCACATCCAGCTTTGCACGCGCCCCGAGCTTGCGCCGTACATCGAAAAGCTGCTGCAGCCCGTACAGAAGCAATCGCTCTCGCAGAGCGCGCTGGAAACGCTGTCGATCGTCGCGTACCGCCAGCCCGTGACGCGGCTGGAGGTCGAGGCGGTGCGCGGCGTGCAGTGCGATTATTCGCTGCAATCGCTGATGAACAAGGGGCTGATTTGCGAGGTCGGGCGCAAGGAAGCGCTCGGCAGACCCATCCTCTACGGCACGACCGATGAGTTCCTCTCGCACTTCGGGCTGGCGGAGCTTAGTGATTTGCCGCCGCTGGAAGACCCCAAAGAGCCGCCCGCCGAACTTGTAAATTGACAGAAAAATGGGTGACGGCGCGCGCGGCGCGTGGTATGATAAGCCGTGATTTTATGAAACCGAGGTTTGTGTCATGAAAAAACTGTTGCTCCTCGCGGCGCTGCTCGCGCTGCTTTGCCCGCTGGCGCACGCCGAACTTGCGGGGTACGACGGCGATTATCAGTACGTGACGCTGGGCGAGTACCCGGCGGGCGAAGCCATTGTCTGGCGCGTGCTCAAGGCGGACGAGGGCAGCGCGTGGCTGCTGTCGGAAGCCGTGCTCGACGCGCGCGCGTGCTTTGCCGATAAAAACAATTATCGCGGCTGGCTGGAGAGCGATTTGCGCGCGTGGCTGGGCGGCGATTTCCTCGCGACCGCATTCACCCCGGGCGAGCGCGAGGCGCTGCTCCCGGGCGCGGACGGCGATTTGGCGACGCTGCTCTCGGCGGACGAATACAAGGACGCGGGCATCGGCTTTGGCACGGAGAAATCGCGCCTCGCGATCGCCTCCGCGCACGCGCTTGAAAAGGGCGTGCAGCAGGAGCGCAACGGTAAGCTGCACACCAGCCCCTACTGGATGCGCACGCCGTCCGACAAGAAATGGGCGCAGCGCTTCGTCATGCCGGACGGCAAGCTCGGCTATTCGGCGGCGGACAACGACGGTATCGGCGTGCGCCCGAGCGTGACGGTGTCGCTGGACATGCTGGATATCGCGGGCGGCGACGGCACGCAGGCAAGCCCGTTCATCCTGCGCTCGCTTGCCGACATCGAGAACGACAAATTGATCGCCTCGGGCGCTACGCCTGTGCCGACGCAAACGCCCGCGCCCGTGATCACGCCCGTGCCCGGCGCGGTCGTGACCGTGCCGCTCGCCCCGGGCGTAACGCCCATCCCCATCCCCGAATTCAAGCCCGCGGGCGCGTTCCCGCAGATGGACGAAAGCGGCTTCCTGCCAGACGGCGAGCCGGAGTTCGTCTACCGGAACGAGGACGCGGGGCACTGGCTCTACGCCTCGCAGACGCTGCGCGTGGAAATCAAGCGCTACTACGACGGCAGCGACCCCAAGCGCCCCGAGCGCTGGTATGAAGCCGAGATCTACTCGCGCGACGGCGGCTTCTCGATGATTCCGCACATGGCAGACAAGCCGCGCTCCGTCGTCGATCCCGGGGTCATCGCGCGCGCGAACGGAACGGTCTTCGCGCTCAACGGCGATTACTACATCTACCGCGTCCGGCGCGACGAATCGGCGGATTATAAGACGACCATCGGCATCGTCGTGCGCGACGGCGTGATCAAGTATGACGAGGTGCGCCCCGCGAGCTGGTCCAAGCACCCCAACCTCGATACGCTCGCCCTCATGCCCGACGGCGATATGCTCGTCAACCAAGCCGACCAGATGACCGGCAAGCAGCTTGTCGAAATGGGCGCGCGCGACGTGCTTTCGTTCGGGCCGTGGCTCATCCGCGACGGCGAAATCAACCCGCAGGCGTACAACTACGGCAAGACCGACCAGCCGCGCATCGGCATCGCGATGGCGGAAAAGGGGCATTACTTCTGCGTGATGGTCGAAGCGCGCATCAAGCAGTCCGAGGGCGTGCCGATCGGCTGGCTTGCCGAACGCTTCCGCGATTTGGGCTGCTCGGTCGCGTTCAACCTCGACGGCGGGCAGACGGCGGTCATGCTGTTCATGGGCGAGCAAATCAACAAAATCGGCGAGTACGACGGCAAAACCAACGCCCGCACGCAGAACGAGATTCTCGGCATCGGGTATAGCGATTTGGTGAAATAGGGAATAGGGATTAGGAAATAGGGATTAGGGAAACGTTCCCGATAAAATCAAAACGGCTGCCGTGGATTTGCGTCCGCGACAGCCTTTTGGTTACGCCTGTTTGCCTTCCGCGCTCGCCTTGAGCTTGGCAAGCTCGTCCTCCGTCAGCGCGCGGTACTCCCCGCGCGGCAGCTCGCCCAGCGACAAAGGCCCGAACCGCACGCGGCACAGCGACAGCACCTTGTGCCCGACGGCTTCCAGCATGCGCCGCACCTGCCGGTTGCGCCCCTCGTGGATCGTGACGAGCACGACCGACGCGAACTTCTCGCGCCGGACGACGCGCGCCTTGGCGGGCGCGGTCCTGCGGTCGTCCAGCAGCACGCCTTGGCAAAGCTGGCGCACCGCGTCGGGCATGACCTCGCCCGTCACGCGCGCGAGGTAGCTCTTGTCGATCATGTGGCTGGGGTGCGTGAGCTTGGCGGCAAGGTCGCCGTCGTTGGTCAGCAGCAGCAAGCCCTCGGAGTCGTAATCCAGCCGCCCGACGGGGTACACGCGCACGGGCACGTCCCGGAAGCGGTCGAGCACCGTCGCGCGCCCCTGCGGATCTTGCGCCGTCGTCACTTCGCCCGCGGGCTTGTGGTACATCAGGTATACCTTTTGCTCCTCCGGGAACACGCGCTCGCCGCGCACGCATACCGCGTCGCCTTCCTCCACCTGCACGCCCATCTGCGTGACGACCAGCCCGCCGACCGTCACCAGCCCTTGGGCGATCAATTCCTCGGCGTGTCTGCGCGAGGCGACCCCGCACAGCGCCAGATACTTTTGCAATCGCATGGCTTCCCTCTATTTCATGAGTAGATATTGTTCCATCGCCGCGTCCAGCCCGAACCCGAAATCGCGGACGGGCGCGCTTCGCGCCGCAACCAGCGGCACGGTCGCGAGCGTTTCCCCGGCGTATACCAGCGAAATCTCGCCGACTTCCTCGCCGATCTCCACCCCGGCTTCGAGCGCTTCGGGCAGCGTCACCACGACCTCGGGCCACGCGTCCTTCGGCACGGGCGCTTGCAGCGTTTTGCCCGCGCAGACCGCGACGGCGTCCACCGCGCCGCCGATCACCGCAACGTCGCGCAACTTTTCGCCCGCGTGCAAAACCACCGCCATGCGGTATTCCGCAAAGCCCCGGTCGAGCAGCGCCGCCGCCTGACTGAACCAGTCCGGGCACGAAAGCACCGCGCCGATCAGCGACAGCCCGTCGCGCTCCGCCGAGAACACCAGACACCGCCCCGCCGCGCGCGTGTAGCCCGTTTTCACGCCCGTCGCGCCGGGATAGGACGACAGCAGCGCATTTTTGTTATAGAGAATGCGGTCGTACGTCCGTCCCTCCCACGGCACGGTCGCGCGCTTGGTGCCGACCAGCTCGCGAAACTTGGGTAGGCGCATGGCGGCGCGCGCGATGCGCGCCATGTCCAGCGCCGACGCTTGATGCCCGTTCGCCGGCAGCCCGTGCGGATTGAGGAATGTCGCGCTCTCGCAGCCCAGTTCGCCCGCGCGCGCCGTCATGAGCTTGGCGAAGTTGTCAACGTCGCCCGCGACATACTCGGCGATCGCGACCGCCGCGTCGTTCGCGCTGGCGACCATCAGCCCGGTCAGCAGCTCGGAAAGCGTCCGTTGCTCGCCAAGACCGAGGTACATGCTCGTGCCCGGCACGCCGTAGGCGCTGCGGCTCACGGTCACAACGTCGGTTAATTCGCCCAGTTCGAGCGCGAGCAGCGCCGTCATGACCTTGGTGGTGGACGCCATCGGCAGCGGCGTGCGCGCGTTGTGCGCGTACAGCACGCGCCCGGTCGTCTCCTCAATGACCGCGTACGCCCGCGCTTCGCACAGCGCGCTTCCAGTATACAGCAAACAGAGCGAAAGCAACAGCCCGCAGGCAAACTTTTTCATGCCTCGGACGCCTTCCCCCTGCCCTGCTCGGGCTTGAGCAGCTTGATCACGTCCTCGCACAGCTTGGGAAGCGACGCGAGCGCGCGCTCCCAGCCCGCGACGTTCTGCGCGGGCAGCAGCTTCACGCCGCCCGGCTCGACCACCAGAAACCCGACCGGCTGCACCGACACGCCCGCGCCCGAGCCGCCCGCGAACGGCGGCGGCTCTTTGTGCTCGCCGTACTCCCCGCCGCCCGCGACGAACCCGAAGCATACGCGCGAGATGGGCACGACCGTCGCGCCGCCGCCCATGTCCAGCGCGTCGCCGACCACGGTGTTCACGTCCACCATGTCCTTGATGTTCTCCAGCGCCGTCTGCATCATACTTCCGATGGGATGCCTCTCCATTTCGATTTCTCCTTTCGCCACGCCGCAAACGCCAGCGCGGCACATATCAGAATGCTACCCAGCCGCGCGCCGATTATGCACTCGCCTTCGGCGCGCGTGGAACCGCCCGAGAAATCGGGCCGCAGGCGCAGGTTGCGCCAGCCAAGCTGTAACAGGAGGGTACGCGCAGCACCCGTGACGATCGCCGTCGCCGCCGCGTCCCCGCATGCGATGACGACCTCGCCGCGCGCGCGCGAGCACGTCAGCGCGCGGGAGATGATCGCGTGGGAGAAGCGCTCCCTGCGCAGCGTTTTCACCAGCGCGATGGCTTTCCGCGCCGCCTTGACCGCGTCGCCGCGCCCTTCGCGCTTGCCTTTCTTGGTGCGCAGGCGAATCGTCAGCGTGCCGTCGTCCTCGCGCGCGAGGATGAAAAACAGCCGCGCGCCCACGCCCCAGAAGGTCAGCCGCGCCACGCCGCCCTGCCCCCCGGGCGCGGCGGCAGCCGTCACCGACAGCTGCACAGGCGCGATGGCGAGGAGGTAGAGAACGACCAAGAGAATTGCCATGATAGTTGCTCCTTGATGACGCGGGGGAGGGAGTAGGGAATAGGGATTAGGGAATAGGGATTAGGGGTTAGGGGTTGCGAGGGACGAAGGACGAGGATGGGGTCAGGGAACGGGAATTCGCTGTCTTACCGTCTCGTCGTTCCCCTACTCCCTCGTCCCTATTCCCTAATCCCTACTCCCTCCCCGTCTCCACGTCGCTTCCTATCCTTTCCATTGACGCGCGCCGTCATTCCCGCTATACTCGTCCCCGGGAGGGATACCGCCATGTTTACGGGATTTTCACGCGAAACGATCGACTATTTTATTCAAATCTCGCTGGAAAACAGCAAGCAAAAATACCTCGAGCTCAAGCCCGTTTACGAGCGCGCGGTCAAAGCGCCTCTGCGCGAGCTGTATGAAACGCTGCTGCCCGGGCTGCTGCCCGTCGCGCCGGACGTATGCGCGCGCGCGTCGCGGTGCGTGTCGGGCGCGTACAACGACGCGCGCTTTTCGCCCGTAACGCCCATGAAAAATTATGTATACCTACACTTCATGCAGGATACCGCGCGCGAAAACGACGTGCCCGGTTTCTTTTTCGACGCGGGCGCGGACGGATGGCGCTGCGGCTTGCAGCTCTATCACCGCACGACGGCGGGCATGCGCGCCGTCAACGAGCATGCGAAAGCGAACGAAGCCGCGCTGCAAAGCGTCCTGCGCGCGCTGCCGTCCGCGCTCGTTTTCGAGGGCGACCGCTACAAGCGCGACCGTTCGGACGGCATGGACGACCCTGCGCGCGATTTTCTGCTGTGCAAACGCATCGCGCTGGTGTATGCGCCAAAAGCCCCGGACGCTTTCTTCACGCCGGGACTTGCCGATGAAATTACGCGGGTGTTTACCGCCTGCGCGCCGCTGTACGCTTGGCTGCGCGCGGCGCTATGTTAGCTTACGCTCGCGTCCAAGTGCTTCCTGCCGCCGACCAGCAGCCCGTACCCCGCGAGGAACAGCACGACCAGACACAGCACGCCGTAGGACGAGCGCCCGGTCAGCCCGGCGATCACCGCGTATAGGAAAGGCCCCACTACGCTGGCGAACTTGCCGAAGATATCGAAGAAGCCGAAGAACTCGTTGGAGCGCGCCTTGGGCACGAGCTTGCCAAAGTACGACCGCGACACCGCCTGAATGCCGCCCTGCACCGTGCCGACCAACGTCGCCATCGCCCAGAACAGCAGCGTCGAGAACGACAGCGCGCCTTGGTAGTCCGCAAGCATCTGCGCGTTCGCCTCTGGGAACGCCAGCGCCGCCGTGCGCAGCGCTTCGGGCGCTTCGGGGTGCTTTTCGAGCGCCGTGGCGACCTCGCCCGCCGCGTCCTTGCCGCGCAGCGCCGCTTGGATGTCAGAGAGCAGCGCCGTTTGCTCGCCCTCCGCCACGGTGGCGGCGATTTCCTGCTTATATGCCTGCTCGAAGCGCTCCTGATGCGGCTCGAGCGTGAAGCCCATCACGAACCCGACCACGCAGATGAACGTATACACCAGTATCGCGCCTTGCAGCGCCTTGCGCGCCGACACCTTCGCCGCGAGCTTGGCAAACAAAATCGAGCACGGCATGGCGACGATCTGCGTCACCAGCAGCGCCAGTATCATGCCGACCGCGCCCAGCCCCAGCGTCGTGCCGTAGGCGGTCGAAATCGAGATGATCGTGCCCACGCCGTCGATATAGAAGAAGTACGCCAGCACGAAGATGAACAGACCCTTTTGCGTGAAAATATCCTTCGCCGTTTTCCAGATGTTGGAAAACGTCTGCTTGACCGAGCTTTCGCCCGTGCGCTCGATGTAGTGCACCTGCTCGACCTTGCGGATGAACGGGATGGAGAACGCCAGCCACCACACGCTTGTGATCAGGATGGCGAACTTCTGCGCGACGGGGCTGCCGTAGCCCAGCACAAGCAGCATGGCAATCGACGCGATGAACGGGATCGTGCTGCCGCCGATGTAGCCCATCGCGTAGCCCCACGAGGACACCTTGTCCATGCGTTCGTTGGTCGTCACGTCGGTCAGGAAGGAATCGTAAAACAGGCACGACCCCGAGAAGCCGATGCGCGAGAGCACGTAGCCCGCCAGCATCACGCGCCAGTCGCCCGTGACGGCGATCATCGCGGTGAACACCACGCCCGCCAGCATGAACGCCGTGAACAGCTTCTTTTTCATGCCCTTGTAGTCGGCGACCGCGCCGAGGATGGGCGCGAGGATGGCGACGATCAGCGTCGCCAGCGAGGTCGCGTACCCCCACCACTGGTCGCCCGCCTCGCCCGCGAAGGACACGAAGATCGTCGGGAAAATCGCCGCCATGATGTTGGTGGCGTAGACCGAGTTCGCCCAGTCGTAGAGAATCCATGCCCGCTCTTTGACGGTAAACCGCGCGCGCTTGCTCTCCATAGGATCACCCCTGCCCGTTTTTTCCCATTATACACCAGAATCCGGAAAACGAACAGCCATTTCTTTCCGTTCTCGCGAGTTTCTTCGCCGCGCGGCAAAATTCCCGGTTGACAACCGCGCCCCGGTCGCATATAATAACTTGCGGCGCAACCAAAGGGGCATGGTGTAATGGTAACACGTGGGTCTCCAAAACCTTTGTTGAGGGTTCGAGTCCTTCTGCCCCTGCCAGAGCGAAAATGGTGCAGTTTGTGAAAACAGGCTGCGCTATTTTTGTGCGAGATTCACAGAATTGTTACACCGCAGTTACCCGACGACACTCCGCATCTCTTCAAGCGCGTCACCGAAGAGATGGATGTAAACATTGTAGGTGATCGTCACGTCGGAATGCCCGAGCAGTTTTGACAAAATTTTTACGTCACAACCGCGATAATAACAGTTCGTAGCGAACGTGTGCCGGAAAACATGCTGCCCCAAATATGGCACGCCCGCCTCTTTGCAGACGAGTTGGATCTGGTATGGGAGAGCAGAAACCGCGCGAGCTCGCCGTTCCATTCCAGCGTGTCGCGCTTGCGGGCGGTCGTGATGATGTACAGATCCTTGGGCGGGTCGCTCATGGGCACGTAATTGAGATCGGGAAATTCTGCGTCGCCGCCGAGCGTGCCTCCCTGCTGTGTGAAGTAATAGGCAAGCGCCGTACGCGACTTGCCCGACCCCACGCCGCCACAGAGGATGCAGCCGTTTTTCATGCGCCGCATCGCTTGTTCCTGATAGTCATAGAGCCCTGCCGTTTGCTTCACCTCGCTTTCGAGCGTAAAAAAAAAGACGCCCGCCGACATGTACGGACGTCTTTTTGTACGCGCTTTATCGTATGACGCGCATGTAATCCTGTTTGGCGTGGAGCACCGCCGTGACGGTCACGGTCATGCGCTGCTCATCGCAGCGGTAGAATATCAGGTACGGCTCGGCGACCAGCACGCGGTGTCCCTGCTTGCGCAATGCTTCCGTACGCGGGAGCGCGCCCCGATGCGGCATTTCGCCGAGCGTCCCAACGGCGTTTTCCAGCTTCTCGATGATTCGTATCGCCGTGTCCAAATCGCCCGATTCCTCGGCGACGTATACGCCGATTGCAAGCAACTGACGGTTGGCGGCGTCCGTTCGCATCACTCGGTAGCTCATGATGGAAACCGCGCTTTCAGGGCTTCCTTGATTTCGGCGAACGTATCGGCGATCGGCGCGACGCGACCCGTGCGGATGTCCTCGTCCGATTCGGCAAGCATGCGCAGCAGCTCCAGCTCCGCTTTCATCTGCCTGTAGTCCGCGCTGCCCATGAGCACGGTGTCCTCACGCCCGTTCTTGGTGATGAAGACCGCTTCCCGGTGCGTCCGGCACCTTTCCGCGATCTCGTTGTAATGGTTTCGCAAATCCGCCGACGGTCTGATGGTCTCCATGCGCACGCCCCCCTTTTTCATAGGCATAGTATATCATGCTTCGACTATTTTGTCCAGCGGCATAAGAAAAGAGCCTTTGACAAGTTCTCTTCTATCCATAGCTCCTTGATTGCGCTTGTCGTAAATTCCGCCATCTTCAGGTCGTTTACTTTTTGTAAAACAATACCCGAGTTTTCAACCTTCATAAACTCTTCTTGCAATCCGCTACCGGAAAGAGCGTTCCTACGCGCATGACGATAGACGACGAATCTCGCCGGCGATGCCAAAGAAACAATGATTACGACCTTAATTTTCGTTTTGTGCTTTTTCGCAAAAGTCCGTACTCTTTGTTTACAGTCCATCGTGTTGTTCCTCCGCCTATTGTTGTAACCTTTCTGTTCCGCTATCAGTATTCATGCAGCGTGTTGGGCGGCGCGAGAAACCGCACAACGCAAGCATCAAGCGAACAATCATCATGAATAATCCAATTTTCTTCATAACTGTGCGTCCCGCGCAATGCGCTGAACCTCCGCCAGCGTCTTGCCGCAAAAGGTCGGTATCGAGGTTAGCCGTTCCCGAAGCGTTTGTGCGTTTATTTTGCGTGTGTTTGCGCATACTATGGGATAAACGGGCATAGGAGGATGCAGGATGGAAGCGACCGAGAGGCTGCCGCGCGCGGGCTGGCGCGAGGAGGAGACCGAACAATTACGGCGCGAGGTGACGCGCGCGGGCGACGAGGGGCTGCCCCTTCGCGCGGTGTTTGAGAAGATGGGCGAGGCGCTCGGGCGGAAGCCCAACAGCGTCCGCAATTATTACTATATGCGGCTGCGCGCGGGCGATTTGAACTGCGAGCGCCGCGCCGCACCCTTTCAGACGTTCACCGAGCAGGAGGTGCGCGACCTGATTCGCGAGGTGCAAAAGGGGCGCGCGGCGGGCGAATCTGTGCGCGCGTGCGTGACGCAGCTCGCGGGCGGCGACCGCGCGCTGATGCTGCGATACCAGAACAAGTATCGCTCGGTGATCAAAAAGCATCCCGAGTGGATAGCCGAGGCTTCGGGCGCGTTGGACATGGAAGCCGCGCGGCTGCCGGACGGCGACGCGCTGGTATCCGCCGCGCGCGAGCGCGCGCGCATGCTGCGCGACCCCGACGTGCGCGCGCTGTACGAGGGGCTGGAAAGGCTGGTCTCGCGCGCGGCGCTCGCGCAAACGGCGGACGGCGATGAAACGGCGCGGCGCGATCGGCTGCGCGTCGAACACGATTTGCTGCTTTTGCGCACCGAGGATCTGCAGCGCGCGGCGGGCGAGCTGGTGCTGGCGTGCAAGGAGCTGCTGGCGCTGCCCGAGCCCGAGCGTTTCCTGCATCTCAACGACCACTGCGAGGCGCTCGCGCGCTGCGTATCGGGCGTGGAAAACGCCTTTGTGTAGGTTTGGTTTCGGAAATATGAAATTTCCGTAATAAATTTTACAAATGATGCAACAAAACGCAGGCGTCGCGCGTCTAATAGGGTGAGGTGATACGCAATGACCAGCCTGCTGACTGTGTATGGAGATGTGCGCCCGCCCAGATTGCTGGCGATGGACGCAGACACCCAGATGGTGTTTTTTGCCGGGAAGCCCTGCGAACTGACGCAGCAGGAATTTTTGCTGCTCAAGGAGCTGGCGCTGCACGCCGACGAACCCGTATCGCGCGACGACCTTTTGTGCTCGGCGTGGGGGTACATCTGCCCGGGCGAGACGCGCACGGTGGACGTGCACGTACAGCGCCTGCGCAAGAAGCTGGGCTTTGCGTGCATCGAGACGGTGTACCGCACGGGATATCGGCTGCGCGCGGAAGTTCTGGCGTGCTGATGTTTGGCAAACCGCGTTAAGGAAGTTCGTGAACATCGCTGACCGCGATTTTTATGATACCGCCGCGCGGCGAACAACCGAAAATTTACACCCCTGAAAACAGGAATTCCCCCTCTCGGCATGGAATACTGCCGCATACCGAAGAGGGGGGTTTTTGCATGCGGAAGGGATTGGCGTGGCTGTTGATGGCGATGCTGCTGATGGGCGCGGCGGCGGCGGAGAGCGTGCGCATGGTGGACGCGCCGCCGGAATTTTCAGAGGGCATGCTGCGCGTGACGCTGCTGGACGTGGGCACGAGCGACTGCTTCGTGATCCAGTGCGGCGGCAAGACCATGCTGCTGGACTGCGCCCTGCCCGGGCGCGAGGGCACGATCTTGCCCGAGCTTGCGCGGCTCGGCGTTTCGCGCATCGATTACGCGGTCAACACGCACCCGCACGACGACCATTACGGCAGTTTCGAGGCGGTGCTCCAAGAAGTGCCCGCCGACGGCTTTTACACCTGTTTCCCGCTTGACCTGAACGGCGAGCAAAAGCGGCTGCTCGCCGCCGTCGAAGGCTTGGGCGTTCCGGTGATTTCCTTCGATACGGCGTATCAGTTCGACCTTGCGCCCGCGACCGTCACCCTGTTTCGCTACGAAAACTGGGCGAAGGGCATCAACAACACGTCCATGCTGCTGCGCGTGGCGCTCGGCGAGCGTTCGATGCTCTTTGCCGCCGACGCGGCGAGCTACGCGCAGCCGTCGCTGGCGGAGACATACGGCGAGGCGCTCCGCGCGGACATCCTCAAGCTGCCGCACCACGGGCTGGAATTGAAGCTCCCGTTCCTCAACGCCGTGTCGCCCGAACTGTGCATGCTCACCGGCGTGCGCAGCCCCAGCAAAAAGCCCGCGATCCCGTTGATGGAAAAGCACGGGCTGCCCTACCTCGTCCTCCCGCTGGGCACGGCGGAATGCGTGACCGACGGCGAGACGTGGCAGGTCTACCAATTCCCGAACGTCAAATAGCGGCGTTTGGGCGGCGGAATGTCGCATTGCGCGTCTTCGCTTGCCGCGCGCGGCGCGATGTGGTATACTGCTGCCGAGGGGAAACCCATTCTTAAGGAGGAACCTGTCATGAAAAACTCTTCCCGGCTTTTGTCCGCGCTCGTAGCGCTGATGATGCTCCTGTCCTGCGCGTCCGCGTTCGCGGAGGAAGCGCCCGCCGTGCCGACGACCGCGTCCGCCCTGCGCCTGCAGGAAGCGCAGCAGGGCACGCTCGCCAGCAACGTCACGCTGGCGCTCGATAAAGAATCCATCGCCAGCCTCGTCGCCATGTTCACCGGCGGCGACGAAAGCATGACCCCGGTCGTCAACAGCGCGCTCGAGCTGCTCGCCAACCTGTCCATCGACGTCATCGCCTCGGGCGAATCGGCGTCGGGCATGGCGCAGCTTGGGCTCAACGGCACGCCGTTTGCGGCGTTCGAGTACGCCATGCAGGAATCGGGCGTCGCGCTGATGTCCAACCTGTTCCCCAGCTACGTGCTCAATATCGCGCTGCCCGCCGAAGCGATGACCGCCTCGAGCGCCATGGTCGAGCAGATGGCGAGCGCGTATATCGCCGCCATCGAGGGGATCGTGCAGAGCGCGATGGGCGAAGCCGAAGTCGGCGCGTTCGACATGGGCGAGTACGGCGTGTACCAGTCCGCCACGCCCATCAAGATCACGAACCATCAGCTCATGCCGATGGCGGCGGAGATCGTCAAAGCCATGCAAAGCAACCCCGTGACCGCGCAGTTCTTCAGCGGCATGTCGGACATAGACGAAGCGGTCGCCGCCGAGCTTGCCAAGGAAGACTATGACATCCTCGACGGCACGGTCTACGCAAACGAGGACGGGCAGGTGCTCGCCGACGCCGTCATGACGATTCCCGACGAGGGCGGCGCGGTCAAGATCCTCGCGCTGGTGACGACGGCGGAGGACGCGATTGCGGCAATCAATGCCAGCGTCATCATCGCCGAGCAGCCGGTGGAGGACTGGGACGCGTACATCGCCGGGTTCTCCGACGGCACGAGCGCGGGCGGCGTGCTGGACTTCAACTATGGCATCGCCGCCGAGAACGACGTGGAAACGCTGAACATGAACGTGCAGGCGACGCTGTCGGGCGTTCAGCTTGGCATCGCGGGGCAGACGGCGACGACGCTGACCGGCGACTTCGCGCAGCAGGAGACCGTGACGGTCTCGATGTTCGGGCTGCCGCTCGTCACCATGACCGCCAACACCGCCGCGACGGACGCGGCGTATGCCTTCTCGACGGACGATAAGACCGCCGTGGCGCTCGACGTGACCGCCGATACCAGCGACCCCGCCGTGCAGGAAGCGCTCGCGCCGCTGCTTGCGGAGCTGCAGAGCGTCGGTCTTCCCGCCGTGCTGGGCGGCATGCTGTCGGCGATGCCCGAGGAAGTGCAGGTGCTGATGAACGCGCTGCAGAGCGAGCCGGAACCGGAAGCCGTGCCGGACACGGAAATCGACACCGAAACCGAGACCGAGACCGAGACCGTGCCCGCCGCGTAATCAAATAGCAATTTCTTTGGAACAGGCGCAGCGCTTCGGCGTTACGCCTGTTCTGCTTCTCTGGTAATGTCCGCGCCCAATGCGCGCAGCTTGTCGTCCAAGCCCTCGTACCCGCGCAGCAGGTGCTCCTGCCGGTCGACGAGCCGCGTTTCGCCCTGCGCGATCAGCCCCGCAAGCATGAGCGCGGCGGCGGCGCGTAAATCGGTCGCCGCGACTTCCGCGCCCGAGAGCGGCGCGCCGCCGTGGATGAGCGCCAACTGCCCCTCCACGCGGATGCGCGCGCCCATCTGCGAGAGCGCGACGGCGTGCATGAACCGGTTTTCAAAGATCGTTTCGAGGATGACCGACAGCCCCGGCACGCGGCAGGCGACGACCATCATGGGCGCTTGCAAGTCCGTCGGGAAGCCCGGGTAGGACAGCGTGCGCACCTCGATGGGGTGCCTTGCGCGCCCGCGCACGCGCAGCCCGCGCGCGTCCTCCTGAATGATCACGCCCGATTCCTGCAGTTTGTAGAGCGCGGCGCGCATGTGCTGGGCGTTTGCCCCGGCGAGCAGCACGCTGCCCTCGGTCAGCGCGGCGGCGCACGCGAGCGTGCCCGCCTCCACGCGGTCGGGGATGGGCGTGTGCGTCGCGCCGTGCAGTCTGTCCACGCCCTCGACGGTGATCGTGCCCGTGCCCGCGCCCGCGACGCGCGCGCCCATTTTGACGAGAAAGTTCGCCAAATCGGCGATTTCCGGCTCTTTTGCGGCGTTCTCGATGCGCGTCACGCCGGGCGCGAGCACCGCCGCCATCAGCACGTTCTCCGTCGCGCCGACGCTCGGAAAGTCCAGATACACGCTGCCGCCGCGCAGCTTGCCGCGCAGCCGCGCCTCGCCCGCCTCTTGATGCGCCTCCGCGCCGAGCGCCTGCATGCCCTTTAAGTGGATGTCGATCGGGCGCTGACCGATGGCGCAGCCGCCGGGCGTGAGCAGCGTCGCCTCGCCGTTGCGCGACAGCAGCGCGCCCAGCAATAAGATGGAAGCGCGCATTTTACGAAGCGCGCGCGCGTCCTGCGGGCTTTTGAGGCTTTCGGCGCGCACGATTGCCGCCGAACCCTGCCGCGTCACGCTCGCGCCGCAATCCTTGAGCAGTTCGAGCATGGTTTCCACGTCCGAAATGCTGGGCAGCGCGTCGATAACGACTTCGTCGCGCGTCAGCAGCGCCGCCGCGAGAATCGGCAGCACCGCGTTTTTGGACGTGTTCACGCGCGCCTCGCCGCGAAGCTGCGGAGAATGGGCGATCCTGTACAGGGACATACTATCTACCTCCGTCCCGGCGCGCATGAAAGGAAATTTTGCAGAAATTTCCGCTCGCCGCCGCGAGAAATTTGTCGGAATTCGTCGCCGACACGCTCATTTTGTCCGGCGGCGGGCGCGGCATGCGGCAAGGAAACGCAAGGAAATCAACGCTGGCGGGGCATACGGAAAATTTTTGCCAGCGAAAGCGCGCATAACGTCGGCGGGCGACGTTGATGCTGGGAATATGTTGGGGATGGTATTTTCCGACAACCTGCGCTATAATGAGAATGGACGTGCCCATTTCATACGCGGAGGAAATATATGGATAAATTTGTGCTCAAAGCGCCGTACCACGCGTCGGGCGACCAGCCCGAGGCGATCGCCGCGCTCGCGGCGGGCGTTGAGGAAGGCTTGCGCGCGCAGACGCTGCTGGGCGTGACGGGCTCGGGCAAAACGTTCACGATGGCGTCGGTCATCGAGAAGGTGCAGCGGCCGACGCTCGTCATCGCGCACAACAAAACGCTCGCTGCGCAGCTCTGCGCCGAGTTCAAGGCGTTCTTCCCCGACAGCGCCGTGGAATATTTTGTCAGTTATTACGACTATTACCAGCCCGAGGCGTACATCGCGTCCTCGGACACCTATATTGAGAAGGACGCGTCCATCAACGAGGAGATCGACCGCCTGCGGCACTCGGCGACGGCGGCGCTGCGCGAGCGCCGGGATGTGATCATCGTGTCGTCGGTTTCCTGCATCTATTCCATGGGCGACCCGTCGGAGTACGAAGGCCAGATGATCTCCCTGCGCCCGGGGCTGCAAATGCCCATCCGCGACTTGCTGCGAAAGCTTGTGGACATTCAATACGAGCGCAACGATGTGGAGTTTAAGCGCGGTTCTTTCCGCGTTCGCGGCGACGTGGTGGAGGTGATCCCTGCCGACGCGCGTGATTCCGGCGTGCGGGTGGAGTTCTTCGGCGACGAGATCGAGCGTGTCTCGGAATTCGCGACGACGACGGGCAACGTCACCCGCGTCGTCAAGCATGTGTCCATCTACCCCGCCACGCACTACGCCACCAGCCGCGAGGCGATGGAGGAGAACATCGCGGTCATCGAGCGTGACCTTGCCGAGCGCGAGAAGCAGTTCGAGGAGAACGGGCAATTGCTCGAGGCGCAGCGCATCGGGCAGCGCACGCGCTACGATATCGAGATGCTCCGCGAGATCGGCTTCTGCTCGGGCATCGAGAACTACAGCCGCTATTTTGACGGCAGACAGCCCGGCGACCCGCCGTTTTGCCTGCTGGACTACTTCCCCAAGGACTTTTTGACGATCATCGACGAGAGCCACGTCACCGTGCCGCAAATCCGCGCCATGTACGCCGGCGACCGCGCGCGCAAGACGGCGCTCGTGGAATACGGCTTCCGCCTGCCATCGGCGTATGACAACCGCCCGCTGCAATTTGGCGAGTTCGAGGCGCGCACCGGGCAGACCATCTACACCTCGGCGACGCCCGCCGAGTACGAGCTGTCGCGCTCCGCGCGCGTGGTCGAGCAGATCATCCGCCCGACCGGGCTGTGCGACCCCAAGATCATCGTGCGCCCCGCGACCGGGCAGGTGGACGATTTGATCGGCGAAATCAATAAGGTCGTGGCGGGCGGCTACCGCGTGCTGGTGACGACGCTCACCAAGCAGATGGCGGAGCGCCTGACGGACTACCTCAAAGAGCTGGGCATGCGCGTGCGCTACCTGCACTCCGAGATATTGACGCTCGAGCGCACCGCGCTCATTCGCGGGCTGCGCGCGGGCGAGTTTGACGTGCTGGTCGGCATCAATCTGCTGCGCGAGGGGCTTGATTTGCCTGAGGTCGCGCTCGTCGCCATCCTCGACGCGGACAAGGAGGGCTTCCTGCGCTCGGAAACCAGCCTCGTGCAGACGGTCGGGCGCGCGGCGCGCAATGTCGAAGGGCGCGTCGTCATGTACGCCGATCACCTGACCGACTCCATGCTGCGCGCCATCAACGAGACCAACCGCCGCCGCGAGATTCAGGAAGCCTACAACCAAGCGCATGGCATCACGCCCGAGAGCGTGCAGGTCGCCGTGCGCGCGCTGATTGCCATCACCGACGAGGACGGCGAGGAACACGGCGTGTCGGGCGAGGAAAAGCAGGCGCTCATGTCGCAAATCGAAGACCAGATGCTTTCCGCAGCGGGCGCTTTAGATTTCGAACGCGCCGCCAAGCTCCGCGACCAATTGCTCACGCTGCGCGGCGAAGCGCCCGCCGCAAACGACCAGCAAAAGCGCCGCAGACGGCGGCAGAAGAAGTTTCATTAAGACTGCGCTCTTTACTGCGCGCCCCTGTATCCGTTTTTCTCGCCGTGCCCAAGCAGGTAGAGGAATGCGAAAGCGGGAATGCGGTATACGCTCGCCTGATTCGCGCCGTGATGCTCGCCGTAATCGTCCGAGCGCTTTGTGATGACGAACGCCGAGCTTGCGTTCGCGCTCTGCTCGATGATCGCGTCTCCGTCCGCGACCTGCGCCTGCTCGCGGTACTTGACCTCGATGAGAATATCGCGGATATTCGGATAGTCTACCACGATATCAATTTCTTTGCCCTTTCGCCCGCCTCTGTAATAGCCCACGCTCGTCGCCTTCTGATAGTAAAACGCCGCGACGTGCTTGTACACCGCCGTTTCCACCATTTTTCCCATCTGCACGGGGTCGGTAAGCAAATCGCCGTCCATCAGCACGGCGTTGCGGATAGCCGCGTCGGCGATGTAGATTTTCGGGCTTGCCTTGAGCACTTTTTTTCCGTCCAAATCCACGGGATAGCTCAAATATATCAGGTTGGCGCTCGCGAGATACTCGATGTAGTTTTGCACGGTCTGACGGCTGACGCCGTGTAATTCCTTGGCGACGCTGTCGATGGCGACGATTTCCGACGACACCCGGCACAAATACAAGAAAATACGCTCCAGTTCCGTCGCGTTGCGGATGTTGTAGAGCGCCGGCAGGTCGCGCTTGAGCACCTTGTCGACCACGTCCTCGCGCATCACGCGCTCCGCGAGCGTCGCGTCCTTTGCCAGCGCAAGCTCGGGAAACCCGCCAACCTGCAAATATCGTGCGAAATGGTTGTACAGCGGCGCGAGCGCGTTCATGACGCGCCCCTGCTCCTGCCGCGACATGCTCTTGAGCGCCGACGGCTTCAGAGCGCTGTCGAGCATAGGCGTTTTCGCGCCCACGAGCGCGCAGTATTCGTAGAAGGACAACGTCGGGACTTGAATGACCGTCCACCGTCCCGCGCCGCTTTCTATGCTTCCCTTGACCAGCATCGGGCTTGCCGAGCCTGTGGCGACCACGCGCGTTTCCGGCTGCATGTCGTATATCGTTTTAAGCCATGCCGCCCAGTCGGCGGCGTACTGCACCTCGTCAAAGAAGTATATCGCGTCCCGCTCGGCATACACGTTTTCATGGTAGCAGTCCAGAACTTCCTGAATGCCCGCCAGCTTCAGCATGGGATGGTCTAGCGACACGAACACGATTTGCTGCGGAGCAACGTTGCGCTTCAACAAGGCTGCGATCATCTGGTATTGAATCGTGGTCTTGCCCACGCGGCGCGCGCCGGTCAGCACCACGGTGCGCTTGATATCCCGTTCGTCCAGCCGCTTCATCGCCTCGAAAAACGCCAGCCGCCTGTATGCGGGACACAGCGCGGCAGGCACAACGCCGCTTGCCCACCAGGGGTTGAAAGCGCGCAGCACCTTGAGAACGCCTTCCCGGGTTGTAATGGGCATTTCATCGCCTCCTTGCTTACGATAATTATACTTGTACTTTACATTTTTGTCAACAATAATGCAATCTATACATTACATTATTGAAAGGGAGCGCCCCGAAAGGCGCTCCCCGCTGGCATACGATTGTCTGGAATTATGTCGTCGTCGTCGCGCGGCGACAGCCGCACCCGGCGTTGCAGCCGCAGCCGCAGTTGCACCGGCAGTTGCGATTGGCGAGGATGGCGTTCTCGTCGCACAGCGACAGCGGCGGGAACAAAGGCAATGAGAAAAATTCGTCGCAGACATTTTCGGCGAATTCCTCGCACGGCGGGATCGGGCAGAAGCCGTAGGACGGAATCAGGATCTCGACCTTGGCGATGACCTTGAGCACGATCGTCACGCAGACCGTCAGGCGGAACACGTTGTCGCCGCGATAGGTGCCCGACACGCACACCGCGCTCGCCATGCCCTCGAGCGTGAACGGCACGATGGATTCGTCCGGAACGGACAGCAGCACGTCCTTGTTGACCGTCACCACGCCCTTGCCGATGTACTCCACGCAGCGGCTGTCGGTAAACAGGATGTCGATGGGGATCTGCACCGCGCCGCGCACCCGCGCGAAGCACGGCCGGTCGCACAGGCGTTCGACCGTCAGGTTCTGGATGTTCACGTCGGTCGTGGACGAACGGCAGCTCTCGAACACGATGGGCGGCACGGGCGCGGACGTGGGCGGGATCGTCTCCGTGTCACCCGGGCAGCAGGCGTTGGAATTGCAGCAGCAGGTGTTGACGACCTGCGCGTAGCTGGAAATGGTCACGTCCACGTTCGTCAGCTGCTCCTGCTGCAAGCAACTGTCGTACACCCTTTGCACCTGCACGCATACCCTTTCCGCCAGCCCGTCCAGCACGTTCCCCGACACCGTGCCCGGGCAGCACGCGGGGTTGGCGTTCTTGTACGAATAGAAAGACATTTACACGCCTCCTTCACAGAATAGCGCAAACCGCGGTCTGCGCAAGCTCCGGCCGCCACGCGCGGCCCTCGCTTTTATCATATGGCGGCGGCGCGAATGCGTGCAAGCGCGCGAAAAATGGGCTGGGGCGCTAATGCGCCCCAGCCCCTACGCTCGAAAGCGCGGGAGGCGCGCTTTCGAGCGGTTATTTCCGTTTGCGGAGCGTATCTGTTACGGGGAACGCCTCGCATGCCCGCGAAAAGCGCACGGCGCGGTCGCGTCCCTGTCGTTTCGCCTCGTACAGCGCGCTATCCGCCATGCCGATGAGCTTTTCCGAGCTGATATCCTCGCCCTCGCGGCAGGCGTAGCCGACGCTGATCGTCACGGCGTTCGCGTGCACCCACGTCAGGTGCGCGCCCGCCACCAGCCGCCGCGCGAGCTCCTCGGGCGGTATCGTCACGCTGTCCGGGATGAGCCCGAGGAACTCCTCGCCGCCGTAGCGGTAGACGCTCACGCCCGTTTCGATCGCGAAGCCCTGAAAGAACGCGCTCAACCTTTGCAGGCATTTGTCGCCCGCCTGATGCCCGAGGCGGTCGTTGTAATCCTTGAAATTGTCGATGTCGATCATGATCACGCCGCGCAAGCGCGCGCTCGCCGCATTCGCGTCAAACTCGCCGAGCCGTTCAAACAGTAGCCGCCTGTTGGGCAAGCCCGTCAGGGGGTCAACGTCCCGCTGGAGCGCTAGCTGCCTGTGCTGTTCGATGGCGCGCAGGCGCTCGCCGCGCAGGTACGCGCCGATGAGCATGCCGAACACCATGAACGCGCCGCTTGTCACGCAGTCGTCCACGGCGATCGCGCGCGGTTTGCACGCGATGGTCAGCGCGCAGGCGATAGCGTAGACGACGAAAAAGATGCTGTTTATGCGCCATGTCCTGTCGAGAATGACCATCGGCACGAGCACGAATATGCCGATGATCGTCACCCCGTGGATGTCAGGATAGAAATAGACCGACAGCGCCACCGCATAAGCGCACAGCGCCGTCATCAGCCCGTAAAACAAGGGCAACACCGCGCGCGGATACCGCGCCAGCCCGCGCTGCGCAAACAGCCCGAACGCCGCCGTCAGCAGCGCCGCCGCCAGATACAGCTTCACGGACGACGAAAAACCGCTCATGAACGGGCTGAAGACCGACATCGCCGTCATGTTGATGAACGCGCAGAAATTGACGCGCCGAAGCAGCATGGCGTTTTCTTTGGCGATCTCGACCTTGTTGCGCTCGAAGGGATCACTGTTCTGACCGTGCCGTTTGCGCAGCATGCGGCGATGCACGCTCCCTTCCGTTTTTTCGGTTATAGTATAACACCTTTGTCGCGTTTTTACTACATTTTTTGGAAAACGATCGGCGAATGGTACGGAAAAGGGGCTGCCATATAAAATGACAACCCCTCGTGCTTGCGCTTTCTCAGTCCACCGTGAACGGCAGCAGCGCGATGGCGCGGGCGCGTTTGATCGCTTCCGCGAGCTGACGCTGATGCTTGGCGCAGTTGCCCGTCATGCGGCGGGGCAGGATCTTGCCGCGCTCGTTGATGTACCTGCGCAGGCGGTTCACGTCCTTATAGTCGATGTATTCGATTTTGCTCACGCAGAAGTCGCACACCTTACGGCGCGGCTTGCGGTTGCGCGGGCGCTGTTTTCTGTCGCCGCGATCTTCAGACATGGGGTCATCCTCCTTGATGCTTTTCGATCATTCATTGTGGGAAAGCGGTGCTCTCCCGGCTGGCTCGTCAGAACGGCAGCTCGTCGTCGTCCACCTGCACAAAGCCGGCGGCGGCGGCATTGCCGCTCCCCATAGAGGGGGCGCTTTGCGCGGGCGCATTCTGCGCCGGGCGATAGTCGCCGCCCTGCTCGCTTCTGGGCGTCAGGAACTCGACGTCGTCCGCCTGCACTTCCAGCGAATAGCGCACTTGCCCGTCCGAGCCCGTGTAGCTGTTTTGCGTCAACGTGCCCGTGACGGCGGCCTTGCGGCCCTTGGCGAGGTATTTGGCACAGTTCTCGCCCAGCGCGCGCCACGCGCTCACGCGCACGAAATCCGCCTCCGGCTGCCCCGCTTCGGCGTTTGACGAACGCCTGCGGTTGACCGCCACGGTGAACGAGCAGACGGGCACGCCGCTGCTGGTCGAGCGCATCTCGGGGTCGCGCGTCAGGTTGCCGGTCAGGAATACCTTGAGCATTTGTGATCCCTCCGTTATTCGGCTTCCGCGGGCGCGGGAGCCTCCTGAACGGCGGGCGCGGGCGCGGCGGCGGGAGCCATCACGCGCACGGCGCGAGGCTTGACGTTCGAGCGCTTCTGTTCCAGCCTGATGATCTGGTAGCGGATGACGCTGTCGGAAATCTGAAGATTGCGCTCCATCTCCTTGGGCGTTTCGGACTCCGCGCTGAAGTTCACCAGCACGTAGTACCCTTCGGTCTTGTAGTCGATCGCGTAGGCGAGGCGGCGCTTGCCCCATTCCTCGACCTTGTCGACCGTGCCGCCATTTTGGGAAATCATCTCATTGAACTTGACAATGAGCTCCTTGCGGGGTTCTTCCTCCATCGCGGCGTCGATGATGTACACCAGTTCATACCTGTTCATACATTTCACCTCCTCATGGACGTATGGCGCCACGGCTCTTGCGTGGCGCAAGGATGTGCCAATTGCACATTATACAGAATCGTCAAGGGTTTTGCAAGCGTTTTCTTGGAAGATTGTAATATTTTCTGAAATATGCTATCATATTCAGAAGCGGTGACGGCATCAGGCGGGATGCGCGCGGGAGGTTTATTTTGCAAAAGATTGTCGGGAAGCTGAAGCGGTTTTTCAAGGACTGGCCGCAGACCAAGGACAACGTGGGCTGGCTCAAACGCCAGACCAAGCCTTTCTGGCGGCTGATTGCGTGCATGCTGGCGGTCGACGTGGTATCCGCGCTGGTCGGCGTGGGCTCGTCGGTCGTCGGCAAGACGGTCATCGACTCGGCGACCGCCGGGCGCGACCTTGCCGACTACATCTTCCTGATGGTCGGCATGACGCTGTTTTCCATCGTCATGAGCGCGGTGACGGGCGTGATTGCGACCTATATCAACGAAAAGCTGGCGTTCGGCGTGCGCGGCAACGTGTTTGCGCATGTGCTGCGCGGCGGCTGGCGCGATTTGACAAAGTTCCACTCGGGCGACCTCATGACGCGGCTTACCAGCGACGTGGGCACGGTGTCCTCGGGCGTGGCGAGCTTCATCCCGGGCATACTGCTCATGGCGGTGCGGCTGGGCGCGGCGTTCGTCGTGCTCTTTCAATACGACCGTGCGCTGGCGGTGTTCGCGCTGATACTGGGCCCCGCCGGCGTGCTGCTGGGCGTTCTGTTCACCGAACGGCTCAAGGAATACTCGCTCAAGCTCAAGCAGAGCGAGTCGGACTATCGCTCCTACATGCAGGAAACGCTCGCGAACATGACGCTCGTCAAGGCGTTCCAGCGCGAGGACGCCGCCGCCGCGCGCGTGAACGCCCTGCGCGCGGAGCGCATGGCGCTCATGCTCAAGCAGAGCCGCCTGTCCGCCGTGATGAACGTGTGCATGCGCGTGGTCTTTTCGCTGGGCTACGTCGTGGCGTTCTGCTGGGGCGCGTATCGTTTGAAGCAGGGCGACATCACCTACGGCACGATGACGCTGTTCATCACGCTGTCCCAGCAGATCCAAGGGTCGATCATGGGGCTGGGGCGCATGTTCCCGCAGTTCATCGGCATCATGACCTCGGTCACGCGCGTGCGCGAGGTGTACGAGCTTTCGCGCGAAGTCCCCGGCGGGCGCGAGGGCGTGCCAGGCAGCGTCGGGCTGCGCATGCGGGACGTGTCCTTCCGCTATGATGAGGACAGCGTGCTGCGCAGCGTCACGCTCGATATCCGCCCGGGCGACGCGGTCGGCATCGTGGGCTATTCCGGCTCCGGCAAGACCACGCTCATCCGCCTCGCGCTCGCGCTCGTTTCGCGCGACGCGGGCGATATGATCTATTACGGGCAGGGCTTCGAGGAGGAGGCGAGCATGGACGCGCGCCGCTTCATCGCCTACGTGCCGCAGGGCAATTCGCTCTTGTCCGGCTCGATTCGCGAGAATCTGCTGACGGGCAATCCCGACGCTTCCGACGAGGACATG
The DNA here is from genome assembly GCA_964512175.1 of uncultured Oscillospiraceae bacterium. Taxonomy (GTDB): domain Bacteria; phylum Bacillota; class Clostridia; order Christensenellales; family Aristaeellaceae; genus CAZEIC01. The sequence goes on along the minus strand of CAZEIC010000012.1, from coordinate 11,227 downwards.
TGGGCGGCGCTTGCCGTCGCCGACGCGGACGCGTTCGTGCGCAAGCTGGAGGGCGGGCTGGACGCGCCTGTCGGCGAGCGTGCGGGCGGTTTGTCGGAGGGGCAGGCGCAGCGTATCGCCATCGCGCGCGCCGTGATTCGCAATTCGCCGTTCCTCATCCTCGACGAGGCGACGAGCGCGCTGGATGAAAAGACCGAATCGCGCGTGCTCGAGCGCATCTGCAAAAACGAGCGCCAGACCGCCGTCATCATCACGCACCGCCGTTCCATGCTCGCCTACTGCAACCGCGCGCTGGAGATCGAGGACGAGACGGTGCATGAGATTGCGATAGAATAATGAATTTTTCGTGCAAAGCATTGTATTTTTCGTGCGAACGGCATATAATGTATGTGCAGGCAGAAGGGAGATGAGGATATGGCTGCGACGACAAACATCAGCATTCGCATGGATGCCGATTTGAAAGCGCAGGCGGACGTGCTGTTTGGCGCGCTGGGCATGAACCTGACGACGGCGTTCAACATATTCGTTCGCCAGTCGCTGCGCGAGGGCGGCATTCCGTTTGCCATTAAGCTGGAACAGCCCAACAAAGAAACGCTTGCCGCCTTGCTGGAGGCGGAGAGGATCGCGAAAGACCCGTCGGTCAAGGGCTATACCGATGTGGACGCGCTGCTCGCGGATTTGAAGAAATGACGGCGACCAAGTATACCGTTAAAGCCACCGCGCAGTTTCGCAAGGATTACAAGCGCGCCGTCAAGCGCGGTATGAACATCGCGCTTCTGGACGAAATCATCACGTTGTTGGCGATTGGCAAAGCGCTTCCCGACGCAAACAAAGACCACGCGTTGACGGGCGATTGGGCGAAGCATCGCGAATGTCATGTGCAGCCGAATTGGCTGCTGATCTATCGCGTTGAGGACGATGTGCTGGTGCTGACGCTGACGCGCACGGGGACGCACAGCGACTTGTTCAGCCTGTGATCAGCCCCTCCTTGACCACGCGATAGGCGGGGGCGTAGACGGCGCGGTATTCGGGGGAGTGCGAGAAAAGCGGCTGACCGGCGTCGAGCCACGCGTCCGCCGCTTTTTGTATGCCCATGTCGGGAAAGAGCGCGTCGGCGAGCGCGGCTTTTTGCAGCATGCCGCCGAGCGTGCCCGGGAGCGTTTGCGCGCTGGTATAAAACGCCGCGTGTACCGATTCGGGTGACAGTCCGCGCTCGCGGCATGCGGCGAAGTTCGCGCGCGCGAAGCCGCCGCCGATGGGTTCTATGGGGAGCATGTCTTCCATTGGTCGTGCGACTCGCACCCATTCGTCCAGCAGGCGCGCGAGGCTTTGCTCGCGGTCGCTCAGCAGGTGGCCGCAGCCGAATTCGCTCTGGTAGAGCAGCTTCAATACGTCGGTCGCCAGCCAGCGCGGGTAGCGCGCGGCGTGCGCCAGCAGGATGTCACGCATAGGACAGCAGCTTCGCCTTGCGCAGCGCGAGCACGACGACGGGCACGAGCGCGATATGGCAGATGATGCCGGGGACGGCGCTGGTGAACGCGCCCGCAAGGAACATTTCAAACGTGAACGCCGAGCCGGACAAGCCCGCGATGACGTACCGCGTCAGCCCCCAGACGGCGCGCCCGCAAAGCATGGCGGCAATCAGCGACACATAGACGTATACCGGGGTCTTGGGCAGCTTCTTGTACAAAAGCCCGGTCATCAGCCCGTAGACGGCAAGCTCGAGCGCCATCGCCACGCCCGTGGGGAAGATGGGCGGCATGCCAAACAGCGCGAACCGCAGCAGCGGCGCGATAACGCCGACCGCCAGCCCGTACTGCCAGCCGCAGACGAACCCGCACAGCAGCACCGGGATGTGCATGGGCGAGAGCGCCGAGCCAATTTGCGGGATTTGCCCGGTGAGGAACGGGAGCGTCAGGCACAGCGCGAGGAACAGCCCCGCCAGCGCCAGCTTTTTCACGTCGGTTTTCATGACGACCTCCTATTCTTTGGCAGAAAAAAGCGTCGGTCTTTCCTGCTGGAAAGCCCGGCGCCTTCATGGCGACCGCTTTTTTCGGGGTTACGTGGAGAGTCCTGCCGACTTCATGTCGGCGATATTATGATTTTAGCATACTTTCCGTCAACATGCAAGCGATCCGTTCGGCGGCATCCTCCACCAGCCGCGCAAGCGGCGTATCGCCCGTGCCCGCGACGACGATCTGGCAGCCCGCGACCGGGACGAGCACCTTGGCGGCTTCGCTTTGCCCGACCGCCGCCGCCATGCGCGGCGTGATCTCGCCCAGCAGCGCGTCGGCGCAGAGGATGCCGATGGGCCCTGCGATCACGTCCGCGCGCTTGCAGCCGACGATCACGGCGTTCTCGCCCGTCGCGCCGCGCGACGCGCCCGCCTTGAGCATCGCCGCCGTCGCCGCGACGTTCGTGCCGACGCAGGCAATGTCCGCGTCCGGCACGCGCGCGCGCACGCGCTCGACAAGCTGCCGCCCGAGCTTGCCGCCCTGCCCGTCGATGATCAGCAGGCGCGTCACGGCAGACGCTCCACGACCCACGTACGCCCGTCGGTCGCGCATTTGAGCACGCCCTGATAGGTGTACAGGTGCGCGGCGCCGTAATCCTTGATTTGCTTGACGGCGCGCGAATCCTTGACATAACCCGCCGTGAAAATGACGATCTCGGGGTCTACGCGCTCGAGGAAGCCCTTCTGCATGCGGTCGTAGCCGTGGTGCGGGAACTTCTCGATGTCCGCGGAGAGGTCGGTCGTTTCGTCCTCGATGATCGCGAGCTGCGCGATCTTCTGCACGTCGCCGGTGAACAGGATTGCGCGGTCGCCGTACTGGATGCGGAGCATGGCAGAGTTGTTGTTGATGCCCTCCACCTTGGGGTCGAAGCTCTGAATGACGGTCGCCTGGGCGTCGCCGAAGGCGAAGGTTTCGCCGTGCGCCACGCGGCGATGGGGAATGCCCATCTCCGCGAGCCGTGCGAGCAGCTTTTCCTGCAGCGGTTCTTCGCGCTCAACGTCCGGGAAGCCCGTCAGGAATTCGCCCGACGGGATATCGGGCAGGATTTGGAAAAAGCCCGAAATGTGGTCGTTGTCGGGGTGCGAGTTCATGGCGTAGGTCAGGCTCGTCACGCCGAGGCTGTCCAGCAGCGCGCGCACCTTGGGCGCTTGGTCGCTGGTCGCCGCGTCGATGAGCATGGTCTGGTCGCCAAGGCGCACGAGCGCCGCGTCGCAGCCGTGGATGTCCGGGAAATAGACCTCCAGAAGCTGCGCGCCTTCGGGGAAGGCGAAGGGGTCGTCGGGGTTTGCCACCTTGTTGACGACGACGCTCTCGGCGAGCGCGGGCAGGCAAAAAAGCAGCGCGAGCGTCAGGCACAGCAGTTTTTTGAGCATGGTAGACCTCCTCATGATTGCGCTTCCGCGCCCAGCGCGGCGAGCAGCAGCGCGGCGGCGCGGGCGCGGTGGCTGATATGATTCTTGGTATCCTCGGGCAGCTCGGCGAACGTTTGCCCGGTTTCGGTTTCAAAGTACGGGTCGTAGCCAAAGCCGTTCGCGCCGCGCGGCGCGCGCGTGATCACGCCCGGGCATTCGCCGGTGAACACGCGCGTTGTTTCGCTCGGGGTCGCCAGCGCGATGGCGCAGACGAACTTCGCCGCGCGATTCTCAATCCCTGCCATGTTGCGCATGAGCAGCGCGTTGTTGGCGGCGTCGTCGCCGTGCATGCCCGCGTACCGCGCCGAACGCACGCCGGGCGCGCCGCCGAGCGCGGACACCGAAAGCCCCGAATCGTCCGCGAGCGCGGGCAGCCCGGTCGCGCGCGATACCGCCTCCGCTTTCTGCGTCGCGTTTTCCGCGAAGGTGTCGCCCGTTTCGGGCAGTTCGCCCGTTACGCCCATGTCGCGCATGGACACGAGCGTGAAACGCCCGGCGAGCAGCTCCTGAAGCTCCCGGAGCTTGCCCGCGTTGCCGCTGGCGAGAACGAGGGTGGGATGTTGGGGTTGCATGGGAAGCCTCCGTTCATTGTGTATGCGTGCACGAGGTAAAAAGTAATAGTGAAGAGTGAAGAAATGCTAGTTATGATAGCGTTCGCCGTCGTCGATGGCAGACCATTATTTCTTCACTATTCGCTCTTCCTTCTTCCTTTACGCGCCCTAGCGCGCGTTCGCCATCGCCTGCGTCAATTGCGCCATCGCTGCGGTCAACGTATCGTAGCTCGGCGAGCCGTTTACCACGGCGTTGAGCGCGTTGATGGCGGACAGCAGCGAGTTGTACGCGTCCGTGCCGGGCGCGAGCATCAGCAGTTGGTTGGACGCTTGCGACAGAAGCTGCCGCGCGTCGGGCAGGAACTGGCTCTCGACCAGCGGGTCTGTGTATGCTCCCGGCTGCTGGTACTGGTGCAGCGTGCACATCGCCGAGGAGAGCAGCGCGGCGTTGCGATTCGCGTCGCCCGTCAGGCGGATCGTCGCGAACTCGCCGAGGTACTCGCGCAGCACGCCTTGATATTCCGTGCCGATGAACTGCTCCAGCGGGTGCCCCGAGGGCAGCACGACCACGCCGCGCGCGGTCGTCTGCGGGCAGTACTCGCTCGCGAACAGCCCGGTCTGCGCGCAGACGGCGATGCTTTGGTGCATCTGGCAGTAGGTTGTGGGCGCGTTCGCGCGCGGCCAGTAGTCGGTCGTCACGCCGTATTCCAGCGCGTCATGGCGGCACGCGTCGGTCGCGAGCTGCCCGGAGACGTTGCACGTCGTGACGGACACCAGCCCGTAATCCGACGCGTCGCCTTCCAGAATGTCGCGGTTGCCCAGCCCTTTCTGGCTGTGCACGCTTTTCATGAACGCCTGCCAGAGCTTGGCGGCGCTGTTGCCGCCCGTCGTGCGCGAGGACAGCGATTTGTAGTTGTCGTGTCCGATCCACACCGTGCCGACGTACCAGCCCGTCATGCCCGCGAAGAACACGCCCTTCTGGTCGGAGTTCGTGCCCGTTTTCCCGGCGACCGTCTGCCCGGAGATCTTCGCCGCCGTGCCCGTGCCCGACGAACGGTTCACCACGTCCTTGAGCATGTCGACCGTCAGGTACGCCGTGGACGGCTGGAACACCTGCCTGCGCGTCTGGTTGATGTGCCCGTCGTAGACGCTGTTCTGGTCGGAATCGAAGATGCCCAGAAAGCTGATGGGCGACTGGTACACGCCGCCGTTGGCGAGCGTCGAGAACGCCGCCGCCATCTCGACGGGCGTGATGCCCGACGACCCCAGCGACACCCCGAACGGCGTTTTGTTGATGTGCTCGGGCGACACGCCCATGCGCATCAGGAAGTCCGCCGAGCGCTCGACCGTCACGTAGCGCATCAGCGCGTACGCCGCCGCCGTGTTGTCCGACCGCGTGATTGCCGTGCGAATCGTTTCGGGGCCTCGGTAGCTCGAGCCGCCGTAGTTCTGCGGCCATGAATCCTTGCCGTCGCTTCCGCGCCAGCCGGGGATCGGCAGCGGCATGTTGTAGAGCACCGTGCCCGCGCCCGCGCCCAGCTCGATGGCGGGCGCGTAGACCGCGATGGGCTTGATGGACGATCCGACCGGCATGTTCATGTCGCTGGCGCGGTTGAGCGTTTTGCGCTGCGTGGGCGGCGTGCGGCTGCCGACGATGGCTTTGAGCTCGCCCGTGCGGTAATCCATCACGACCGCCGCCGCCTGCGGCTGCACGATCTCGGCATACGTGCCGTCGGCGTTCTTCTGGCGGTACACGCTGTCGGACGGGTCGCGCAGCGCGGGGTAGTTGGCGTAGGTCTGCAGCGTGGTTTCTACGATGGTCTGAATTTGCGTGTCGAGCGCGAGGTAGACGTGATACCCGCCCGTGCGCAGCTCTTTCTCCATGGCGTTGCGATTCTTGGAAGTGTCTTCCAATCCATTGAGCGCAAGCAGCGTCTTGACCACGTCGCGCACGGCGTACTCGACGTAGTGCACATACGGGTATAGGTCGCCCGACTCGGGCGATTCGCGCAGGACGGTCGCGGTATTCGGGTCAAGCGCCTGCTCGTACTCCGCGCGCGAGATGAATTGCGATTCATACATGCGCAGCAGCGCGTAATCGGTGCGGTTCTGCGTGATGCGCGCGTAATCGGTGGCGTCCGACTGCCGCAGATAGAGGTTGCGGCGCGGGTTATAGTAGTAGGGGTTGGTCGTCATCCCGGCGAGCATCGCGCACTCGCGCAGGGTGAGCTGGGAAAGCTCCTTGCCGAAAAAGCCGTAGGCGGCGACCTTCACGCCGTAGTAATTTTCGCCCAGATAGATGGTGTTGAGGTAGCTTTCGAGGATCTCGTCCTTGGTGTACTGCGTCTCGAGCTGCATGGCGAGGTAGGCTTCCTGAATCTTGCGCTTGTAGCTCTGCTCGGCGGAGAGCACGGTATTTTTGATGAGCTGCTGGGTGATCGTCGAGCCGCCCTGCTGCGAGCCGGACAGGAAATTGCTGATGAACGCGCCCACGATGCGCTTGATATCCACGCCGTTGTGCGAGTAAAACCGCGCGTCCTCGACCGCCACGAACGCGTGCTGGAGGTTTGCGGGCATGTCGGCGATCGAGACCATCACGCGGTTTTCCGTGCCCTTATAATCGGTGATGAGGTTGCCGTCCGCGTCGTAGATGAACGAGGTCTGCGCTTGGTCGGACAGCTCGGCAAGGTCGAGCACGGGCGCCGTTTCGACATACGCCTTGGCGACGCCGACGACCGCGCCCACGCCCGCCAGCGACAGCAGCAGCACGATCAACAGCAGCATGCGCAAAGAACCGGCGATGACCGCGAGCAGAAAGCTCGGCTTGCGCTGCCGCTGTTTGAAAATCGTGCGTCCCTCGCTCTGCACAGCGCGTCCTTTCCGGGCGTTCGCCCCGCTTTATTCCCGCCGCCAGTATAGCACAAAAACCGCGCGGCTTCAATCATGGGAAAATCTGCTTGCATTTCCGGACGCGCGTATTATAATGAAAGCATCGAATTGTAAAAAGGAGCGAACGACATGATGAAGCGCATCGCATGCGGACTTGTGTGCCTGCTGGGGCTGGGGATGGCGTGCGCCGAGGAGACGCTCGTGCCCGAACTGACCATCGCGCGCCGGGACATTCCGGACAACGCCGCGCTGACGCTCGTCGCCGACATGAAGGCGGGCTGGAACTTGGGCAACACCTTCGACGCGTATTCCGACCACCCGGGCTTCACCGACGAACTGCAATACGAAACCCTCTGGTGCGGCGAAAAGACGACGCCCGAGCTGCTCGCCGCCGTGCGGGACGCTGGGTTTGACACGATTCGCGTGCCGGTGTCGTGGCACGACCATGTGGACGGCGATTTCAACATCAGCGAGAAATGGCTCGCGCGCGTGGAGGAGGTCGTGGACGCGGCGCAGGACGCGGGCTTTTACGTCGTCCTCAACACGCACCACGACGTGGGCGAAACGTATTACTACCCGACCAAAGAATGTTTGGATACCTCGCTGCGGTATGTCACGCGCGTCTGGGAGCAGCTTGCCGCGCGGTTCGCCAGCCGCGGCGAGAAGCTGCTGTTCGAGGGGCTGAACGAGCCAAGACTGAAGGGCACGAAGTACGAATGGTGGCTGAACATCAACGCGCAGGTGTGCCGCGACGCGGTCGCGTGCATCAACGCCATGAACCAAGCGTTCGTCGATACCGTGCGCGCGGCGGGCGGCGAGAATGCCAACCGTTACCTGCTTGTGTCGGGGTACTGTGCCTCGCTCGACGGCGCGACCAACGCGCTGTTCGAATTGCCCAAGGACGAAGCCGACAACCGAATCATCGTGTCGGTGCACGCATACACGCCGTATAGCTTCGCGCTGCAAGCGCCGACCGACGCGGGCAGCACCGACGCGTTCTATACGGACAAAGCCGCTTCGACGGGCGAGATCGACACGCTGATGCGCAGGCTGTACAACACCTACGTGTCCAAGGGTATCCCCGTGATCATCGGCGAGTACGGCGCGCGCCAGAAGGGCGACAACCTCGATAGCCGCGTGCGCTACGCCGCGTATTATACCGCCGCCGCGCGCGCCAGCGGCATCACCTGCTGCTGGTGGGACAATCATTCCTTCCGGGGCAGCGGCGAAAACTTCGGCATCATCGACCGTAAAACGCTGCAATGGGCCGCGCCGGAGATCGTGGAGGCGATTATGCGGTACGCCGAGTAGGGAATAGGGACGAGGGAATAGGGACGAGGGAATAGGGATAAGGGAATAGGGGAACGAGGGAGCAGGGGGTAGGAGACGGCGTTCTCTTACCCGTCGTAGCCCCTACTCCCTAATCCCTACGCTCTATTCCCTATTCCCTCCCCGTCCACCCTTCCTTTTTACCGAAACATTGACATATCTTCCCGCCCCGGTGTAGAATACTACTTGCATGCGTGGGATTTTTCCGCGCGCGTGAAAAGGGGGAGCGTATGGGCATCATCGCGTCGAGAAATTTGGACGAACAGCGCCGCGAGCAAAACGGCGTCATATACTATGACCGGGGGGAGATCGCGGGCGCGGACGGGCAGCGCTACCTGCGCTTCGCCATCCAGACGCACTTTGTGCAGCGCGGCGAGAGCCAAGCGGCGCTGGTAGAAAAATATGTAAAGCCGCTGTTCCAGCCGGGCGACTGCCTGTCCTTCGGCGCGAAGGTGATGTGCATGTGCGTCGAGAGCGTGAAAACGCGCGACGAGGTGCACCCGGGGTTCTGGGCGAAGTTTTTGTGGCGGTTCGCGGGCATCAACCACACGGGCGTGGGCATGCACGAGCCGTACAAATTGCAGCTTGTCATCGACATCTGCGGGCTGCCGCGCGTGCTGCTGGCGGTCGTGTGCTCGGCGCTGACCAAGCCGTTCGGCGTGAAGGGCGTGTTCTACCGCGTGTGCGGCAAGGGCGTTGGCGGCATCGACGGCTTCTATTTCCGGTCGAGCTTCGACGTATACAAGCAGCTCGCGCTCATCAACCCGCCCAACGCCAAGGAGCTGTGCGACGCGCTGTCCAAGGACACGGGCATCCCCGTTGCGCTCATGGACGCAAACGACATCCAGCGCGATTTGCTCGCCAAGTCTTTTGATTTCCCGCTGTCCGACGAGCAGCTTCAGGACGCGCTGCGCGACAACCCCTCCGGGCAGGGGGACGAACTTACGCCGCTGATTCTCATTAGAAAGGTAAAGTAAATGCCGACCACCCAATTCGATAGAGATTCCATCAAACAGTCCATCATCGGGAAGCTCCAGAGGTACAACGGGCGGACGCTCGAGGACGCGACGGCGCAGCAAATCTATCACGCGGTCGCGTCCACCGTGCGCGACCAGATCATGCAAAAATGGATGGCGTCGCGCGAGCGCGACGAAAAGTACACCGGCAAGCGGCTGTATTACCTGTCGGTCGAGTTTTTGACGGGGCGCAGCCTGTATTGCAACGCGCTGAACATGTGCTCGGTGGACGAATACAAGGCGGCGCTGGACGACTTGGGCATCGACTGGCGCGCGATCATCCGCGAAGAGCCGGAACCGGGTCTTGGCAACGGCGGGCTGGGCAGGCTGGCGGCGTGTTTTCTAGACAGCCTCGCCACGCTGTCGCTGCCCGCGATGGGCTGCACCATCCGCTACGAATACGGCTTGTTCCGGCAAAAGCTGGTCGAGGGGCAGCAGGTAGAAATGCCGGACGACTGGCTGGAGAACGGCAACGTCTGGGAGGTCGCGGCGGTCGAGGACGCGTGCGAGGTGCACTTTGGCGGGCGCGTGACCGAGCGCGAGGAAAAGGGGCGCATGGTCTTCACGCTGGAGGATTACCGCACGGTGCTCGCCGTGCCGTACGACATGCCGGTCGCGGGGTATGACGGCGACACCGTGAACACGCTGCGCATGTGGCGCGCGCGGCAGGCGGGCACGATGGATTTTTCCGCCTTTTCGTCGGGCGATTACGGCAAAGCCTTGCAGGAGCAGGAGCTGGCGACGGTCATTTCCAAGGTGCTCTACCCCGAGGACAACCACTACGAAGGCAAAACGCTGCGCTTGAAGCAGCACTATTTCTTTACGAGCGCGTCTTTGCAATACGCCATCAAGGACTATAAGCGCCGCTTCGGCGCGGATTTCTCTGCGCTGCCCGAGAAAATGACCGTGCACATCAACGACACGCACCCGGGGCTTGCGATCCCCGAGCTGATGCGCCTGCTCATCGACCAAGAGGGGCTTGGTTGGGACGAGGCGCAGGCGCTCGTGCAAAAGACGGTCGCCTACACCAACCACACCGTCATGCAGGAGGCGCTCGAGCGCTGGCCCGAAGAGATGGTCAAGGAGCAGGTGCCGCGCATCTACATGATCTTGCAGGAGCTCAACCGCCGCCTGTGCGCGCGGCTGTGGAACGTCTTCCCCGGCGATTGGGACCGCATCGCGCGCATGGCGATCCTCGCCTACGGACAGGTACACATGGCGAACCTGTGCGTGGCGTATTCGTACTCGGTCAACGGCGTGAGCGCGCTGCACGGGCGCATATTGCAAAAGGAGACTTTCCACGACTATAACCTCGTCATGCCGGAGAAGTTCTCCTACATCACCAACGGCGTGACGCACAGGCGCTGGCTGATGGCGTGCAACCCCGACCTGCGCGAGCTGATCAAGGACACCATCGGCACGGGCTGGGTGCGCGAGCCGGAGCGCCTGTCGGAGCTTTTGCCCTTCCGCGAGGACGCGGCGTTCCGCGAGGCGTTCCAGAAGGTCAAGCGCCAGAACAAGGAGCAGCTCAACCGCGTGCTCGCCTACCGGCAGGGCATGACCGCCGACGTCGATTTCCTGTTCGACGTGCAAATCAAGCGGCTGCACGAATACAAGCGCCAGCTTCTTAACGCGCTGCACATACTGGTGCTCTACAACCGCATCATGGACGACCCGAATTTCACGATGACCCCGCGCGTGTTCTTCTTCGGCGCGAAGGCGAGCCCGGGCTATTCCAAGGCGAAGCTGATCATCAAGTTCATCCTCGCGATTTCGCGGCTGATCGACAAAAGCCCGCGCGCCAGCCAGATGCTGCGCGTGATATTCATGGAGAATTACGACGTATCGGGCGCGGAGGCGCTGATCCCCGCCGCCGACGTGTCCGAGCAGCTTTCGACCGCCGGCAAGGAAGCGTCCGGCACGGGCAACATGAAGCTCATGATGAACGGCGCGGTCACCATCGGCACGATGGACGGCGCGAACGTCGAAATCTACGAGCGTGTGGGCGCGGACAA
>CAZEIC010000011.1:0-44566 GCA_964512175.1 uncultured Oscillospiraceae bacterium | reverse complement strand
GCCCGCGACGAGCAGCTCGACATGCCGCGTCGTGTGCTTGCCGCGCGAGATGCGGCTGCTGATATCGCCGACTTGCAGTTGTAAGCCCGTCAGCGCGCCCAGCAGCGTCGATTTCCCCACGCCCGACTGCCCCGCGAAGCACGCGAGCTTGCCCGCCATCGCCTCGTGCAGTTCGGGCAGACCCTCGCCGCGCAGAGCGCTCGCGCGGAAGACCGCCGCGCCCGAACGCGCGTATTCGCGCGATATTTGCGCATACAGCGCGCCGTCCAAATCGTCCTTATTGCAGATGATGGCGGTTGGAATCGCCTGCCGCTGCGCCGCGACCAGCATTTTGTCCACCAGCAGCAAATCGGGCGCGGGTTCGGGCGCGATCACCAGCGCCATCAGCCCGATGTTCGCAACCGGCGGGCGCGCGCAGGCGTTTTTGCGCGGCAGGATCTCGGTTATCCATCCGTGTTCATCGCCCTCGCCGGGCGTGAACAGCACGTTATCGCCGACCGCCAGCAGATTGCTGTCCCTGCGCAGCTTTTTCATGGCGCGCAGCGTGTGCTCCCCGCCCTCGCAAAGCACGGTGTACAGCCCGCCTCTGCCCCTGAGAACCACGCCCTCCATCATGGCGATACCGTTCCCGCGCCGTTTGTCGCAGCCGGCGTTTCCAGCGGCGTTGCGATGTAGACGGCAAGCGTCATGGCGTCGCCAACCATCACCTGCGCGCCCGCCTCGGGCAGCTGCGCCGCCACGCGCCCGATTTGCGTCGGGTCGGACACGATGACCTCGCGAATCTCCGATACGATCAGCCCGGTCTGTTGAATGGCAAGCAGCGCTTCTTCGCGCGGCATCCCCACGGTCGGCGGCACGGCGACGCTGCCGCCCGACAGCGTGACCTGCACGATATCGCCCGCGTCCATCATCGTCCCTTCCTCGGGCGACTGCGTGAGCACCTCGCCCACAGGCTCGGACGACAGCGTGCGCTGCACGACCAGCAGCGTCAGCCCCATTTGCTCCAGCTCGCTGCGCGCCGCTTCCTGCGGCATGCCGACGACGCTTGGCATGGGCTGTTGCTCGGGACCCGTGCTGATGGTCACAAAAACCGTCTCACCGCGCACCATGCCCGTCTCGTATTCGGGCGATTGCAGGATGACCGTGCCGCGCGCGGCGGTCTGGTCGCTCGCGCGGGAGATGTCGAGCTTGAGCCCCGAACGCACGGCGATACGCTTGGCGGCTTCCTCCGTTTCGCCGATGAGGTACGGCATGGTCGTGGAATTGACGACGTTGTTGTAGATGCTCATCGAGCCGAGCGCGAGCCCCGCCAGCACGCCCACCGACAGCAACGCGACCATCAGATTTTTCATGAAGCGATGCCTGCCCTGCGCGTGCGCGGCGACGGGCATATGCCGGTCGGTGATTTGCGACAGCGAGGGGATCGGCTCGTCCTGCGAACGGTCGAGCCAGTCGCCTTCCGGCTCTTTGAGCGCGCGTTGGATGTCGTGCGCCATCTCCTCCGCCGAACGGTAGCGCTTGGCGGGGTCTTTCTCCAGCGCGCGGGCGACGATGATCTCCAGCGCGTTGGGAATGCCGGGCTTGACGGAGCTCATGGGCGCGGGCGGCACGGAAATCTGCTGCAGGGCGATGGCGACGGGCGTATCGCCGTCAAACGGCACGTTGCCCGTCAGCATTTCATACATCACGATGCCGACGCTGTACAGATCGCTGGCGAAGGTCACATCTTCGCCGCGCGCCTGCTCGGGCGAAAAGTAGTGCACCGAACCCATGACGTTTTCCGCCTTGGAAATCGTGCCCGCGCCCGTCATGCGCGCGATGCCGAAGTCTGAAACCTTGATGTACCCCTCGGAGTGCACGAGGATGTTCTGCGGCTTGATGTCGCGGTGGATGATGCCGTTGTTGTGCGCGTGCTGCAGCGCCGAGAGGATGCGGATGGTGATTTTCCCGACGGTATCGGGCGAGAGCGAGCCTTTCTCGGCAATCAGCTCCTTGAGCGTTTTTCCGCGCACGAACTCCATGACCAAGTATCGGCAGTCGTTTTCATCGCCGACATCCAGCAGGTTCACGATGTTGTGATGGCTCATTTTGCTCGCCGCCGTCGCCTCGCGCTGGAAGCGGGTGAGGAACTCGGTGTCGCTGTTGAACTCGGGGCGCAGGATCTTCACGGCGACGTCGTGCCCCGTGCGCTCGTCCACGGCGCGAAACACAAGCGCCATGCCGCCCTTGGCGACGAACTCCACCAGCCGATACCGCTGGGCGAGCACACGTCCGATCATGCGCCCACCTCCAGAATGACCAGCGTCACATTGTCGCGCGCACCCGCGCTCAGCGCCTCATGCAAAAGCGCGTCCGCCGCGTCCTCGCACGGCAAGGTCGCAAGCGCCGCCGTCAGCTTCTGGTCGTCCACATGCTCGGTCAGCCCGTCGGAGCACACGAGCCAGCGGTCGCCGCGCTGCGCGTCAAAGCGCGTCACGTCCACCTCGACCTGCCGGGACGTGCCGATGGCGCGCGTGATGATGTTGCGATACGGATGCTTCTTGGCGGCTTCGCGCGTCAGCTCGCCCGCGCGCACCAGTTCGCCCACGAGGGAGTGATCCTGCGATACCTGCGCAAGCGCACCGCGGCGCATGCGGTAGGCGCGGCTGTCGCCGACATGCCCCAGCAGCAGCGCGTCGTCCAGCGCCCAGAGCACGGTCAACGTCGTGCCCATACCAGAGAGCGCGCTGTCGAGCTGTTGCTGGTCGAAAATCAACTCGTTCACCCTCTGGAACGCCTCGCGAAGCGCGTCCTCGGACGGCTCTTCATTTTCCAGATACCGCGTGAGCATCAGCGCCGCCGTCTTGCTGGCGACGTCGCCCGCCTGATGGCCGCCCATGCCGTCCGCGACGCCGTACAGCGGGAACTGCCCGGGCTGCGCGATGATGGCGTCTTGGTTGGTCTTTCGGACGAGCCCAATGTGCGTCCGCGTCGCGACGGTCATGCTTCCTGCCCCCTTTGCGGAGCGTCTTCCTGCTCCGCGGCGTTTTCCATATAGCGTCTGCGCAGCTGCCCGCACGCGCCCTCGATATCGTCGCCCATCTCGCGCCTGCGCGTGACCGAGATGTGCGCGCCCTCGAGCGCCGCTTGAAACGCGCGTACCTCGCGTTCGCTCGCGCCGCGCAGCGCGCGCTCGGGCACGTCGTTGAGCGGGATGAGGTTGACGTGACACTGCATGCCGCGCAGCCGCGAGGCAAGCTCCAGCGCGTGCTCGGGCGCGCAGTTCACGTCCTTGACGAGCGCGTATTCGATGATGACGCGCCGCCCGGTCTTCTGGATGTACCGTTTGCACGCGGCGAGCGTTTCTTCTATTGTATAACGCGTCGCAATGGGCATCAGCCGTTTGCGGATATCGTCGTTGGGCGCGTGCAGCGATAAAGACAGCGTGACGGACAAACCTTCCTCCGCAAAGCGGAAAATTTGCTCGACCAGCCCGCAGGTGCTCAGCGATATGTGCCGCATGCCGACGGACAGCCCGTCCGGATCGCCCGCGAGGCGCAGAAAGCGCACGACTTCGTCATAATTGTCCAGCGGCTCGCCGCTGCCCATGAGCACGATGTTGTGCACGCGCGCGTCGCCCAGCTCGCGGTTGGCAAGATGCGCCTGATAGAGCATTTCGGCGGCGGTCAGGTTGCGCACGCAGCCGCCCAGCGTGCTCGCGCAAAACGCGCAGCCCATCTTACAGCCCACCTGCGTGGACAGGCACAGCGTCACGCCGTGCGCGTAGCGCATCAGCACGCCCTCCACGCAGTTGCCGTCGGTCAACCCAAACAGCAGCTTTTCCGTGCCGTCCAGCGCCGATACGCGCTTTTCTAGCACGGTCGCGGGGCGGTCTTCATACGCCTCCGCGAGCTTCGCGGCAAACGCTTTTGGGAGGTTGCGCATGTCTTCAAACGCCGCGCCCTTTTGCAGCCAGCCGTATAGCTGCCGCGCGCGGAACGCGGGTTCGCCCAGCGACGTAACAAGCGCCGCTAGCTCCTCTTGATACAGCCCGAAAAGCGCCTGTTTCATACGCGCTTCCTTTGCATGCGCGCGATAAAGAAGCCCTCGATATCGTCCCGGAACGGTAGAAGCTGTAAGCCGTTCTCGCTCGCGTGCTCGCGCAGCGCCTGCGGAATGCCGGATGGCAGCGCGTTGATTGCGAATTCCGGGTGCGCGGCGAGGAACACGGCGATTTGGCGTTCGTTTTCGTCCTTCAGGACGCTGCACGTCGAATACACGAACGTCCCGCCCGGCTTGACGTACCGGCAGCAGGTGTCCAGCAGCTTTTTCTGCACGGCGCAGAGCGCGGAGACGGTTTCGCGCGTATGGCGGTATTTGATGTCGGGCTTTCCGTCCATCACGCCCAGCCCGGTGCACGGCGCGTCCAACAGCACGGCGTCGTACATGCCTTCGGAATCTTCACGGAAGACCGTCGCGTCGCGCACGGCGGGGCGCGCGTTCTCTATGCGCAGCCTGCGCATCTGCGCGCGAATCAGCTCCACGCGGTGCTCGTGGATGTCCCACGCGGCAACGCGCCCGGTGTTTTGCATGCGCTCGGCGATATACGCCGTCTTACCGCCCGGCGCGGCGCAGCAGTCGAGCACGCGCATGCCGCGCGACGCGCCGACCGCCTCGGCGGCGAGCATGCTGCCCTCGCCCTGAATGGAAAAACGCCCGGCGAGGAAGTCCGCGTCGCTGCCGATATTGGATACGCCCGTCAGGCGAACGGCGCGCGGCGCGACGCCCGGGCGCGCCTTCCAGACCTTCTTTTCAAGCAATTGCGAAAACTGCTCGTCGGTCAACTGCAAGGCGTTGGGGCGTACGGATATGTATTGTTCGGGGCGGTGCTGGGCGAGCAAAAGCGCCGTTTCCTCGCCGTAATCGGCAATCAGCGTCTCCGCCAGCCACAAAGGCAGCGAGCGCATGACCGACAGGTAGCGCGCGCCTTCGTCCGCTTTGGGGTATTCGAGCGTCTCTTTGCCGCGGGAAAGGTTGCGCAGCGTGCCGTTGACAAGCCCGCACAGCCCTTCCAGCCCGAGGTCGCGCGCGAGCTTGACCGTTTCGTTGACGGCGGCGGAATCTGGCACGCGGTCGTGAAACAGGATTTGGCACGCGCCAAGGCGCAGCAGGTTGCGCGCGCGCCCGTCGAGCGAGGCGGCGTCTTTCAGATACTTATCCAGCGCGTAATCGATGCGGATGAGGTTTTCGAGCGTGGTATACACGATGCTCGCGCACAGCCGCCTATCCACCAGCGGAATGCGCGCGCGTTCGAGGTGCTCGTCCAGCGAGAGCGCGGCGTACGCGTCCTGCGAGAGCACGGCGGTCAAAACGTTCATGGCGATGGCGCGCGCGCTTTTCGCGGGCGCTTGTCTTGGCTGAAACCTCGGCTTTTGTCTGTTATCCATCGATCGCACCGCCCGCTTGCATCGGATGTCCGCGCAAATAATCGGTCGCGCGCATGCGTTTGCCGCCCTGCGCCTGCAATTCGAGCACGCGCGCCGCGCCATCGCCCGTCTTGACGAGCAGCCCGCGCTTGGCGTCCGCTTCGAGCATCGTTCCGGGCGCTGCGGCGCTGTCAGTCCTTTCCGCTTGTATTGCGAACAGCTTGAACGCGCCCGAATACGCGCCCGGCCACGGCGTCATACCGCGAATGTGCCCGTCGATGCGCGCGGTCGGCGCCGACCAGTCGATTTGCCCCATTTCTTTTTTGAGCAGCGGATAATAGCTCGCCTGCGCGTGATCCTGCTGCGCGCGCGGACAGTCGCCCGCCTCGATGCGCCGAAGCGTTTTGACGAGCAGCGCGCCCGCGATCGGCGCGAGACGCTCGGTCAATTCGCCCGCCGTCTCGCCCTGCAAGATATCGACGGCTTCCGACAGCAGGATATCGCCCGTGTCCATGCCCTTGTCGGTCATCATGGTCGTTACGCCCGTGACGGTCTCGCCGTTGATAAGGCACCAATTGATGGGCGACGAACCGCGATACTTGGGCAAAAGCGATGCGTGCGCGTTGACCGTGCCAAGGCGCGGGATATCGAGGATCTCCTGCGATAGGATCTGCCCGAACGCCGCCGTCACGCATACGTCGGGCGCGAGCGCGCGAAGCGGCGCAACGCCGTCTACGCGGATTTTCGTCGGCTGATAGACCGGGATGCCGTGCGAAAGCGCCAATTGCTTGACCGGGCAGGCGGCGAGCTTTTGCCCACGCCCGCTGGGCTTGTCAGGCTGCGTGAATGCTGCGACAACCTCAAACCCCGCGTCCAATAACGCTTGCAGCGAGGCAGCGCCGTACTCCGGCGTGCCCATGAACACGATTCTCATTTCTTATCATCCTCGTCGAACACCTCGTGGTCCATCTTGTCGATGTAGAGCACGCCCTCCAGATGGTCCAGCTCATGGCAAATCGCGCGCGCAAGCATGCCGTCCGCAGTGATCTTCACGGGCTGCCCCTTGCGGTCGAGCGCCTTGACCGTCACCTTTTCGGGACGGTAGACATACCCCTGCCGCCCCGGCAGGCTCAAGCAGCCCTCCGCCATGCCGACCTCGCCCTCGGTCGCGACGATTTCGGGGTTAACAAGCTCAATCAGCCCGTTCCCCACGTCGATGACCACGACCCGGCGCAGTATCCCCACCTGCGGCGCGGCAAGCCCCACGCCCTCGGCTTTGTACATGGTGTCCGCCATGTCGCGCAGCAGCAGCCACAGCCGCAAGTCGAATTTCTGCATGGGCTTGCAGACCTTCCGAAGTGATTCGTCGCCCAGTTTGACAATCTTTCTCAATCCCATAATCGTGCCTCTCCAGTTATGCCATCGACGAAGGGTCGATGGTCAGCGTGACCTCGGCGTTCCATGCGCGTTCCGCAAGTTCCCGCATTTTTGCGACCGCCGCCGCCGAATCGTGATGCACCAGCAGGCGGCAGAGCACATGTGCCCGGTAATACCCCTCGATGCGCTTGATGGGCGCGTCGTCCGCGCGCAGGAAGATGACGCGCCTTTGCATGACCGGGTTTTGCGAAACGAACGCGCGCATCTCCGCGCATATCGCCTCCGCCGTTTCGCGCGCGGCGTCCGGCGCTTGCGAACGGCAGAGCAGGCGCGCCATCATCGTGAACGGCGGATAGAGATTTCGCTTCCGGCGCGCGAATTCCTGCTCGAAGAACGCGCGGTAATCCTGCCGCGACGCGGCTTCCACCGCGTAATGCGTCGGGTCGTAGGTCTGAATCACGACCTCGCCCGGGCATCCCCCGCGCCCCGCGCGCCCCGCCACCTGCGTCAGCAACTGAAACGTGCGCTCGGGCGCGCGGTAATCGGGCAGGTTCAGCGAAAGGTCGGCAAGCACCGCGCCCACCAGCGTCACCTGCGGGAAATCCAGTCCCTTGGCGATCATCTGCGTGCCGACCAGCACCTGCGCCTCGCGCTCGCGGAAGCGCTTGAGCAGGGTATAGTGCGCGTCGTGCGTTGCGGTCGTGTCCATGTCCATGCGAATCACGCCCACGCCGGGGAATAGCTTGCGCACCTCGTCTTCGACGCGCTGCGTGCCGATGCCGACCGTGCGGATGTACGCGCTGCCGCACGCAGGGCACGCGCTCGGCATGGGCGCGCGCGCGCCGCAGTAATGGCAGTGCAGGCTGTCGTCCTGCTGGTGGTAGGTCATGCTCACGTCGCACTGCGCGCAGGCGATCGCCTTGCCGCAGCTCCGGCAGGAAACAAAGGGCGCGTAGCCGCGCCGATTGAGGAACAGCATCGCCTGTTGCCCCGCCTCGACGCACGCCTTGAGCTTCTCCGCGAGCAGCTCGGAAAAGATGCCGCGGTTGCCAAGGCGCGTTTCCTCGCGCATGTCCACCACCGTGACCGTCGGCAGCGCCCGGTCGAGCACGCGGCTGTCCATCTCCAGCAGCGACAGGTCGCCGCGATGCGCGCGCGCGAACGAAAGGATGCTCGGCGTGGCGCTCGCCATCAGCAGCAGCGCGCCCTCGCGCTCCGCCCTGCGCTGCGCGATATCGCGCGCGTCGTACTGCGGAAAGTGCTCGGACTGGTAGCTCGGCTCGTGTTCCTCGTCCACCACCACGCACCCGAGCCGCGATACGGGCGCGAACACCGCCGAGCGCGCGCCGATGACCACGCGCGCGTCCCCGCGCCTGATCCTGCGCCATTCGTCAAAGCGCTCGCCCGCCGACAGCCGCGAATGCAGCACCGCCGCGACGTCGCCAAAGCGCGCGCGGAACCAGTCGGTCATCTGCGGCGTGAGCACGATTTCGGGTACGAGCACAATCGCGCCCTTACCCAGCTTCAGGCATTCGCGAATCAGGCGGATATAGACTTCCGTCTTGCCCGAGCCCGTGACGCCAAACAGCAGGAACGCGCCCTCGCCGCGCGAAAGCGCCGGCAGCAATTCGGAAAGCGCCTCGCGCTGCCCTTCGGTCAATGCCGGGTCGCTTGTGTCCGGCGGCGTATCGCGATAGGGCGAGCGCAGCGTTTCGCGCTCGTACATCGCAACCAGCCCCTTGTCCGCGAGCGCGCGCAACGGTTCGCGCGGCGATTTGACGAGGATGGAAAGCTCGGACAGCGGCTGTTCCTCGCCGTCCGACAGAAGCTCCAGCAGCAGCTTGCGCTTGGGCGAGCGCTTTTCCTCTGTCATTGCCGCCGCCAGCCGTTCGCCGGAAACCAGCAGCTTCGCGACCGTTTCGGTCTTGACCTTAACGCGCCCGCCGCGCATCTGCGCGGGCAGCATCATGCGCAGCGTCTCCGCCAGCGGGCAATGCGCGTCCGCCGCCATGTCCTTGGCGAGCGCGACCAGCTCCGGCAGCAGCGCGGGATAGTCTTCCAGCGGCGCGATCACGTCGCGCACCTTGCTTTCGTCGATGCCCGCCGTATCCTTGACGGACAGCAGAAAGCCCTCGATCGTCTGCCTGCCGAACGGCACGCGCACGCGCGTTCCGGGCGACAGCGCCATGCCCTCCGGCAGCCGGTAGGTGAACACCTTGTCGACCGCCGCGTGTGCGATATCGACGATGATCTCAGCGTACATGACGGAGCGCGAGCGCTTTATCCAGAATGATATCGGCGAGCGCGCGCTTTTGCATGACGGGCAGCGCCGTCTCCTCGTCCTTTGTGATGAGCGTGGCGATGTTGGTGTCCACGTCAAAACCCGCGCCGGGCAGCGTCACGTCGTTGAATACAATCATGTCCAAGTTCTTATCGGCTAACTTCTGCCGCGCGCTCGCAAGCCCGTCGCCCGTTTCGGCGGCAAACCCCACGAGCGTCTGCCCCGCGCGCTTTTGCGTGCCGACGGCGCGCGCCACGTCGGGCGTTTGCACGAGCGAAAGCGTCAGCCCGCCGCCTTGCTGCTTCTTGAGCTTGCTGCCCGCGACGCTTGCCGCCTTGAAATCGGCGGGCGCGGCGGCTTGGATGATGATATCTTGCTCATTCGCGCGCGATAGCACCGCGCCGAGCAAATCCTCCGTCGTGCGCACGGGCACGGTTTCGCGCATGCCCGCAGGCGGCGGCAGCGAAGCGCCCGTCACCAGCGTGACCGACGCGCCGCGCTCGGCTGCGGCGGCGGCGAGCGCGTAACCCATTTTACCGGAAGAACGGTTTGTAATGAAACGCACCGGGTCGATGGGTTCGCTCGTCGGGCCTGCCGTCACCAGCACGCGCAAGCCCGCAAGGTCGCTTTTTCGCCCGAGCATCTCCAGACATTTTTCCACGATATCGCACGGCTCGCTCATGCGCCCGACGCCCGAATCCCCGCAGGCGAGCGCGCCGCCCTCGGGACCGATCATGGCAACGCCGCGCGATAGCAGCGTCTGGACGTTCTCGCGCGTCGCCTGCGCTTCCCACATGCCGGTGTTCATGGCGGGCGCGAGCAGCACGGGCGCGCGCGTGGCAAGCACGGTCGTCGTGAGCATATCGTCGGCGATGCCGCGCGCCATCTTCGCGATAACGTTCGCCGTCGCCGGGGCGATCAGGAACAAGTCCGCCTTCTTCGCCAGCGAAACGTGCTCGACCTCCCAGCGCTCGGGGCGCGCGAAGGTATCCGTCACAACCGGCTGGTTGGACAGCGTTTCAAACGTCAGCGGCGCGACGAACTCGCAGGCGTTCTTTGTCATCACCACGAACACGCGCACGCCCGCTTTGCGCAGGCGCGAGACGATTTCGCAGGACTTGTAGGCGGCGATGCCGCCCGTCACGCCCAGCACGACCGTTGTTTGCGCGTTCATTCCTCGTCTTCCAAATTGCGGCGGTAGGTCAACAGACCGCGGTTGATCTCCTCGACCGCGACCGTCACGGGCTTCATTTCCTTGGGGTCGATCAGCGGCTGCGCGCCGGACACGAGCAGGCGCGCGCGCTTTGCAGCCTCCACGACGAGCGTATAACGACAGTCCACCTTCTTGCTCAATTCACCGATGCCGGGTTTGTTGACGGGCATGTTTGTTTCCTCCAATTTCTATATCGGTCATTCTTCCGTCACGACCGGGAAAAAGCGCGTGGCGCGGTGTCTCTCGGCAGTGACGATGCACGATAGCTGCTCGAACGCGAGGTCGAGATCGTCGTTGACGATGTTGTACTGGTACAGCCCAGCCTGCGCGACCTCGCCGCGTGCGTTGCGGAGCCTGCGCTCGATTTCATCCTGCTGGTCGGTATTGCGCGTATGCAGGCGCACGCGCAATTCTTTATAGCTCGGCGGTAGCAGGAAGACCGAAACGCAGTCCGGACGCGCCTGCATGACCCTGCGCGCGCCCTGCGGGTCGATGTCCAGCACGATGCACCTGCCCTCCTCGAGCGCCTTATCGATCGGCGCTTTGGGCGTGCCGTAGCGGTGCTCGTGCACGGTGGCGTATTCCAGGAACATGTCCTTGCGAACAAGCTCGTCGAACGCCTTGTCGCTCACAAAATGATAATGCACGCCGTCAATCTCGCCTTGCCGCGCCTTGCGCGTGGCGTAGCTCACCGAAAAAATGATGTTGGGATCGGCGTGAAACAGCTTTTCGCACAGTGCGCCTTTACCCGTTCCCGACGGTCCCGATATCACCAGCAGCATACCCTTTCGTGTCTCGGTCATGACTTCTCCCCCTCGGGCGCGATATCCTGCTGCACGCGCCCGGCTATGGTTTCTGGCTGTATGGCGGAGAGCACGACATGCCCGGAATCCATCGTCAGCACCGCGCGCGTCCTGCGCCCGACCGTGCCGTCAATCAACCGTCCGGCATCGCGCGCGTCCTGCACCATGCGCTTGACGGGCGCGGAATCCGGGCTGATGATGGCGATGAGGCGCGAAGCCGCCACCATGTTACCAAAGCCGATGTTGATCAGCCGCATGCCCATCCTCCCTCGTGCTATCGCTCGCCGCGACAAAAGCAAACACACCGCGGCTACAAAACAGTATACCACATTCTGCGCTAAATGAAAACCGTGTTTTTCCAGCAAAACGCGCGCTACTCAGGCGCGCTGCAAACGAGCAATGCTTTCGTCTGCGCAAGAACGGTCGTCAGCGTATACGCTTTCTCTGATTTCTCTTTGCTGTTCGGGTCAACGATATACAGATGCCCTTCGTCGGTCAGCCCGCGCGCCACGACATAGTGTCCGCTGTTGGTAAAGAAGCCCGCGCCCACCGACAATATCACAGCGTCGCCCTCGTGCAAGGCGGCGCGCAGAATCCACGCGCTCGGCGAGCGGTCGCGCATGGTGACGCCGTACTCTCCGAGCATGCGCGCGATCGCCTTATATCCCAGCCCGTTGCCGCGATACAGCCCTTGTTCGTATGTCCACAGAAACAGCTCGGACGGGGTCGGTGCGCCCTCCGGCAGGAGATACTCCAGCACCATAGCCGCGCAGACCGCGCCGCACCCGGAGGACGCCACGGACTTCTCCTCGTCCTCCCACAGAAAGAGCGCGTCGGGATAATCCGCTTGAAAATACATGGGGATGTCGAGCATGCGCGTTTCCCCAAGCGCACGAGAAAACGGACACCACAGCGCGCAGACGGCCGTCAGCAGCGCGAGCGCCCGGATGAATGTATGGCAACGTAGACGCTTCATGAATACGCACCTGCACTTTCATGTTGCGTCCACTATATACGAAAACCCAATAAATGTCAACAAAAAGTCCCCAAATTCTACAAATCTCGCGCGGCGCTTCGCTCAATCCATGCCGACGTGCGCGCTCCGGGCGCGCCGCCGTCCGCCGCGCCGACGGACGGGCATTGGCAGCGGCATGTTGAGCGACTGCGCCTCCGTGCGGTTCTTGGTGACATTCAGCACCAGCGCGATGCCGATCATGTTGGTGATGAAGTTCGAGCCGCCCGAACTGAGGAACGGCAGCGGAATGCCCGTGATGGGCATAAGTCCCAACGTCATGGCGAGGTTCTCAAAGACGTGCACGAACATCATCGCCATCACGCCGATGATGACCATGCGTCCGAACTTGTCCTTGGTGAACCACGCCAAATACAGCATGCGCAGAAGCATGAACAGGTACGCCGCGACGATCGCGATGCACACGCGGAAGCCGAACGCCTCGCCGATGGCGGAGAAAATGAAGTCGGTGTGGTCTTCCGGCACATAGTTGAGCTGGCTGATCGCGCCGGGAATGAACGTGCCGATGCCCTCCATGCCGCCCGAGCCGATCGCCATCTGTGAATTCAAAATTTGGTAGCCCGCGCTTTGCTTGTACAGCTGCGGGTCGATGAACGATATGATGCGCAGCCAGCGGTAGTCGGTCGAGCCCGTCACATACAGGTACGCCGCCAGCGTCCCGACCGCCAGCACGCCCGCGATGACGATCGCCCACCACGCGCGCATGTCCACGCCGCCAAAGAGCATCATGACCAGAAACACGAACGTCATGACGATGACCGTACCCGTTTCGCCCTGCACGAACGTCAAGCCGGCGGGGATGATATAGATCAGGCAGCCACGGATGAATTCCCTGACCGTGCGCATGGGCTTTTCCGCGATGGACAGCGTGCGCGCGAACATCAGGATGATGCCGAGCTTGGCAAACTCGCTGGGCTGCAGCTGTCTGCCGGAAAAAATGTTGATCCAGCCCGTCACGCCGCGCGTCGCCTCCGCGATGCCCAGCACGACCGCCAGCAGACCGATGGATGCGATATACAGCAGGCGCGCGTTGATGCGGTACACTTCGTAAGGCACCGCCATGACGACCGCGATGACGACCGGCGACACCAAACAGAAAATCGCCTGCCAGCGGCTGTTATAGGAGTTGATGATGTAATTGAGCGGCGACAGATCCGTGCCGAGGTCGGGGTCGAACGTCGCGATAGCGATCGCAAAGATGCCGAAGATCGCCAGCCCGTAAACAGGCACCAAAAGCTGCCAGTCAAAGTGGCTCTGCTCCCGCCTGTTGCTGGTCGTAATCACGCGCCGACACCTCCTCCCAGCGCGCGCTTGACACGCGCCAGCCAGCCGATTTTGGGGTCATACCATTCCATGTCCGCATCCGCGCCCTGAAACCTGAGCGCCATGCGCTCAACGGCGAGCGCGATCTTTTTGTCGCCGCACTGTTCGATCGTGTGCCCCGCAAGCTGCGAACGCTTGATTTCGCGGCTGTCGGGAAACGCGGCGAGCAGCGGGATATCCAAATAGGTCGCGACCGTGTGCGGGGACTGCATTTCACCCGTCTGCACGAGCGCGGGATCGACGCGGTTGACGACGAGCCAGAACTCGTTCACGCCGCGCTTGCGGATGAGCGCCGCCATGCGCTCGGCGTCGCGCACGCTCATGTCGTCCGGCGTGACGACGAGGACGCAGCCGTATGCCGCGCCCGTCCAGCACTTGAAATTGCGCCCGATGCCGGCGGGGCAATCGATGAACACATATTGAAACCTGCGCGAGAGCGTGCGCAGCAGGCGCTCCAAATCGTCGCTTTTGATGTCCGAGAGCTTCGCGTCCTGCGCGGCGGGCAGCAGGGAAAGCCCCGGGATATCGGGACACGGAAGCAGCGCGTCGGCAAGCTGGCAGCGCCTGTCAAGGCAGTCCTTGAGGTCGTACACCACCCTGTCCTGCACGCCGAGCATGATATCCGCGCAGCGAAGCCCCACGTCGCCGTCCACCAGCGCGACGCTCTTTTGCTGCCGCGCCAGCGCCGCCGCAAGCCCTGCGCAGACCGTGGACTTCCCCACGCCGCCTTTTCCGGACGCGACCAGCCAAATGTTGCGCTCCATGTTCCCTCCGCTCACGGCATCAGCTCGTTGCCCGGAACGATCGCCATGCCGCCTGTTTCTTTGGTGCGCTCATCCATCCACCATTGCAGGAATTCCTTGATTGCCAGCGAGGACTCACCGCCCGAGAAGCCGTTGGGGATATGCGCGATGACGGCGATTTCGGAATTCTCAAACGGCGCGAGCGCGACGAACCAAGAATTGTTTTCAAGGTCGAGCTTGATACCGCCGACCGTGATCTGCGACGTTCCCGTTTTCGCCCAGAGGTTGTCCGCGTACTCCCAATCTTTGAAGTATTTGCGCGCGGTACCGGAGTCGTCGACAACGCCTTTCATCCCCTCTTTGATGTACGGCAGGTATTGCTCCACGCCTTCCAGCTTTCCAAAGACCGACGGCGTGCGCTTGCTGAGGATCTCGCCCTCGGGGGAGATGATGGAGTCGATGATGTTGAGGTTGTAGACGATGCCGCCGTTTGCCAGCGCCGCGACGTACCGCGACACGGCAGCGGGCGTGAGCATGGTGATGGACTGCCCGATCGCCATCTGCACTTCCATGCTGCCGCCCCATTTGATATCGTTGAGGCAATACCAGATTTCGCCGACGACCGCCTGTAACCAGACCATCGTGCGCGTCATGTTCAGCTCTGCCATCAGGATGGGGCGCATAGCGTCCGCCCAGCCGTCCGACGGCGTGACGAGCGCCATGTCCATCAGGCGCTTGATGCACTTGTCGAGACGCTCGTCGGAGTATGTCAGACCGTAGCTGTCGCCGATGGAAAGCAGGTGCTTTTTGATTGCGGCGGCGACGATGGCGGGCACGTTCGTGAGCTGCTCGGACAGGCTGACCGTCGGGTCATACAGTGTGTTTTGATCGCCGACGATGGAGCGCGCCTCGCCCGGAAGGTCGATGCCCGTTTTGCTCGTCAAGCCCATCTTGGCGGCGAACTGATACAGCCGCGACGAACCCGAATCGCCGTAGAGCGCCTTTCCGAGCGTATAGAAATAGAAGTTGCACGAGCGCGTCAGCCCTTCGACGATGTTCAGGTTCTGATGGTTTTTGAGACGCTCCGCCTTGGACGCCCAGCAGACCGGCGCGTCCTCCTCCTTGGTGGTGAAGCCCATGAACGGCCCCGTGTCGTCGATCTCGGTCTGCGGCGTGATGCCGGTGTACTCGACGTTGACAAGCGCGGCAAGCCCGGTGACCATCTTGAAAATCGAGCCGGGCTCCGCCCTGTCCTGAATGGCGTAATTGCGCGTCACGCCGCGCTCGTCCATCAGGATCGCCGCCGCCTCGTCGCCGCCCGAGACCAGCGCGTTCACGTCGTAGGTCGGGTACTGCGCCATGGCGAGCACGTTGCCCGTCGCGACCTCGAGCACCAGCAGACAGCCCGAATCCGCGAGCCGCAGCGGCCATTTCTCCCAATCGCGCTTTTCGAGCTTTTCGCGGTTGGTCTCCAGCCACGTATCGTCCACCATCTTGGCTTCCTGTACGTTGCGCGTGTTTTCGACGTTCTTGGCGATCGCGCGCTCCGCCTGCTGCTGATAGCTGGCGATGATCGTGAGCTTCACATTGTTGCCGTCGGTCGGCTCGGTGTAGCTCAACTGCCGCGTCAGTTTGCCGGAGTTGTTTTTCTCCGTCACGCGCTTGCCCTGCCGGGAGGAGATGCAGGCGGTCAGCCAGCTCTCCATGCTGCTTTCGATGCCGTCCTTGCCAACGGTGTCGTTGAGCGTATACCCTTGGGGCATCAGGTCGGTGTTATAGGTCTCGCGCGAGGTGATCGGGCCTACAAAGCCCACGACCTGCGACGCGAGCGTGCTGCGCGGGTACACGCGCTTATCGCCCACGGCGATGTCCATCCCCACCAGACGCATGCTGCGCCCTTCGATTTCAGAAACCGCCGCGAAGCTCACGTCCTTGGCGATGACAATCGGCACGGAGTTGAACAGGTTCATCTGCATTTCGGAAAAAACCGACATGACCTTGAGCATCCTATCCTCGTTCAACAAGATGCGGTTGCGGAGCTCGCTCTCCTCGAGCACGCCGATATCGGATTCCTGATAGATGCGGTAGCGATCCTTCAGGCGCTCGATGGTCACGGACGCTTCGTCGTACTTGGCGTTCGTCAGGTAATGATTGGAGCGCCACTGATTCGCGCGCGTTTGCCACGCGCTCTCGGAAATGCCCGTGCCAAAGTCGTACGCCCAATCGCCCGTGGTCTCGTCCCGCTTGATGGCGAAGGTCACGCTCAATTCGCTGCCGTACTGCTCCAGTATGTCGATGGTTTCGACAATAGACTGCGTGAAATCGCGGTACTCCGATTCGGAGTTCTGGGACGCGTCGCGCCAGAAGGTGACGTTATACACCTTCTCGCTCTGCGCGAGGATGACGGAATCAGCGTCGGTGATCATGCCGCGGCTGCCGATGATACGGATGGTCGCGATGGACTGCGTGCCCGCCGAGGAAACGTATTCGTCCGCCTTGACGATCTGCAGGTTCACCAGCCCGCTTGCGATGTACGCAAAGCACAGCAGGATGACCGCGCCAAACACAATAAAGCGCATGCGCGCGCCAACGTTCTTTTTCATTCCGTCACCTCCCGTTCGCGACCGTCTGTTTCTTCTTCCTTCCCGTCAACGTTTTCCGGGGATGCTTGCTCGCCTTCGGGCGCTTCGGGCGCATCGCCCGGTTCGCTCGTTTGCCGTTCTTCGTCTTCCTCGCGCGCGTTGCCCGCGAAGCGGCGCGCGTTCGTCCGCGCGAAATACTGCGTCTGCTCGCTGCCCGCCGTATACAGCACGTTCCCCTTGCGGCGGCGCTTGTACATCCCCAGCAGCCAGCGCTCGGGGTACATCAGCGCGACCGTCGCGGCGGCGGTGTAGGCAATCGCCAGCAGCGACCGCGCCAGCAAATGCCACGTCGGCGGCACGCCGTTGAGGTACAGGTAAAACGTCATCACCATTTCCAGCAATATCGCCTGCGCCGCCGCGCCCCCGAGGATGCGCAAAAACACCGGCAGATCAGTATGCCGCTTCTGGTGCATCCTGCGCCACTCGCGCCTGCGCTCGTTCATGTCCGCGAACATCTGACCGCAGATGAGCGAGGCGACGGGGTAGAAAATGACATTGATCATCGGCACGGAGGCGCACATCGTTTCGATGAGGATGCCCGAGAGCGCGCCCGCGCCGAAGGCAAATTTCTTGCCGTAGGAAACCGTCAGCACGGCGATGTTCACCATGACGACGCTCGGCGTGATGCCGCCGACGTTCAGATAGGGCGTTACGCACACCTGCACGAGGTATGCCAGCAGCGTCGCCAGAAACGCCATCGCGAATCGTCTCATTCGTCTTCCTCGATGATGAAAGGCTCCATCGTGGGCGTGGGCGACGGCGTAGGCTCGGGCGTGTCGGTCGGCACGGGCGTGTCGGTCGTCAGCGCGTCCTGATACGACAGGTTTTCCGGGCGCGGCGTGGCGTTGGGGTCGTCCGTCGCGGGAGGAGGCGTTTGCGTGTCCTCTGGCGGCGGCGTGACCGTCGCGTTTTCGTTGCCAGCGCCGTCGGGCGGCGGGGTCGCGGTATCGGTCACGTCGGGCGCGCCCGCGCTGCCCGGCTCCCACGTTGGCACGGGGCGCGGCGTGTACAGCGGCAGGAACGTCGGGTCGACCTCCGCGTCGCGCGCGTCGGCGCTCTCGGCGTAGGATGGAATATAACGGTAAACGATGACGTACTCGATGTGCTGGAAGTCCGCTTTGGGTTCGACGACGACGTAGGATTTGTTGTCCTCCATGCCGCGCGTGCTCTCGCGCACATAGCCGATAGGGATGCCCTTGGGAAACTGCATGCCAACGCCCGAGGTCACGACCAGTTCGCCGGGGCGCGGCAGCGTGTTTTCCGGCAGATAATACATGCGGCACATGGCGGTGCCGTCCAGCCCAAGCGTGCCCTGGATGCTGCCTTGGTCGCGGCTGGTCTCCAAAATGGCGGCGATCTTGGTCTGCGTGTCGATGATGGTACGCACCTTGCAGCTCGTCGCCTCCACGTCGTAGGTGTAGCCAATCAGCGCACCGGGCGTGATGACCGCCATGTTCTCCTGCACGCCGTTATCCGTGCCGACGTTGATGGTCAACACCGAGAAATAGTTGCCCGTATCCTTGCCGATGACCGAGGCGATCACGCCGTCGAGCGCAGCGCGCTGCGTCAGCTCCTGCGTGAGATCTTTATAGGCTTCCAGCTCAAGCTTGTATTCGTTGGCGAGCATCGCCTCGTTCGTCAGCTCGTCGAGCTTGGCGAGCAGCTGCTCGTATTCATATTCCAGATTGCTGCGCAGCTTGAGCTTGCGCAGATAGCCCACAACGCCGTCCGTGCCCGCCGAAAACTGCGCCTGCACGGGCGTGATGATCTTGGACACCAGCGTTTTGGGTACGGACAGAAGCGGGATATCGAAATACTGCGAGGCGATCATGGCGACGATGACAAACACGAGCGCCGCAATGACAGCGACGGAGACGATGCTCCGCACGCTCTTCTTGCGGTCCTCATTCACGCCTTGCGACTGCCTTTCCGCCCGCTTCTTTCTCGCCACTTGTTACGCCTCCTGACCTTCCTGCAGGAAGCTGGAGCGCACGATGCGGTGCAGCAGTTCCATGTTGTCCACCAGATGCCCGATGCCGACGGCGGCGCACGCGCCCGGCTGGCGCGCGAGCAGCACGGGCATTTCAAGCTCGGAAGCGATATATTGATCCAGCCCCGCGAGCTGCGCCGCGCCGCCCGTCAGGTGGATGCCCGTGCGCATGATATCGACCGCGAGCTCGGGCGGCGTGCGCTCGAGCACGTAGCGGATGCAGCCGAGTATCGCCTGACACGCGCCCTCGAGTGCGGTGAACACGCCGGACGCGGTGATTTCGGTCGTCTGCGGAAGCCCGGTGATCAAATCGCGCCCGCGCACCACGCGCCTGCGCTCGCTGGTCGGCTGGATGGCGCTGCCCAAATCGAGCTTCACGTCCTCCGCCGTTTTTTCGGTGATGAGCATGTTGAACTGGCGCTTGAAATACGCGGCGATCGCCTCGTCCATCTTCAAGCCGCCCGTCTTCACGACGCGCGAGGCGACGATGCCGCCCAAGGATATGACCGCCGCCTCGGTCGTGCCGCCGCCGATATCGACGACCATGCTGCCCTTGGGCTTGAACACCGGCAGCCCACAGCCAAGCGCCGCGGCAAACGGCTTGTCCACCAGCGATATGCCCTTTTTGCGGATGCCCGCCACGCGCGCCGCCTCACGCACCGCCTGCCTTTCGATGGCGGTGATCTGGCAGGGCACGGTAATAATGGCGCGGGAATTTACCAGCCGCGACACGCCGATGGCTTTTCGTATAAAGTATTTGAGCATCATTTCAGTCAGCGAAAAATCCTTGATCGTCCCTTCCTGCAAAGGGCGCACGGCGACCAGATCGCCCGTCGTCCTGCCCAGCAGCAGCAGCGCCTCGTCGCCAAAGGCGCGCACCGTGCGCCTGCCCGACGCGTCCATCACCAGCACGGACGGCTCGCTGATGAGCACGCCGCGCTTGCGCACATAGACCAGCGTGTTGGAAGTTCCCAGATCGATGCCTACGTCAGGCGCAATTATCGGCATATTCGCACATCCCGCATGTTATATTTCGTATCCAATGTCCAGAAGCATGTCGCGCACGGTCGCCATCGGCAGCCCGATGACGTTGGAATAGCTGCCCTCGATGCGGCGCACGAACATGCCGCCGATGCCCTGAAGGGCATACGCCCCCGCCTTGTCCATCGGCTCGCACGTTTGGACGTATCGGGCGATCTGTGCGTCGGTCAAATCACAAAAAAGCACGCGCGTTGCCTCGTGTCGCACGAGCGTCCGCCCGTCCGCGATGACGCAAACGCCCGAGTGCACGGTATGCCACGCGCCGGACAGCAATCGTATCATGCGCGCGGCGTCCAGTTCGTCCGCGGGCTTGCCCAGCGTCTGCCCGCCGATCTCCACGAGCGTATCCGCCGCGAGCACGACGCGGTCAGGGTGCAGCGCGCACGACGCTTCCGCCTTTCTGCGCGCGAGCGCGCAAACCACGTCTCCGGGCGCGCCCGAAAGACGCTCGTCCACATCCACCGCTTCCACGATGAACGGAACGCGCATGTATGTCATCAGCTCCCGCCTGCGCGGAGAGCCGGAAGCCAATACAATCGTTCGCTCCATGGCGCGCCGTACCTCCCGCATCCGTGATGCGGAAAACAGTATACCACAAAAGCAACACTTTCGCCTAGTATTATTTTTGAAAAAGAAATGGAATTGTAATGAAATAATCGGGAAGCGCCGTCAGCCGGCTTCCTCCCGTATCACTTCCATGATCAGCCGCATGCTTTCCAGCGAGCTTCCGTTGTTGATCGACCCGGCGCACGAAAGGTTCACGCCGCCGTAGCGCTTATCATCCCGGCAATCCCTGCGCACCTGTTCTATCAAGGCTTCGCGCTCGTTGCGCATGAACGTCAGCGGCGCGATGCAGCCGTCGATACGCGCGTTGGGCAGGTATTTGCGGATGGCGGGCACGAGCACGGTCGGCCCGAAATTCACGCCCGTAAAGTTCAGCCTGCCAAGAATTGGCAGCAGGTGTTCCATCGCGCTGTCGGAGTGCTGATAACGGGAATCACCGGGCTTGGGCGCGTACACAGAGAACACTTTCTCGAGCACGGGATACCCGAACAGCTCGTACATGTCGGGGTTGAGCAGGCAGCAGTTGTCGTCCGCGAAGGAGAACCCGGGCGCGGTTTCGGGCGTGACGCCCGCCTCCTCGTCCATGACCGCCGCCATCGAAAGGATCGCGTGCGTGATGGCGCTTGAGAAGCGTTTGGCAAGGTCCGGCTCGTCGAGAATCAGATAAATCAGGTTCTCCGAGCCGAAAATCGAACACGCGAGCGTCACGGGACCGCGAATGTGCCGAAGCGGCGCGGGCTTCACGCCGTATTGTTCGTACACGCGCTTTTTTTCGCGCTCCCAGCCATCGGGAAGCATGAACGCGCGATAATCCATGCGCTCCACGCGGTCGAGCAGCTTCTCCAGCGAAATCTCGTCGTGTACGCTCTCGGTCAGCCATTCCGACTGATGCTTGATGATGTATTCGCCGCCGAACGCCTCGCCGATGCGCCGCACATACGGCAGCCTTGCACCCTCGGGCGGCAGCGTTTCGGGCAGCAGGCGCTTACCGACGATTTTTTCCGCCTTGTCGTTATAACGGCGGTTGAGGTCGAGCCTGCGCTCGCGCGGCGTGTCGACCCACGGATCGCCCGGCTCGGAAAGCTCGGCGAACACGCACTCGCCGCTCATGCGGATGCCCAGCGCCGTCTGCCTGCCCTTGAAGAAACAATTGTCGCGATGCGCTTCTTCGTCGTCGCGCCAGAAGGTATCAAGATCGAGCGCCATGCTGCCTCCCTTTCGCCGGCTTCACGCCGACCTTCCGCAAAAATTGTCCGGTATAGCTTCTCTCGGTCGCGCAAATCTCCTCGGGCGTGCCCTCGGCGATCAGTTCGCCGCCTTTGTCTCCGCCCTCGGGACCCATATCCAGAATATAGTCCGCCGTCTTCAAAATGTCAAGGTTATGTTCGATGACCAGCACGCTGTTGCCCGCGTCGGTCAGCTTTTGCAGCACCTGTACCAGCCGCGACACGTCGTCCATGTGCAGCCCGGTCGTCGGTTCGTCCAGCAGCACGAGCGTCTTGCCCGTCGCCGCCCGACAGCGTGGTGCTCGGCTGCCCAAGCCGCATGTACCCCAGCCCCACGTCGCGCAGCGTTTCGAGCTTGACCATGATCTGCCGATGGTTCTCAAACACGCGCAGCGCCTCGTCCACCGTCATGTCCAGCACGTCGGCGATCGAGTGGCCGCGATACTTGACCTCGAGCGTTTCGCGGTTGTAGCGCTTGCCCTTGCAAACCTCGCAGGGAACGTACAAGTCCGCCATGAAGTGCATCTCTATTTTGATCAGCCCGTCGCCCATGCACGCCTCGCAGCGCCCGCCCTTGACATTGAAGGAGAAGCGGTTGTCCTTGTAGCCGCGCACCTTCGCCTCGTTCGTCTGCGCGTACACCTTACGGATGAGGTCGAACAGCCCGGTATACGTCGCCGGGTTGGAGCGCGGTGAACGCCCGATGGGCGATTGGTCGATGTTGATGATCTTATCGAGCTGGCGCACGCCTTCGATGGCTTCGTGCTTGCCCGGACGCGTCTTGGCGCGGTTGAGGTCGCGCGCGAGCGCCTTGTATACGATTTCATTGACAAGGCTGCTTTTGCCTGAGCCGGATACGCCCGATACGCAGCAGAACACGCCGAGCGGGAAGCGCGCGTCGATGTTTTTGAGGTTGTGCTCCGTCGCGCCGCGCACGGTCAGATACCCCGTCGGTTCGCGGCGTTTTTTCGGGATGGGGATGCACTTCTTCCCGCTTAAATACTGCCCGGTGATCGAGGCGGGGTTGTCGATGATCTCCTGCAGCGTACCCTGCGCGACGATCTTTCCGCCGTTCTCGCCCGCGCCGGGCCCGATGTCCACGATATAATCGGCAGCGCGCAGCGTTTCCTCGTCGTGCTCCACGACGATCAGCGTGTTCCCCAAATCGCGCATGTTGCGCATGGTGGCAAGCAGCCGCGCATTGTCGCGCTGATGCAGCCCGATGGAAGGCTCGTCCAGAATGTACAATACACCCACAAGCCCCGAGCCGATTTGCGTCGCCAACCGGATGCGCTGCCCTTCTCCGCCCGACAGCGTGCTCGCGCCGCGCGACAGCGTGAGATACTCCAGCCCCACGTCGCACAGGAAGCCCAGCCGCGCCTCGATTTCCTTGAGGATCTGCGAGGCGATCATGGTATGCATGCCGGAAAGCTGCAGCCCTTTGAGAAAGTCGCGCGCGCTCTGGATGTTCATGTCGTTGACGCGCGCGATGTTCAAACCACCCACCGTCACAGCGAGCGACTCGCGCTTGAGCCTGTCGCCGTGGCAGACCGGGCATTGCTCCTGCGACATGAACTCCTCATACGCCGCCTTCATCGTCTCGCTTGCCGTTTCGCGGTAGCGGCGCTCCAGCGAGCAGACCACGCCCTCATACGCCGTCATGTACGTGCCGTGACCGTTGGCGGAATCGAACGTCACCTTGATTTTATCGCCGCCCGTGCCGTAAAAGATCACATCCTGTACCTTCTTGGGAAGCTCGCGGAAGGGCGTGTCCATCGAAAAGCCGTAGTGCGCCGCCAGCCCCTGAAACATGATGTGCGCCGTGGAATTGCGCTCGCCCGAGTTCCAGCCCATGCAGGAGACCGCGCCCTCGTTGAGCGACTTGCCCCTGTCGGGCACACACAGGTCGGGGCTAATCTTCATGAGCGTCCCCAACCCGCCGCACTCGGGGCACGCACCGAACGGATTATTAAAGGAAAACATGCGCGGCGCGAGCTCCTCGATGTTCACGCCGCAATCGGGGCAGGCATAGTTCTGCGAAAACATCAATTGCTCGCCCGTGTCCACCAAATCGATACCGACCAGCCCCGCCGCCTGCTTCATGGCGGTCTCCAAGCTGTCGGTCAGGCGCTGGGCGATGCCCTCGCGAATGACGATGCGGTCGACCACGATGTCGATATCATGCTTTTTCTGTTTGTCCAGCGGCGGCAAGTCTTCCAGCTCATAGCCGCGCCCGTCGATGCGCACGCGCACGAAGCCGCCGTGCCGCGCGTCCTCCAGTATGCGCGCGTGCTCGCCCTTCCGCCCGCGAACGACGGGCGCAAGGATCTGCATGCGCGTACCCTCGGGCATGGCAAGCAGCGCGTCCACCATCTGATCGACGGTCTGCTGCTTGATTTCCTTGCCGCATTCCGGACAGTGCGGCACGCCGATGCGAGCGTACATCAGGCGCAGGTAGTCGTTGACCTCTGTGACCGTGCCGACCGTCGAGCGCGGGTTACGCCCGGTGGTCTTTTGGTCGATGGAGATGGCGGGCGAAAGCCCCTCGATCAAGTCCACGTCGGGCTTTTCCATCTGTCCAAGGAACTGCCGCGCGTAGGAGGACATGCTCTCGATATACCGGCGCTGCCCCTCGGCGTAGATGGTATCGAACGCCAGCGAGCTTTTGCCCGAGCCAGACAGCCCGGTAAAGACCACGAGCTGGTCGCGCGGTATCTCGATATCGACGTTCTTGAGGTTGTGCTCCCTTGCGCCCTTGACGAGCAGCGTGTCGCGTGTCATGCCTTGAAGCCCTCCGTGTGTCAGTCTGCGGTCATTGTGGCACATATGTTCGCATTTGACAACCGCTTTTTTCTGCGAATCCTATGCAAAAAGCCGCCCGTGGGCGGCTGATTGCGTATGCGTTCAACCGGGTGATATCAGCCCTGTACGCCGCCCGAGGACAGCGCGCGCTCGACGTTCCCCGAGCGCAGACAGCGCGTGCAGACGTTCAGGCGCATGGGGCGACCAGCCACCAGCACGCGCACTTTCTGAACGTTGGGCGCCCACGCCTTGGAGCTCTTGCGGTTGGAATGGCTGACCTTATGACCGACCATCAGCCCTTTTTCGCACACTTCACAAAACTTGCCCATTGGTTCATACCTCCCTGCCTGTCGCCCGCGCCTGCTTGGCGCTAGGCGGAGTCCATGCCCCTTCATGATGACAGCTTGAGCATTCTACCATATCTAGTGCCGGAATGCAAGCGTTTTTTCGAGGGATGGTAAATTCTGTCGAATCATGTCAACCATTGCCGTCGTCGGGACCGGAAACCGCCATGATTTCTCCCGAATAGGCGAAGACGAACGCGGCGTAGGACTGGTGATTGGTTTCGTCCGCAGGGTCGGAGAAGAAGAAATAGTAATACGGCTCGTCGTACAGCACGTTCATGTCGATTTCAAGCGACATGTCCAAATCATACGCCATGAGCGTTTCCTTTGTCACGCCGTACTTCGCGGAAATCGCCGCCATGCCGATCTCGCGCGCCTTCTCGGGCGCGACCATAACAGATGGGTCTTGTTCCTCGCCGGAAGCCGCGTCGCCGTCCACGCCGTACTGCCGGGTAAAGGCGAGCGCATCCTCCGCCGACCATGTGATCATCGGTCCTTTTTCCTGTTCCCATGTCGCCAACGCCGCATCCGCCTCTTTCGCGTCCGCGAGCCGCGCCTCCCGATGCTCGAATTCCACGACATCCGCCGTGCGCACGACCTCGCCCGAGGGCGACGACAGCGTTACGTCAAACGAGTTGATCGCCGTATCATCCTCCCACAGCCGGAACGACACATACCACAGCGGTCGGGTGTCGTCGCGCGAGGATTCGCAAAAGAGGTACGCCGTCACCGTATACTCTTCGACCGTGCTCGCGGGTAATTCGCACGCCTGCATGAACGCTTCCTTTGCCTTCGCGACCGCCGCTTCCTCTGTCATGTCCTCGGCGGTCGGCAGCAGATAGCAAGGTTCTGCGAAGCCGATGGTTTCGATTTCCGTCTGCGAGTAGAACGCGCGCTGCTCGGGCGGCCATTCCTCGACGTTCTCGCCGTATTGTTCCTGCAGCGGCGTGATGAGCTTCTCCCAACGATAGATCAGCTTCACCTCCCGCATGGTACTATCGGAAAACTGCACCCGAACCTCGGAAGCCTGCATCGCGTCCAACACGTCCTCGGGCAGCGAAAGCCTGTCCGCGCGCACAAAACCGAACCGGTCGCCCGCCTGCACCTGCACCCAATCCGTCCGCCAGCACAGCAGCGTCACCGCATCGCCCGCCGCAAGCTCGAACGCCTTTTCGGAATCCTCCGCGTACTCGGTGTACACCGTCGCGCCGCCCGCCAAGACCGTCGCCGTCGGCAGCGCCGCGTCGGGCGCTTCCAGCGCGATATAATCCAGCGGGAACAACCCCAGCACGCCGTCCTTTTCACCATCGCCGCCGACCAGCACATGCAGCCAGAGGTTGCAGGTCATGTCGAGCGCGCGACCATCGTTATGGTACGCGGAGATGGCGGTTTCGTTTTCCATCCAGCCGACGACGCGCGCTTTCGCGCCCTGGAAGTATTCAAACCACGGGAATTCCAGATCGTTGGGCGTCGGCACATAGACCATGGGCGAACCATGTTCGCGGGCAACGTATACATCCTTGCCAATCAGCGCGTCCAGCCCGTCGGGAAGCTGTTCCCGCGTGAGCGCAAGCCCCATGCCCGTGCCGAGGCTCGCCAGCAGCGTCATGCAGATGAGCAGCGCGCCGAGGCGCTTTTTGCCGGTATCCAAGATGGCGTTGATCCTGCGTTTCATCACTCTTTTTCCTCCATTAAAGTTTGTAGACAGCGCCGTGCGCAGCCCGTTACGTCCGCGCGCGGCAGTCAGGATGGTTTCGCCGTAGGAAAGCCGCGCGTCGAGCGCCGCGCCGCGCGTCACGCCCGCATCGCACGCCGCCTCGCAGTAGTAGGAAAGCGCCCGACCGAGCAGGTAGATGACCGGATTGAAGAAGTGTACGCTCGCCGCCGCCAGCAGCAGCGCGCGCACCCAGAGGTCCCTGCCGCGCAGGTGCCAAAGCTCATGCCGGAGCACGAGCGCCAGCTCCTTTGGCGATAATTCCTCCGGCAGCACGACGACGGGGCGGAAGATGCCCGCGAGCATGGGGCTGGATACGGCTTTGCACACGAGGAGCGCCACGTTCCGCTTGATGCCAAGGTCGGCTTTCTCGCTCTCGAGCGTCAGGCACGCAGTCATGCTCGCCTGTTCAGACCAGCGTTTGATCACGCGCATGCCGCGCCTGTGCCTTGCAATCTGGACGCAAAGCACGCAGACCGCGCCCGAGAGCCAGACGAGGAACACGACGGTTTCGGGTTCTATGCCCTTTTCGGGCATGGCGATCTCTGATTTGCGAATCGCGCGCCCGTCGCCTACGTCGGACGGGAGGACGCTCGCCGACCGTTTCTCCGCCTTGACCGCCTCGATGCGTGCCGACGACAGCCTTTCGGGCGGGAGCGTCAGCGTGACCGCCGGGGCGTTCGCCTGCGGACGGAAGGGGATCAGGAAGCCCACGACGATGATCGCCAGCACGCAGTAGATACCGCGCGCGCTGTACCGCTTTGCCAGCGCGGGCGCGAGCAGCAGCGCGACGGCGGCGACGACAGACATGGAAATGGTGCACGTCGCCAACGCCAGCAGAAATTCACGCATGACCGTCCTCCTCTCCCGGGGCGCATTGCGCGCGCCGCTTCGCCTCGCGGCGCATCCAGTCGGACAATTCTTGCAGGTCTTGGTCGCTCAAATCCTCGCTCGACAGCGCCGTCAGCAAGCTCACGAGGCTCTTTTTGTGGAAATGCCGCACAAAATCCGAGGTCTCCATTTTCAGGTATTCCTCCCGGTTGATAGCGGGGTAGAACAGCAAGTTACGCCCTTTACCTTTTTCGGTGCGCAGGAAACCGCGCTCCGTCAGCCGCGACAGCAGCGTCAGCGCCGTCTGCGGCTTCCAGCCTTTGTCGTTCCCATGCGCCGCCATCACCATCGCCGAGGTGACGGGCGGCTCGAGACCCCACACCGTTTCCATGATCTCAAACTCCGCGTCCGGTAGTTTCTGCGATTTCATAGCGTGCTCCCTTCGTTGATTCGACAGTCTGTCTTGATTCGTATTCTACATCATGTCGAATTATTTGTCAAGCGGGTTTCGTGTTTACAATTGTAAACAGTTTTTCTTTGACAATTGGGCGGAAATAATGTACAGTATACGCACTGGAGATGATGTACGGATGAGCCTTGTGATCTGCAATCCTCTGGCTGGCAACGGGCGGGCAAGGCGCGTGTGCGCGCAGGTGGAAGCGCTGCTTGTCAAGCGCGGCATGGTGTATCAGGTGCGCTACACGGAAGCGCCCGGGCATGCGACGCTGCTTGCGGCGCAGGCGGTACGCGACGGTGAAAGCGACGTGATCTCCGTCGGCGGCGACGGCACGGCATATGAAATCTCGCTGGGCCTTCAGGGGTCAAAGACCGCGCTGATCGTCATCCCCGCGGGAACGGGCAACGACGTGATCAAGACCGTCGGCATCCCCAAAGACCCCGTCAAAGCGCTGGAGTACGCGCTCGCGCGCGAGCCCAAGCCCACCGATATGGGCAGGCTCAACGAGCGTTCTTTTCTAAACGTCTGCGGCACGGGGTTCGACGTTTGCGTGCTGGAACACGCGCTCAAGGCAAAAAAACATGTGCGCGGGCTGCTGCCCTACCTCTACGGCGTGGTACGCGCCATTTTCTCTTTCAAGCCCATTACGATCGAATACGCCATCGACGGCGGCGCGCCCGCGACGGAGTCGCTGCTTATTTGCGCGGTCGCCAACGGGCGCTGGATCGGCGGGGGCATCCCCATCGCGCCCAAGGCGAGCATGGACGACGGCTTGCTGGACGTTGTGCTCATCCGCAGCATGAAAAAGCCGCGCATGCTCTTTTATTGCCTGCCGAGGCTGCTGGCGGGCAAGGTGCTGGATTTCCCGGAAACGAAACACCTGCGCTGCAAGGAGATCAAGTTCAAATCGCCCGGCATGCTTTTAAACGTGGACGGCGAAATCATCCCGATGAACAGCGCTGTCTGCAAAATCGCCCCCAACGCCGTTTTGATGCGCAGGTAGCTATCAGGTCGCCCGCTCACACCGCAGCGTGATTATGTGAAACTGCGGCGGCGCGCCGAGGCGCACGGGCAGCACGGTCGTGCCCACGCCGTTGGAAACCAAAATATCCGCGCCATAGGCGCGATACCAGCCCGAACGGAAGGCGTTGCCCGTCTCGCACGAGGGAAAGGGCGCCCAGCCGAAGAACGCGATTTGCCCGCCGTGCGTGTGCCCGCAGAGCGCCAAATCGAACCATTCGCCGCCTCTGCAAGCGGGTTTCAGCATATCGGGCGAATGCGTGACAAAGATGGTATAGTTTGCGTCCCGCGTTTGCGCGCGCACGGCTTCCGGGTCGGGAAAGCCGTTATAGTAATCGTCCACGCCGCAGATGGCGAGCGTTTGCCCGTCGCGCTCGAGGATGGCGCTCGTGTTGACCAGCGGCGTAACGCCGACGGCGATCATCGCGCGCATGATGTCGAACACGCGCGCGTCGGGCACCGTTCTGTCGTGATTGCCCATGACCGCGTACACGCCCAGCCGCGCCGAAAAGCGCGGCTTATATTCGGTAAAAAACGCCAGCGCCCCGGCGGAGTCGTTCGCGTAATCGCCGCCGAGAATCAGGATATCGGCGTTCAGCGCGTTGACGCGCACGATCACGTCGTCCAACCGCGAGCGCGGCATCAGCGCGCCGTCGTGCAAATCGCTGACGAACGCGACGGTCACGCCGTCCCACGCGGCGGGCAGCCGCTTACACACAAGCTCGCTCCGGACAAGGCGCACATGCGCCGCCTCATACAACGGATAGAGCAATATGCAGGAGCAGGGCAGCAGCGCCAGCAGCCGCCCCAGCCTGTTCACGCCATGCGTTTTTCTGGGTTTCCGAGCGAGCGTCATCGCGTTCTCTCCATCAATGATTTGCCAGATACTTGAATATTTTGCCCGCGAGGGGCGCCGCCACGCTGCCGCCGCCGCCCGCGTCCTCGACGACCACGCATACAGCATATGGCGCGTCTTGACTGTCTATGAACCCCGTGAACCACGCGTTTTCCAATGCTTGCCCGTCGATTTGCGCAGAGCCCGTCTTGCCGCAGATCACCAGCCCCGGCACCGCCGCCGCCGTGCCCGTTCCGTGCGCCACGACCTGCCGCATGGACGCTTTGAGCGTGGCGGCGATGGTTTCCGAAACGCAGGTGCGGTATACGCGCGACGCGAAGGACGCGCGCGGCGTGCCGCCCGCGCTTGCGGCGGACAAAAGCAGCCTCGGCTCCATCATTACGCCTTGATTGGCGATGCCAGACGCGATCATGCACATGTGCAGCGGCGTG
The DNA here is from genome assembly GCA_964512175.1 of uncultured Oscillospiraceae bacterium. Lineage (GTDB taxonomy): Bacteria > Bacillota > Clostridia > Christensenellales > Aristaeellaceae > CAZEIC01. The sequence continues at coordinate 14,470 of CAZEIC010000011.1, read as the reverse complement.
ACCGCCAGCGCGCTCTGCCCCGCGCCCGTCCAAGCGATTTCGAGGTCGGAGCGGTTCTCGAGCGGATAGGAAGAATTTTCCACAATGAGATCGCGGAACAGGAAGTTGTCCGACAGCCCGAATTGATCGGCGGTCGCCTTGAGCGTCTGGTCGCCCAGCTCGAGCGCGACGGCGGCGAACGTGTTGTTGCAGCTGACCGCAAACGCGCGCTGGATGGTGAGCGTGTCGTGCTTGGTGATGATGTTTTCCGCAAGCTTCGTGCCCGCGTCGGTGATCGTGCCGATGCCGACGGGCATTACGCCCGTGCAGGTGAACGCGCGCGTGCCCACGCCCGGGATGTTTTGCAGCGCGGAGGCAAGCGTCACGATTTTGAAGGTCGAACCCGGCGCGCTCGTCCACTTGACGGCGCGGTTCGTCGAAACCTTCACGGACACCGAGGCGCTCGCCGGGTCGAACCCCGGGTAGCTCTGGAGCGCGAGCAACTCGCCCGTTTTATAGTTCATCACCGCGACCGCGCCCGAATGCCCGGTCGGGAATTGCGAAGCGATGTACGAGCACAGCGCGCCGTCGATGGTCAGAGTGACGGCGTCGCCCTTGCGCGTCTCCCCGCGAAACGCGGCGGCAAGGCGTTCAAAATAGGACGCGTTGAAGCCGTATAAGTAATGCGACATGCGCTTTTCCACGCCGTCGGACGCGCTCGCGAGCACGTGCGACACCGATTTGACCGCCTCCGGGTCGCCGGGATAGACGCGCTTTCCGTCTTCCGAGCTTGCCAGCAGCGTCCCCGCGCGGTCGTAGATATCCCCCGGCGCGACGTTCTGCTGCTGCCGAAGGCGAAACTGATTATAAGTGGAAGAAAACCAACGACTGCCCGACGTGAGCAGGCTGAACGCGCCGTAGCCCGCCAGCAGCAGGAACAGGCAGCACAGCAGCAGCGCGACCTTTCGGATGTTCTTTCTAAGCTGCTTCATGCTTCGTCCCCCAAGGCGGCGAGTTTCTTGTCCTCGCGCACCGCGTCGTCATTGAGGCTGCCCACGCCCTGCAAAAGCCCGATGACGCACAGGCTGGACACCAGCGACGTACCGCCGTAGCTAATGAACGGCAGCGTCACGCCCGTCAAGGGAATGAGCTTGATGTTGCCGCCGATGATGACGAACGTTTGCAGGCATAAGAGCGCCACGCACCCCAGCGCCAGCAGCGAATGGAACGCCGTGCGCGAGCGCAGCGCGATGCCGATGCCTCGCAGCATCAGCGCCATATAGATGAGCAGCACGAGCAGCGCGAACACCACGCCGAACTCGTTAAACAGCGCGGCGAAGATAAAGTCCGTGGCGTATTCCGGGATGTTCGTCGCGTCGCCGACGCCCAGCCCCGTGCCCCATATACCGCCGTTCGCCATGGCGATGAGCGACATGACGATCTGATACCCCTCGCCCGCCGGATCGTTCCACGGGTTGAGCCAGATGCGCACGCGCTTTTGCACATGATCAAACAGCGTGTACCCCACGACCGCCGCCGCAGCGCCGCCCGCAACGCCCACGCCGCATAGAAGCAGGCTGCCCGTCGCGGCGAAAACCATCACCAGCGTCGTGCCGTAGTACAGCAGCGCCGTGCCAAGGTCCTTTTGCAGCATGAGCATCAGCAGGCACGCGCCCGCGAACAGCGCCGTCAGCACGACCTGCCGCCGGGACAGCAGCCACGCGACCACGACCAGCAGCGCGAGCTTCACGACTTCGCTGGGCTGCATGCCGACGCCCGCGATGGACACCCACGCCTTCGCGCCTTTTTTGACCTCGCCGAACAAAAGCGGCAGCGCGAGCATCGCCAGCGCGCCGAGCGCGATGATCGGCGCGAGGATCTTCCAGTCGCGCACGCGGCGCACCAGTACGATGCACACCAGCATGCAAAACACGCCCACGCCGTAGTTCATCGCCTGCGCCATACCGCGCTCCGGGTCAAGCCGGAACAGCAGCAGCACGCCGAGCGCGCACAGAAAGTTCGTCAGCGACAAAAGGAGCTTGTCCGCAGGCAAAAGCTTTGGCAGTCCCATCACGCCGACGAACACGATGGCGGGCACGGCAATCGCCATCAGCACGGATTGCAAATTCAAATCCTTCAGCGCCAACAGCAGAAACGCGCTGAAAAAGAACGTCATGACCGCCGTCACCAGCATGCGCGAGGGCGACCTGTCCCGTCTGAGCGACCGCTTTTGTTTCATATACCGCGCCTCCCCCGTCCGGCGCGCCGATGGCGTTCGGGTTTCGGCGGCGCTTCCGTTTCCATGTCTTCATCCGACGCTTGCCGCAAGGCTTCCTGTAAAAGCTCGGGCGGATAGGGCGCGTATGGCCATGTCATGTCACCGGCGCTCGGTTCTTCCTGCTCTTGCGCGGCGAAGGGATACGCTTCCTGCGTCAGCCCGGGAACGGCATCATACGCGGGCTGTTGCTCGAAGGGATATTCTTCCGTCCCGAACGGATACGCCGCTTCGTCGGTTTCGGGTTCGGGCATATTCTGTTCTATTGGCGCGTCCTCGGGCTGGTACGCGCGGTATCTTGGAACGGGCAGCCCCGCGAACAGGCGCACGCGCAGCTCGCAGCCCGGCGTTTCGATACGCGCGCCGTGCAGCGCGTACGCCGAGCCGGAAATGGGCACGCCGTCCAGCGCCGCCCTCGCGCCGCGAGCGAGCGTCACGCGCATGCCCTTGCCGCGCACGAGCATCAGCGACAGATGCCGGCGCTTGAGCCCCGCGCCCGGAATGCGCACGTCGCACCCGCGCCCGCCGCCCAGCGTGCCTTCATACGGAAGCGGGTATGCCCTGCCCGTGTCCAGATCGACGACTTCGCCGACCAGCCCGGCATCCGGCAGGTCGCGCAGCTCGCGCCGACGCGCGCGCGAATCGAGCGCAAGCCAAGACAGGCTGCGCCATACGATCACCGCGCCCAGCAGCACGAACCAATAGCGCGCGCCCATCGCCAGCAGTTCATACGCCTCTTCCGACAAACGCGCCCCCTCCATTCTCCACGCTATACCAAACAGACACAGTATACCATACCGAACGTTCTGTGAAAAGCCCGGGGAAATGTAAAATCCCGTATGGGCTATTCTTCGGGAAACGCCATCTGCTCGACGTATTCCGCCATGAACCGAGCGCTCGCCGTCAAATCGACGACGCGCGCAGATCGCGCGATCGCCTCGCACGCCGTTTCGCGGGACGCATCCGCCGCAAGCAGCGCCGCGCCCGCGCCCGCCGCGTTGCCGATGGCGCGCGCCTTCGCCGCCGATTCCGGCGGAATCAGCCCGATATACGCGGCGCTGCGCGCGTCCATGCGCGTGCCGAAACCGCCCGCCAAAAGCAGTTCGTCGATTGACGCTACCGTCAGTCCGGCGTCGGACAGCAGCGTCAGCATGCCCGCGCAGATGGCGGCCTTGGCAAGCTGCATGGCGCGGACGTCCGCCTGCGTGAGCGTCAGCCCCGCAATGGTCGTATCGCCGACGACGCGCCCGGACGGCTCGATCGTTTCGAGGGCAAGCAGCGCCGCGCAAGCGTCGATCAGCCCGCTTCCGCAAAAGTGCGTCGGCGGTTCGCCGCCGATGGTCGTATAACGGATGGCACCGCTTTCCAGCCACACGCGATCCACCGCGCCCGGGCGCGCGGGTCCCGCGCACGAAACGCCCGCGCCCTCGAACGCCGGACCCGCCGCCGTCGCGCAGACGGTCAAGCGCCCCTTATGCGACAACGCGATCTCGCCGTTCGTGCCGATATCGCACAGCAGCGTGGTTTTATCGTCTGGTATATCCGCCGCCAGCAGCGCGCAGGTGATGTCCGCGCCCACAAACGCCGCCATGCAGCGCGGGAGATAGACCTTCGCGCTTTCCGCAAAGGACGAGAGCAGCGCGCGCGCTGGCAGCGTTTCGCCAAACAGCCTGTCCTGCCGAAACGGCGCGGCGGCGAGCGCGGCGGGCAAATCGCCGACCAGCAGCAGCAGCATGCAGGTGTTCCCCGTGAGCACGGCATGCGCGAACCCCGACGCGGACGGCAGCCCCGCTTCCCGCGCGATATCGTTTGCCAGCGCGTCCAGACGCTCGCGGAGCACGCGCGTCAAATCGCAAAGCCCGCCTGAAAGCGCGTGCGCGACGCGCGAGATCACGTCCGCGCCATACATGCGCTGCGGGTTTTCGCACGCGCCGCGCGCGAGCACCGCGCCCGTTTTCATGTCGCACGCATACGCGGCAAGCGTCGTCGTGCCGATGTCCACGGCAAGCGCGACGCCCTCGCCGCCGTGGCGCGCGGGCAAGGCGTTATCCGAGAAATCCAGCTGCACGAGCATATCGCGGCGTTCGGGCACGTCCACGTCGATATCGCCCAGCACGCGCGCCTGACATGCCAGCCGCCAGCCGCTTTGCAATTCTTCCGCCGAAAGCAGCGCGCGTTCCTCGGCGGTCGGCGCGGACAGCCCGCCGCGCGCGCGCACGCGGCACTTCCCGCACACGCCCCTGCCCGCGCACGGCGCGTCGGCGTGCAGCACGCTTGACAGAAGCGGCGCTTCGTTGTATTGTAATGCCAATTCCCGATACCGCAAAATCATGGCGCGCACCTCCTGTCGCTATTATCGCCTCGCGCGCGGCATTTGTAAAGACCGGGAAGAAAAATTCGACGAATCGCGGGAGGTCATTATGCACGAACATCTGCTCTCGCTGCAAACGGAACTGCCGGAGGACATCAAAAGCTGCGTATACGCGGGCAATCTCAACGCCGCGGAGACGATGATCGCGCGCAGGCTCGCATCCAATCCGCCCGACATGCTCAAGCGTCGGTTGGAGATGCAGCAAGTGTTTTGCGCGCGGCTGCGCGGCAGTTACACGCTTTCCCGGGAAACGCTGCTGCGGGAGATACGCGCGGATATCCCGGCGTTCACGGAAGGCGACCTGACGGAACTGCAAAAGGACGGCTGGCTGGACTTCCACTATATCGACGGCGAGCAGCGGTTCTTTGCGGACACCTACGCTTCGCTGCTCAAGTCCAACGCCGCGCTTGCCAAACGCGCCGGCAAGGAGCGCCCCGCGCGCGACGAGCTGCTTTCGCCCGTTATCGAGGACATGATACGCGCGGGCGAGGCGCGGTATCGCATCAGAATGCGCGCGTCGCTGTCCGTGTGCGACGAGGCGTTCGCGCCGGGCGAAACCTACCGCGTGCATCTGGCGATGCCCGCCCCGGCGGCGCAGCAATCGGAGATCAAGCTGCTCGACTGCACGCCGCGCCCCGAGGTCATCGCGCTGGCGAGCGCGCCGCAGCGCACCATTTTCTTCCAAGAGAAGCTCGAAAAGAACGCACCGTTCACGGCGGAATACGAATATGTACAGTCCGTGCGGTACGTTGACCCGCTTGGCGAGCCGTGGGGCGTCGTCTACCCCGACGCCGCCGCGCCGCAGCGCGCGGACACCAAGCCCTTGCCGCCGCACATCGCGTTCACGCCCTATCTCACGGCGCTGGCGGCGGAGATTCGCGGCGACGAAGTGTTGCCCGTGCGCGTGGCGCGGCGTTTTTACGACTACATCACACAGAACGTGCGCTACGCCTATGTGCGCCCGTACCTGCTCATCGAAAACGGCGCGGAGTACGCCGCGCTCAACCTGCGCGGGGATTGCGGCTTGCAGGCGCTTCTGTTCATCACGCTTTGCCGCATATCGGGCATTTCCGCGCGCTGGCAGTCCGGGCTGTTCGCCGCGCCCGGGCGCGAGGGCAGCCACGACTGGGCGCAGTTCTATGTCGAGCCGTTCGGATGGCTGTTTTGCGACTGTTCCTTTGGGGGAAGCGCCTACCGCGCCGGCGACACAGTGCGCTGGAACTTTTACTTTGGCAACCTTGACCCCTTCCGCATGGTCGCCAACAGCGCCTACATGCACCCCTATCAGCCGCCCAAAGCCTTTCTGCCCAACGATCCGTACGACAATCAGCGCGGCGAATGCGAGACGGAAACCCGCGCGCTGCTGCCGCGCGAAGTGCAAACGAGCGTCGAAGTTCTGGAAATGACAAGGCTGTAAAAGGCAAAATATACGAATGTTCATTCCCCTTGTGCTTGTGGTATGATGATGCTATAATACACAAGATATTGTGCCAAAGGGGATGAGCACTTTGAATCTTTGGGCGGCGATGCTGGTCTTGTGCTGTGTGTTCGCCGCCCTTTTTTTGCTGGTTTTCGAGCGCAGGCAGCGCGCGCAGGAACACGAGCGCGTCAACCGGCTGCGCTTGAGCGCGCTGTACCGCCAGCTTCGCCCGATGATCGAATACTGCAAACGCTGGGATCTTGAGCAGGTGCGCGTCGAGCGCGACCGCATCACAGTCACGCGCGTCAGCCCGCCTGGGAAGCTCTGGGAGTTTATCCCTATGCGCCACGGCTACCGCCCGTTCTCGCGTTCGCGCGCGCACGCCATCTGTTTGTTATTGAGCGAAGAATTTGTCGATATCGCCGACCCCGCCAAGTACCGCTGCAAGCGCTACACCATCATCCGCCCCAATGGAAAAAGGGACTACGGATATGTCTTCACCATCCGCAGCCCCTACAAAGACAGCCTCGTCGCGCTCATGTCCAGAAGCGCGCGTTTTTCCCGTTAATCTTCATACATCCGGCGCGTCCAGATCAATATCGTCCTGTTCGAGCACAAGCTCGACCGTCACGCGATTGGGCAAGCAGATGATATGGTTGCCCAGCGCTCTTTTCCCATAATTTTCCTTTGTGATCTCGCCTTGATCGACGCAAAGCTGGTTTTTACAGGTCGAGGACAGCATATACGCGCCGTTTTCGGTGATGGCGATCACGTTTTCCTCGCCGTTTTCCTGGGAAAGGACGATTTCCTGCGGACTGCCGACCGTCGCCGTACGCGCGAGCTTGCCGTCCACGTAGATATGGACGACGTTCGAGGCGCGCTTGCCCGCGCTTTGCAGCGCGCTAATGCCGAACGCTGCGAGCGCCAGACACACGGCGAGCGCGATGATCATCACATCCTTGCGCTTGAACAAACCGCCGCCTCCCCTCCGCATAAAACCGCAAAACACCGGTCGGCGGGATGCCGACCAGGGGTTTGTGTATAAAAGACCGTTTTCAAGCTTCCTTGGCAAGCGCCACGAGCTGGGCGAAAGCGTCCGCATCGTTGACGGCGAGGTCGGCAAGCATCTTGCGGTTCACGTCGATGGAATGCTTCTTCAGACCGCTGATGAACGCCGAATAGCTCATGCCGCTCATGCGCGCGGCGGCGTTGATGCGGGTGATCCACAGGCGGCGGAACTCGCGCTTGCGCATTTTGCGCCCGACATAGGAATAGCGCAGAGAACGGCGCACCTGCTCGCTGGCAGCGCGGTATTGCTTGGATTTCGCTCCGAAATAACCCTTCGCCAGCTTGAGCAGCTTACGGCGCTTTTTGTGGCCGTTGACGGCTCTTTTGATTCGTGCCATGATCGTATCCTCCTTAATTCCAGCAAAGGTTTATTTGTACGGATGGTAGCCGCCTCGGCATTGTTTTCCAGCACGCCGCCCTTGCGCAGATGCCTGGTGCGCTTGGTGGTTTTCTTGGTGAGGATATGGTTGCAGTTCATGCTCTTGTGCTTGACAATACCGGACTTTGTCAGCGAAAAGCGCTTCGCCGCGCCGCGGTGGGTTTTTTGCTTGGGCATGGGATCGTCCTCCTTCCGAGTTATGATGACGCCTGTTCCGGGGAGTTCACGGCGCTTCTTCCGCGCGCCATGCGCTCCGCCTTGCTGGCTTTTTCCGCCTTGGGGGCGAGTATCATGATCATGTGACGCCCTTCCAACATGGGACGCCGCTCGACCGTACACACATCCTTGGTGCGCTCAACGAAGTCGTTCATCACGCGCGTGCCGATTTCCGAGTGCGTGATCTGCCTGCCCCGAAACCGGATGGAAACCTTCACCTTGTCGCCGTCCTCGAGGAACTTGACGGCGTTCTTGGCTTTTGTGACCAGATCGTTTTCTTCGATCGTGGCGGAAAGCTGAACCTCCTTGAGCGTCACGATGCGCTGGTTTTTGCGCATCTCGCGCTCGCGTTTGGACTGTTCGTAGCGGTGACGGTCATAGTCGATCAGCTTGCACACGGGCGGTTGCGCGCCGGGGACGATCTTGACCAGATCCAGCTGCGCGTGCTCCGCAAGCTCCAGCGCTTTCTGAATCGGCATGACGCCAAGCTGCGCGCCATCCGCGCCGATCACGCGAACCTCGCGGTCTCGGATTTCTTCGTTGATCATCAGTTCTGTGTTGATGTCGATGCACCTCCATGTTTTTTACACAAAAATCGGCGGATGAAACCACCCGCCGATCATGATACACGATCGTTGCCTGCACCGCGCAAAACCGTTGTTCGGCGGGTGAGGAGCGGGCAGCTCCTGCTTAACGCGCGGTCAGTATACCCCATTCCCCCGCGCTTGTCAATCCTTTTCTAAAAATTCCTCGGCTTCCGCGCCTTTGAGCGCGATCGTTCGCGCGCGCATCAACACGATATCGCCCGCGTCGTGCGTGGCAAGCACGATAAGCGGCGCGGCGGTGAGCACCAGCGGCGCGATGCGCTCGCGCAGCGGCGCGTCTATCCCGGAGAACGGTTCATCCAGCAGCAGGATATCCATTTTCTGGCAAAGCGCGCGCGCCAACGCCACGCGTCTGCGCATGCCGCCGCTCATCTGCTCGGGATACTGCGCAACGTCCTCGATACCGAGCGCGCGCAGCGTTTTTTCGCAGTCAAAGCCCGAATCGGCAGGCAGTGCGACGTTCTGAAGCGCCGTGCGCCACGGCAGCAGCCTGTCCTCCTGAAACAGCATCAGCGCACGCTTGCCAGATAGTCCCGTGATACGCCCCGACAGCGGTTTTTCCAAGCCCGCGAGCAGCCGGAGCGCCGTCGTCTTGCCGATGCCCGAAGGGCCCGTCAGCGCCGCGCAGCCGTTCTCCGGAAGCGCGAACGATAGGTCGCGCAGCACCAGCCGCCCGTCATACCCCGCGCAAACGCTTTCAAACGCTGCCATGCCGCGCGCCTCCTTTCCCGGGAAATGCGCTGCAGACGGCGAGCACGCCGCGCTCCATGAGCATGCTCAAGAGCACCACCAGCAGCGTCCACGCGAACAGGTCGGGCGTTTCGATGTAAATCTTTGCGTCCAGCAGTTTCTTGCCGACCGAGAACTCGGGACGCGCGATGACCTCCGCCGCGATGCCCGCCTTCCACGCGAAGCCAAAGCCCGTGGCGCACGCCGCCGCGAAATGCGGCATGGCGGAGGGCGCGTAGATATGCAGCAGCGTCTTGACGCGCCCGAAGCGATACATGCGCGCCATTTCCAGCAGCGCGCCGTCCGTTTCGGCAAGCCCTTTTTGCACGTTCGTCCAGACGATGGGCAACACCATTAAAAAGGAAATGAACGCCGGCACGACGCCCACCGTCAGCCAGAGCATCACCAAAATAATGAAAGAACTGACCGGCGTCGCCTTGATGGCGGCGCGAATCGGGCGCATCAGCCTGTCAAACCACGGCGAAAGCGCGCACGGGACCGCCAGCAGCACGCCAACTAAAAGCGCCGCGACATATCCCGACAGCACGCGCGCGACCGTCGGCAGCGCGCTGCCTAGCACCGCGCCCGACTTGATCAGAAAAAACAGCCGCGACGCCGTTTCGACGGGGCTTGGCAACAGCAGCGGCTTATCGACAAGCATGGCGGAGCATTGCCAGACGGCGAGCCAAAATAGCGCTGGAAGCGCGCCCGTCGCGCGCCGCGCAAGCCCCGTTCGCAGCTTGAATTGCAAAGCCATCCCTCCCGGAAACAGTATAGCATTTTTGCGCGCGCAACGCAAATCGACAATCGTCGCGCGTTCGTTCGACGCGGCGCGCGCATGCGGCGTGATAGCATACGGTGAAACCATACACGGGTGGAGGGATCAGCGCTATGTCATCCCAAACGACGATTGGGCAAGCGACCCGCGCGCGGGCAAGCGCCAAGACGGCGCGCGTCGATATCAGGGCGTGGCTTGTCGCCGCGCTGCGCGGGCTGCCGACGGCGGCGTGCTTCTTCGCGCTGACGCTGGCGGAATGCTTCGCCATTCCCTCGCCGTTTGCGTGCTGCGCGTTCGCGGCGGTATTGCAGGCGAATCTCCCTTTGACCGCGCCCGTGTGCGGGCTAACGGCGGGGCTGATCATGCGCCTTGTCTGGGGCGTCGCGCCGGACGTTTGGCAGTTCGTCGGGTGTCTGGCGGTTTATTTCGCGCTGCGCCTGCTGCCGCTGCGCAACGTCAGCGCATCGCTCGCGGTCTTCGCGGCGCTGATGCCAAGGATGTTGTTTTCGCTCGTGCTGGGCGACGCGGCAAGCGTCGTCATTTACGCGGCGCTGTCGGCGGGGTTGGGCGCGGCGTGCTATCCGGCGTTCTACCGCGCCTGCGCGTTCCTCCGCGACCGGTCGCAGCACAAATTTTCGCAGGACGCGCTGTGTCTGATGCTCTTTTCGCTCGCGCTGCTCGTCGGCGTAGGCAGAATCGCGCTGTCGTGGCTGCGGCTGGGCGACGCGCTCTCGGGCGCGCTCGTGCTGCTGGTTTCGACCGTCGCGCCGGGCGGTGCGGCGGCATGCGCCGGGTTGCTGTGCGGGCTTTCGCTCACGCTGTCGGGACAGCCCGGGCTGACGATGTTGAGCCTCGCGTTCTCCGGCATGTTCTGCGGACTGCTGCGCCCTCGCGGGCGTTGGATGACGGCGGCGGGGTATCTGCTCTCCTGTCTGTTCGCTTCCTATCTAATGGGCGGCTCGCTCGACATCGCGCGCATCGTGTCGGGCGCGGCGGCGTGCACGTTGTTTTTGTCGATCCCGCAGCGCCGCGTGCGCGTCGCGCGCATGTACGCGCAGGCGCTCAAGCCCGTCGACCCCACGATGGAAAGCGCGTATGTCGAATCGCGTCTCAAAAGCTGGTCAGGCGGCATGACGGCGCTCGCGGACGCGCTGCCCGAGGTGCTCATTCGCGAGCCGCCGCTCGATGAGCAGACCGAGGTGCTCGCCGACAGGCTGTGCGCGGGCTGCGAAAACCTGCCCATCTGCTGGCACGAGCGCTTTGACGAGAACAAGGCGACCTTCGGCGCGCTGCTGCAAGGCGCGTCCGACGCAGCCTTGCCCGAGGATTGCCTGCGCGTGACCGCGCTGCCCGCGTGCCTTGCCGCCAATGAAAGCCGCATGCAGGAAATCCAGCTCAAAAAAATCTACGCGCAGACCGAGCGCGACATGACGCGCGCCACGCTCTGCGCGATATCGCAGGCGGTCGAGCGCCTTGCCGCCGTTAGCTGTCGGCAGGCGGATGAGGACGCGCTGCTGCAAATGGACGTTGAGGGGCACATGGCGGACACGCTGCGCTATCGCGGCAAGCTGCGCTACGCCAAGCGCGTGGAGGGTCACGTCGTGCTGGAAATCGAGCGCGATCCGTTCGGCAGCCATTCGCCCGCGAGGCTCGCGCGCGAGCTTGGGCTGCTCATGCACATGCCGCTTCAGGCGGAAACGCTGCCCGGAAACCGCATATTGCTGGAAGAACAGCCGCCGCTGTCCGCGCTGTGCGGCAGCGCGACGGCGTGCGCGTTCGACCTTGCCACCTCGGGGCGGCACAACGGCGACGCGTCGCTCGTCAAGCCGCTTCCGGGCGGTCGGCTGTGCCTCGCGCTGTCGGACGGCATGGGGCACGGCGCGCAAGCCGCCGGCGAGAGCAAGAAAACGCTGGAATTGCTGACGCGCTGCCTGGAAACGGGCTTTTCCTGCGAGCAGGCGCTGACGACCGTCAACGGCATGATGCTGTCGGCGACAAACGGCGAACAGTACGCGACCGTCGATTTGTGCGTGCTTGATTTGTGGACGCGCTCGGCGACGCTGTACAAGCTCGGCGCGTGCGCCACCCTTGTCGTACAAAACGGCAGCATGCGCCGCGTGTCGGGCGCGACGCTCCCCTTGGGCGCGCTTGCCAACGTGCTGCCGCTGCGCCAGACGCTGACCGTCTATCCCGGCGACCTCGTGCTGCTCATGAGCGACGGGCTTTCGGACGTGCTGTCAAGCGACGACATCGAGCGGATTCTTTGCCAGATCGCACACGAAAACCCGCAGGCGCTATGCGACGCGCTGCTGCGGGAGGCGCTTGCGCGCGAGGGCGGCAAGCCGCGGGATGATATCACTGTGGTGTGCGCGAGAATCGTTCAGGATTAAGGAATCAGTCGTCCTCGTCTTCTTCTTCGGGCAGCTCGGCGTTGTGGTACACCTCGGTCACATCTTCGTTGTCGTCGAGCATTTCCAGCAGCCTTTGTATCTTGAGCAGCGCTTCCTCGTCCGGCGGCGTGACCGTCGTCTGCGGGATCATCTGCTTGTCGGCGGACAGGAAAGCGTAGCCCGCGCTTTCCAGCGCCTCGCGGACGGCGGAGAAATCATTGGGGGCGGTATAGATTTCAAACACGTCCTCCTGCGTCTGCATGTCCTCCGCGCCCGCGTCGAGCGCCTGCATCATCAGTTCGTCCTCGTCGATGCCCGGCTCGCGCTCGACGACCAGCAAGCCCTTGGAATCAAACAAATAACTGACCGAGCCCGTCGTCCCCAGCGAGCCGCCGTTCTTGTCGAAAATATGGCGGATGTCGGACGCCGTGCGGTTGCGGTTGTCGGTCACGATATCCACGATGATCGCCACGCCGCCGGGCGCGTAGCCTTCATAGGTGAGTTCTTCATAATTGACGTTGCCGCCCTCGCCCGCCGCTTTTTTGATGCTCCGGGCGATGTTGTCGTTGGGCATGTTGTTGGCTTTCGCCTTGGCGATGATGTCGCGCAGCTTGCCGTTGCTGGCGGGATCCGCGCCGCCCTCGCGCACGGCGATGGCGATCTCTCGCCCGATTTTGGTGAATATTTTCCCGCGCGCGGCGTCCGCCTTGCCCTTTTTATGCTTGATATTAGCCCACTTGGAATGACCGGACATGGAATATCCCCCCATCGTCAGTTCAAAATATCTTTGACATGATATCACAAAAAGGGTTGTACGTCAAACGCCGCGCATGGTATAATTAGCAAAGAATACTGTGTTTGGGGGACGACATGAGCGATCTCGCGGCATTCTTGAGAAAAGCGGGCAATGTGCGGCCGTCCGGGCGGCAGCTCAAATGGTACGAAACGAACTTCTACGCGTTCATCCACTACGGCATGAACACATACACGGGGCGCGAATGGGGCGACGGTACGGAATCGCCCGCGTTGTTTTCGCCGACAGAACTGGATTGCAGCCAGTGGGTCAAGGCAATCAAGGACGCGGGCATGCGCGCGCTCATCCTCACCGCCAAGCATCACGACGGCTTCTGTTTATGGCCGACGATGACGACCGAACACTGCGTACGAAACAGCCCGTACCGTGGCGACGTGGTGCGCGAGGCGGTCAACGCCTGCCGCCGCTGGGGGCTGCCGTTTGGCTTCTACCTGTCGCCTTGGGACAGAAATTCCGCGCTTTACGGCACGGAGGAATACAACGATTACTACAAATCGCAGTTGACCGAGCTGCTCACGCAATATGGCGAAATCTTCTGCGTATGGTTCGACGGCGCGTGCGGCGAAGGTCCCAATGGCAAGCGCCAGCGCTACGATTACGAAGGCTATTTCGCGCTGGTGCGCAAGTATCAGCCGCGCGCGGTCATCTTTTCGGACGGCGGTCCCGACGTGCGCTGGATCGGCAACGAGGCCGGCGCTACGCGGCACGCCGAATGGGCGGTCGTGCCGTGCGAAATCGGCAAGCACACCAAGCCGCAGACGGGGCCGGGGCCGCTTACCGGCTCGCTTTCCGACATGGACAACAGCCGGGAGGATATCGGCGCGCTGTCCAACATCCTCTATTCCAAGGGGCTGTGCTTCATGGGTGCGGAGGCGGACATGTCCATCCGTCGGGGCTGGTTCTACCACGAAGACGAAGCGCCGCACACGCTGGATAGGCTGTTTGACACCTATGTCCGCACGGTCGGCGGCAACGCCTGTCTCAACCTCAACATCCCGCCGATGCCGTCGGGTAAGCTCGACCCGCGCGATATCGCCCGCCTTGCGGAGCTAGGCGAAAAACTGCGGGCGACGTTCGCTTCCGACGTCGCGCAGTTTGCCGACATCACGCGCATCCCGGCGGACGAGGGCGACACGCAGTGCGTGTTTGACGTGCTGTTGCCGTCCGACGCGCGCGTTTCCTATGTCGTGCTGGCGGAGGATATCGCGTTCGGGCAGCGCGTGGAGACGTTCGCCGTGCAGTATGAAACGCAGGGCGGCTGGCGCACGGCGTATCAGGGAACGACCATCGGGCACAAGCGCATCTGCCCGGTCGATTTTCAGGCGCGGCACGTCCGCGTCGCCATCACGTCGGCGCGCGACTGCGTGGAAATGCTGGTCATCAGCCTGTATTAATCAACAAGGAGCGACAGTATGAACGATTCTACGGCGCAAAACAGCGGTTCTT